>REEP01000028.1 GCA_007695045.1 Rhodospirillales bacterium | reverse complement strand
GCTGGCTGATGGCCGGCGACGCCGGGCAGTTCGTCAATTCCCTGCACCGGGAGGGATCCAACATGGCGATGACCACCGGCCGGATCGCGGCCGCCACGGTCATCGACCTGAAGCGGGAGGGCAAGCCGATGAACGGCCGCAACCTCTCCCTGTACCGCAAGCGTCTGGAAGACAGCTACGTCATGAAAGACCTGCGGAAGTACCGGGACCTGCCTCAGGTCCTGCATCGAAACAAACAGTTCGTCACCACATACCCGAAGTTGCTGGCCGGCGCCGCCGATACCTGGTTCCGCGTGGACGGAGTCGACAAGCGGACAAAAGAACGGCAGATCATCAAAAGCTTTCTCAAGGGCCGTTCGTTGCGGGGTATCGTGGGTGACGCACTCAGACTGGCGAGGGCCGTACGATGAAAATCAGTAGTGTCAAGGTCGAAGAAAAACTGTTCCAGAACCGTTATGTGGTGGACGAAGGCCGCCCCCACATCTGCATCGCCGAGCCGCTGAGGGCATCCGGCGCGCTCCGGACGCTAGTGGATATCTGCCCGGCCGGATGCTGGTCGGTGCAGCCGGATGGGCAACTGAGCGGCACCCTCGACGGCTGCTTCGAGTGCGGTACCTGCCGCATCGTCGCCAAGGCCGCCGGGCAGGAGATCGAGTGGGCCTATCCCCGCGGCGGCTTCGGCATCCTGTACAAGTTCGGTTGAGGCCGGGCACGCGGCGACCGAGTGTTCACCGGAAATTCACTCGCCGGAAAGGCGGCAGTGCGATAAGCTCTCAACCAAGCAGGGAGTGCGGCGCGGACGATCCGCGCATCACTCGGGAAACGTGGGAACCGGCGGGCTCGACCAGGGCTCGATAACGACCCGCGCACGCGACAGCGCAAATCCCGGTTGGCCAGCGCAGCAAATCCAACGGCCCGGGACGCTTCACGGTCAAAGCAGAGGGGTGGTGGCAAACACCACCCCTTTTTGCCATCGGCTGCCTGCGTGCCGTGACCATCCGCAGGCGGTGGCGGAGCCGGCCAGCCTGTTGCTGGGCCTGGGCCTCGGCGTGGTGGGTCTCGGCGGCGTCGCCCGCCGCCCGGCATCGGCAGCCGGCGATGGCATGATCCCCATCGGCCATCACGGCCGAAGCGGCGTGCGCGTTGTTCGCATTGTGTGCATTTATGGGCCGAAAAAATGCGATCCGGATGCGATTTGGTCCAGCTTTTTCAAGCCAACCCCTTGATAGTAAACGAAAACCAGAGCTTCAGCGCGCGACAATGTATGCATTTGTTATCATTTGTTATCATTTTGGAGATTTTCGCCTTTAGAATCAATGACTTGGCCTCGGCGCGAAAAGCTGCTTGCGGCGCGGCCGTTGAAAAACCGGTCATGATCGCACGAAAAGCGCTCTCGCGTCAAGGACAATAATCCTGCCAGCATCAGGCAGCATCCCTCAGGCAGCATCCCTCAGGCAGCATCCCTCAGGCAGCAGCACAGTGGCCGGGCGCGGAGGGGACGGCGTGATGGCGCGGCGTGATGGCGCGGTTGGGCTTCCGGACAACCGCCACAACAACGGCCAGACCCATGGGCATTGTGGGGCCGGGCGCGATGGTGCACGGTAGGGACGGCGGCTGCTGCCCGCTTGCTTCGGGCGGCAGCCGGCAAGGATGGATGATCAGCGATGCCTGCAACCATCACCATGCTCGCCGCGGCCGACCGGGCGGACCTCGCCGCCGCGGTCGAGGCGCTGGAGCATCCCAGCCTCGCGGCCCGGATCGCCAGCGTCATCGGCAAGCCCGTGGAGGAAGCCTTGCGCCTGCTGCCGCAGCGCTGGCACGACGGCCTGCACGGTGCCGCCGAGGGGGCCATCCGGCGCGCCCTGACCGTTGCCGTCACCTCCCTGCACAAGCAGCCGTCCGGCCGGGTGAACGGGGTGTCGCATCGCACCCTGGCCACGGTAAGCGGCGCGGTGGGCGGCTATTTCGGAATGCCGGCGCTGCTGCTGGAACTGCCGGTGGCCACCATCCTGATGCTGCGCGCGATCGCCGACGTGGCCCGCGCGCACGGTGAGGACTTGCAGGACCCGGCAAGCCGGCTCGCCTGCCTGGAGGTGTTCGCCATCGGCGGGCGGTCGCCTGAGGTGACCTATACCGAGATCGGCTATTATGAGGTTCGCGCCATGCTCGCCGTGCACTTCACCCCGATGGCGCGCGCCGTGGCGGATGGCGGCACGGCGGCCCTGGCCTTGCCGGCGGGGGTCAACCTTGTCCGCGGTGTGGCCGCTCGGTTCGGCGCGGTGATCTCGGACAGCGCCGCGGCCAAGATGGTGCCGGTTTTGGGTGCCGCCAGCGGTGCCCTGATCAATGCGGTGTTCATGCGGCATTTCCAGGAGGTCGCCCAAGGCCATTTCACCATCCGCCGGTTGGAGCGCCGCTACGGCGCCGACGTCATCGACGCCGCGTACAGGGACATGGTGGCGGAACAGGAGGACGCGGCGCGGCACAAGGGCGCTTCGGCAGCGGCATCGGCCTGACCGGGAGGCACCTTACCCGGGGCTCAGTCCGATGCACTGATCGCCGTCGAGGGTGGACAGACGAGTCGATTTGAACAGTCGGCCCCGCTCTATGATTTACGGATCGACAGCCAAGGCAATGGTCGTTCCAAGGCAGGTCGGACCACAGATCGCCAATCCAATCCACCCGGCAGTCGCACATACGCAAGAAATGCGATTGATGGTCTCGAGCGCGTTCTTCGACGAATCGCCGCCGCCATTTCCGCCGCCGCGGGCATCCGACGCACTTCGCGCCTCGCTGCTCTTCATATTTTCGATAAAAGCGACCATGCAGTCCTGGAGAATTTTTTGGTAGTCCTGTAGGATCCTCGCCGAGCTTGGATGCTGGAGATCAGCCCAGTCGACGTGGCGCTTGTTTATCATCAATTCAGCACGGCCCGCCGATACGGATGCCTGAAGCTCGCTGAATGATCGCAAATTATCAATATTTATATGAACACAAGAGGCGCTCCCGCATTCAGGTTGGGCATCGGAAGTCAACGTAAATCCGGCGTGGAATAACTTCTTGTCCCGGTTGCCCAAGAGGTTTATATAGAAACTCTTTGACGAAAAATCAATTGAGTAACTATGTGCATCATATTCTCTTTTTATATCCTCTCCGCAGGGCAGATTTAAAAGTCCTGCTTGTTCGCGCCCCGTATCCCTTAAAGCTTGGCGCAATTTGTTTTCTAAGCTGGCCTGTTCCTGTTGTCGTCTGCGAACATCTTCCTCAATTTCCCAGATTTTCCAAAGCAAATCATCATGGAACGACATTCGTCTCTCCTCTTGTGCGATGGACACTGAGAATAGAACAACTTATTATTATATTCTATCAGGGATTGTCAAATGCTGCAATAGCGTAAAGGTGTCCACGGCCACCTCCGACCCAGACAGGTTGACGATAACTTACGAAATTCGTATATTCGTACTTATGCAGATAGATGCCATGGCGGCCACGGCGGATCGCGTCAGCGCGCTGATGAAGACGTTGTCGAGCCCGCGCCGGCTCATGATCCTGTGCCAACTGGTGGAAGGGGAACGGGCGGTGGGTGACTTGGCGGCAAGGCTGCAGATGCAGAGTGCGGCGGTGTCCCAGCAGCTGGCGTTGCTGCGCCGGGAGGGCATCGTCCGGACCCGGCGGGACGGCCAGACGATCTATTACAGCCTGGTCCGAGGGGACGTGCGGCAGCTGATCCTGTTCCTGTACGAGGTCTACTGCCGCGAACACCTTCAGAAGGATGCCACACCATGACCGAGTTCACCCCTGTCTCGGCGCTCCTCGGTGGCGCCATGATCGGCGCCGCGGCGGTGCTGCTGCTGGCGCTGCTGGGACGGATCGCCGGCATCAGCGGCATCGTCGGAAGCCTGCTGCCGCCGGCCCCGGCCGCCGACTGGCCGTGGCGGGCGGCATTCGTGGCCGGGCTGATCGCCGGGCCGGTATTGGTGGCCTGGGCGAGCGGCACGGCACCGGCGATCTGGTTCCCCATGGGCCTGCCCTGGATCGCGCTGGCCGGCTTCCTGGTCGGGGTCGGCACCATGATCGGCAGCGGCTGCACCAGCGGCCACGGGGTGTGCGGCATCGCGCGGCTGGCGCCCCGGTCCCTGGTGGCCACCGGCGTGTTCATGGCCAGTGCCATCGCCGTTGTATTCATCATCCGCCACGGCATCGGAGGATAGGGCGATGATGCGTGTCCTGGCCGGCCTCGCGGCCGGTTTGCTGTTCGGCGCCGGGCTCAGCGTCTCGGCCATGATCAACCCGGCCAAGGTGCTCAACTTCCTGGATATTGCCGGGACCTGGGATCCGAGCCTGCTGCTGGTGATGGCGGGCGCGGTGGCGGTGACCTTCGCCGGCTACCGCTTGGTGCTGCGCCGCGACCGGCCGCTGCTGGAGACGTCGTTCGCGGTGCCCACCCGGCGCGATCTGGATCCGGCCTTGATCGGCGGTGCCGCCCTGTTCGGCATCGGCTGGGGCCTCGGCGGCTATTGCCCCGGGCCGGCGATTTCGGGACTGGCGTACGGTGCGGCGGAGACGCTGGCGTTCGTCGGGGCGATGGTGGCCGGCATGTTGACGTGGCGCCTGGCCCGGCGCGCGTGGCCCACATCGGCGGCGGCCGCGGCCGGCAAAGGGTGACGGCGGGCATGTCGGCGGCAGGAAGGGCCGCCCTGGACGGCCCGGCGGTCACCGGCTTCCTCGACGAGACGAGCTTCACCGTCAGCTACGTGGTCGCCGATCCGGCCACCCGCGCCTGCGCGGTGATCGACCCGGTGCTGGACTTCGATCCGGCGTCGGGGCGGACGAGTCATCGGTCCGCCGACCGGCTGGTGGACTTCGTGCAGAGCCGCGGGCTTCAAACGCAGTGGCTGCTTGAGACCCATGTGCACGCCGACCACCTGAGCGCGGCGCCCCGTCTGAAGGCGCGTCTCGGCGGGACGCTCGCCATAGGGGCCGGGATCACCCAGGTGCAGCGGAGGTTCGGCCAGCTGTTCAACGCCGGGCCGGACTTCGCCACCGACGGCCGGCAGTTCGACCGGCTGTTCGCCGACGGCGACACGTTCACCATCGGCAGCCTGCCGGCTCGGGCGATGCACACGCCGGGTCACACGCCGGCCTGCATGACCTACGTGATCGGCGATGCCGCGTTCGTGGGCGACACTTTGTTCATGCCGGATTACGGTACCGCGCGTTGCGACTTTCCCGGCGGCGACGCGCGAACTTTGTACCGCTCGATCCAACGTATCCTGGCCCTGCCCGACGCCACCCGGATGTTTCTCTGCCACGACTACAAGGCGCCGGGTCGCGATGACTACGTGTGGGAGACCACGGTCGGGGCGCAGCGCGCCGGCAACGTCCATGTCCACGCGGGCGTCGACGAGGAAGCGTTCGTCAGGATGCGGACGGCGCGGGACAAGACGTTGGCCATGCCGCGGCTGCTGCTGTCTTCGGTGCAGGTGAACATGCGGGCAGGCGCCCTGCCGCCGCCGGAGGACAACGGCACACGCTATCTGAAGCTGCCGCTGGACGTGTTCTGACGAACTGATTTCCGATAGCTTGTTCCGACCAGATTTTTCGAGGTTTGGAGATGGAGGTTGCGATGGAGCGGATGCGGCGGTTGACGCCGAACGTGTCGGTGGCATCACAGATCGACGAGGATGACGTGGCGCGGCTGGCGGCTCTGGGCTTCCGCACCATTGTCAACAACCGGCCCGACGGCGAAAGCCCGGAGCAGCCGCCGGCCGTGGCCATTCGGGCGGCGGCCGCGCGCCATGGTCTCGGCTACGTGGATGTCCCGGTGGTCTCAGGCGCGATCACCGAGGCGGATGTGGCGACCGCGCGCCGCGTACTCGGCGAGGCGGAGGGCCCGGTATTGATGTTCTGTCGCAGCGGCAACCGTTCCACCGCGCTGTGGGCCCTGACCGAAGCCCATCACCTGGACCCGGACACACTGATCGCCACCGGCTGGGATGCCGGCTTCAACCTCGGGCCGCTCAGGGCAACGCTCGCCCGCCGCTGGCGCGACCCGGCTCAGGGCGTCGACGGGCGGTAGCCGTCCAGCGCGAACAGGCGCACCGTGAAGCTGCGCCGGCCGCCGGTCGGGACGGTCACCTCGGACAGCGCCTCCACCCGGTCGAACCGCCCGAGTACGCCGGAATCGTTATTCGTATACGGCGTGACCAACAGCACCGGCCCTCCGCCCTCGCCCCGGAACGGGGTGGTGAGCTGGAAGTGGTCGGTCGGCGTGCCGCCCGGATGCCAGATCCGCAGCGGTTGTGGCATCGGCCGGGCGTAATACAGCAGCGACGCGTGCAGCATGCGGTGGTCGGTGAGAACCACGGCATAGGGCCGGCCGTCATGGCCCGCGGCGGCGGCCTCCATCACCGCGGCGCCGATGGTGTCCCAGCCCCGGACTTGGCGGAAGTCGCCGCCGCGACCCACCGCCTCGGCCAAGTTCGGCCACAGCAGGGCTGTCGCGAGCACGAGCCCCAGCAGCGTGTGCAGGCCCACCGAGACCGGGATGACCGGCCAGGCGCGCGGGATGCGGGCCGCCCAGGCCACCACCAGCACCGTCGCCGCCACGTAGACGGGTGCGGCCCAGTTGGCGTGGGCGCGCACCAGCAGCGCCTGGGCCATGACCACGGCCAGGAGCGGCAGGACAAAGCAGAGCAGGAACAGATCGGCTCGCCCGGGCCGGCGGCTGCGCATGGTCACCAGCCCGAACAGCAGCCCGCCCAGGAGAAAGGCGAACAGCAACGGCCCGAACACGCCGAACTGGGCGCCGACGAATGCCAGCAGCTTGTCCGGATTGAACAGGTCCGCGCCCCAGTTGAAGTTGTCCGCGGTGTGGTCAAGCGTGGACAGGCCGTGGCGCAGGTTCCAGACCAGGTTCGGCGCCAGCAGCACAAGGGTGACGGCGGCGGCCAGAATGCCGTGGCGGCTCCACAGCATCCAGCGGTCGTCCCGGCTCAGCACCAGGAACAGAAAAGCCGATGCCGGCAGGTACAGCATGGTGTACTTGCTGAGCAGGCCCAAGCCGACGGCGGCTCCGAACAGGGCGGCCCAGCCGAGGCTCCGGCGGCGCAGGGCGCGGTTGAACGCAACCAGGGCCAGGGCGGCGAAGAACAGGAGCGGCACGTCGGTGGTGATCAGCCCGGAGGAAAACCATACCGCCGGCCCGGTGGCATATACCACCGCCGACCAGAAGCCGATGCGCCGGTCATAGAGGTCCTGTCCGAGGACGTAGAGCAGCAGCGCCGTGCCGGTGTGGATCAGCGGGGCACCCAGGCGCACTGCCCACTCGGCATCGCCGAACACGCTTGTGGTGGCGGCGATGATCCAGGCCACCATCGGCGGCTTGGAGTAGTAGCCGAACGCGGGCTCGGTCGACCACGCCCAGTACTGGGCCTCATCCGGGCCGAGGGTATAGTCGGCCAGCACCAGCACGGCGATGCGGAATACCGCGAGAACGCCCAGGATCAGCAGGGTAAGCGGCAGCCAGCCGAGGGTGAGGGTGCCGAGACGCGGCACCAGGGACTCCGCGGGCTCCGAAGGCTGGCCGGACGGCGTGGTGAGGACGGGGGAGGGCATGGCCGACAGGTAGCGCGCCGCACCGGGCCACGGCAAGAGCCTGCAGTCGCGTTTCCGGCCACACCGTCGGTGCAACGCTTGCTGATACCGGGTGCATCCTCGGCTAACATGGGCGGTGTGGCGTCGGTCTGGAGGCGAGGCATGGCCGAAAGACAACTCGACCTGTTTACCCATGGGGAAACCCGGGCCGGTGATCGCCGGTCATGGGGCCCGTCGTCATGCGACATCCTGTCGCAACCCGGCCCGAGGGCAACGGCGCTCGGCGATGACGCGCTGATCGAGGCGATCCCCGATGCCGGCCTGACCGACGCGTCCGCACTCGCCGCCGAAGCCGCGCGGCGCCGGCTTTCCGCGGCGGTGCCCGCGCTGGAAAGGCTGTGCCGGCGCTTTGTCGGATTTGGTGCCGACCGGGCGATACCGGAACAGGTCGCGGCGGTGACGGCGCTGGCCGGGATCGGCGGTCCGGTCGCGCGCCATTCGCTGGCCGGGTTGATCGCTACCCGGGTGGTGCAGGGTCCGGGTCTGGTGCCTGCCATGGCTGCGGCGCGGCAGTTGGGCGTCGATCTGCCCGCGGACTTGGCCCTGATCCTGTTGCGCCATGACGATTCCCGCATCCGTGCCGATGCGTGCGGCTGCGTCCGCGCGACGCCCGGTATCCTTGCGGCGCTGTACGAACTCATGGCCGATACCGAGGCCGAGGTTCGCTGCGCCGCCGCCTGCGCCCTCGGCCGCTTCGGCCGGCCGGAAGCCCGTGCGCCGCTGGCCGGGCTTCTGCGCGACCGGCCGACCGGGGTGGTGATCGAGGCCATCGTGGCCGTTGCCGACGAAGCCTGCATCATCCTCCTTGGCAGGATCGCACGAACCGTGCCAGAACTGGCGGAGGCCGCACGAGATGCCCTGGAGGGCATCGAGCATCCGCGTGCGGCGCAAATTCTCGCCGCTTCAATGAGGTCGGATGCAATAAGGTCGGATGCGCTGCGGTGATCGGCTTGAGCGAAACGGAGACGACCGTCGTGGACGTGCTCCGCTTCTGGTTCGGCCCCGATGCGGGCCGCAATGGGAGCGAGCGCCCGGAATGGTTCGCGGAGGACGAGGCCTTCGATCGCGCCTGCGCCGAGGCGTTGGGCGCCTGCTCGGACCGGGCGGTGGCGGGTGAGCACGATCACCTGGCGGCGACTCCGGCAGGCACGCTGGCCCTGGTCCTGCTGCTGGACCAGATCCCGCGCAACGTCCACCGCGGCACGGCCGCCGCCTTTGCCGGCGACGCGGCGGCGCGGCGTGCGGCACGTCGGCTGATCGACCGCGGCTTCGACCGGGTGCTCACGTCGGTGCAGCGCCTGTTCCTCTATCTGCCGTTCGAGCACTCGGAAGATCCGGAGGATCAGGAGCGCGCGGTGGCGCTGTTCGAACGTCTCGGCCACCCGGTTTGGCTCGAGCATGCCAAGCGGCATCGGGACATCATCGCCCGGTTCGGCCGCTTTCCCCATCGCAATGCCATTGTCGGCCGCAGTACCACCCCCGAAGAGGAGGCCTTTCTTTCTTAGCGAGGCTGCGCCCTTTCCCACGAACCCTCACCCTCCCGTCGCTCCTGGGGGAGCGTCGGGCCCCTCCCTCTCCCGCTTCGCGGGCGAGGGGCTCGCAGGAACCCCTCTCCCCCGGAGGGGGAGAGGTTGGGTGAGGGGTCGTAAGAACAAATCCCCTGCGGGCCGGGGCTGCGCCGTCGACCCGGAATTCTCCCCGAAATTTCTGTCACGAACCCTCACCCTCCCATCCGGCCTGCCGGCCGGACGGGCCCCTCCCTCTCCCGCT
>REEP01000032.1 GCA_007695045.1 Rhodospirillales bacterium | reverse complement strand
TGGTGCAGCCGGTGGAGACTCCGGCGCCGGTGGAGGCGGAGGCGCCGCTGCGACCTTAACCCATGTGATTGGGCCGGCGGCGCGTTTGGAGAATGGTGCCACGATACCGTTTCCAGAGAACAGAGACCTGCCGTCGTGCCCGAGTTGCCCGACGTCGAGACCTTCAAGCGTTACGTGGATGCGACCGCGCTGCATCAGCCGATCGAGACGGTGGAGGTGGATGCCGAGCGGGAGTTGAAGGGAATGGCGCCGGTCACCCTCGCCCGGCGGCTAAGCGGCCAATCGCTCGAGCGGACGCGCCGTCACGGCAAGTATCTGTTTGTGCACGTGAGCGGCGACGGCTGGCTCAGACTGCATTTCGGGATGACCGGTCGGCTCCGGTATTTCCGGGATGACGACAAGCGGCCCGATCACACGCGCCTGCTCCTCCGGTTCGACAACGGCTACCAGCTTGCCTACGACTGCCGGCGCCGCCTCGGCACCATCGGCCTGGTCGACGATCCGGATGCGTTCATCGCCGACAACGAGCTCGGCCCGGACGCCCTGGATCCGGCCCTGGACGAGAGCGGGTTTTGCAAGCTCATGGCCGATCGACGGGGCACGGTGAAACCGGCCGTGATGGACCAAGCGTTCATCGCCGGCCTCGGCAATGTCTATGTCGATGAAATCCTGTTCCGGGCCAGGCTCCATCCGCGCGCCGAACCGCGCAAGCTCGACGCGAAGACATGTGGCCGCCTGTACCGCGCCATGCACGACATTCTGGATGAGGCGATCGCGCGCCAAGCCGATCCCGACCGCTTGCCAGGGTCATGGCTCCTGCACCACAAGCGTCCCGGGGAAACCTGCCCGCGATGCGGCGAGCCGTTGGACAAGATCACCGTATCGGGCCGCAGTACTTGGTTCTGTCCCGGCTGCCAGAAAGAAGGAGCGTAGGCAGGTGGACGACCAGATACGAGGCCAGAGGCGTTCCGATTGCGGCCGGGGGCCGTAAGGTCTATCAAGGCCACCGAGGCGACCACCACGCCGCCGATCGGCCAACTCTTCAAGACACGCATCATGTCCGCTGACCACGACAGCGATCCTGCCGCCCGCCGGGAGCGCCTCCGCGCCATCCTCAAGGACCAGGCGCTCATCACCGGCCGGTCGGTCAAGTTGTCCTCCGGTGGCGCCAGTTCCTATTACTTCAACGTCAAGCGGCCGCTGTTTGACCCCGAAGCGGCCAGCCTCATCGGCGATGCGATGCTGGAACGCCTCAAGGCCGATCCACCGGACCTCATCGGCGGCATGGCCTTGGGCGCGGTGCCGATCGTTGCTGCCGTCTGTGTCCGGAGCCATCCGGACATGCCGCTCCGCGGCTTCTTCGTGCGAAAGGAAGCCCGGACCCACGGAACCGGGAGCCTGATCGAGGGATACTTTCATGCCGGCGCCCGGGTGGTGCTGCTGGAGGACGTGACCACCACCGGTGGCTCCACCCTGGAGGCGGCCCGCGCGGTCCGCGCCGCCGGCGGCGAAGTGGCCTATGCCATCGTGGTGATCGATCGCCTTGAAGGCGCGCGGGAGGCCCTGGCCGCCGAAGGGATCGATCTGATCGCGCTGTTCACCCGGGATGATTTCAGCGACGCTGACGCGCCGCCACCGGCGTGAAGCGAGCCCGGTCCAAAGGGGAGCCCGAATCCGGCCGTCGTCGTCCGCTTCGACCGTTATGATGGCGCCGGTTGCGCCGAGTGCCCCGGTGCTTCGCGCGCGCCCGAGACCGGCCGATAGGGGGCTTCCGAAGGCCGGCCGGCGGCGAACCGCCACACCGGCTTGACGCCCCATCGTCCCACGCCCGGGAGGGCCAGAAGGGTGGAGCTGACGGTGCCGAAGCCCGTTTCCGTGACCACCGTCATGGCGCCGCCGGGGCCGACCGCGGGATCGTGGCTTTGGTCGGCCATGAGGGCGGTCCAACCGGACCAGTCGTCCCGTTCCGGGTCCGGCACCGCGGCGTGCCGGAAACGCGGCAGATGGCGGCCGATGCGGGGCGAACCGGTGTCGTTGAGGTCGTAGGCCGTGAGCATGGAACAACCCGCTGGGATCGGGAAGACATCGAGCCGGCCGTGACCGGCAACGCCGCCTTCGGCATGGGTGGCGCGGATCCAGTACGCTTCTCGCGCATCGGCGACGAACAGGTTGAACGGCCGGTAGGCATCGGGGTCGAGCGCGGCCAGCGCCTCGGCGGCGCTGCGCGCGTCGGCATGATCGAGGGCCTCCAGCGGCAATTCACCCCGGCTCCTGAGGCCCGGCGCCGGGCCCAGGGTGTTGATGCGGTTGAGCACGCCCGCCACCACCCCGGCGTCGTTGAGGCCGAACCAAGTCCCTCCGGCCAGGACATCCTTGCCTGCGGTCACATCCGCACGGTCGGGCCAGTGCCGCCCCGGCGGCAGCCACGGGCGGTCCGCCATTTCATCCCGATTGGCCGCCAGCAGCAGCGGCCAGGGATGGCCCGGCCTCAGAAGGAAGACAACGGTACACATAACAGTGCACATAACGGTGCAAAGGGCACCGGACGTGCCCGGCCACCGACGCCCGGGCCGATGGGGGGCTGCCCGCGCCTCATTGCAGGGTCCGCGTCGCCGGCCTAAATCCCTTGACGGGCATAGCGGTTAACGGATCGCAAAGCACGATGACGGACACCTTGCGTGAGCGGGAGCGCGGCCACGAAGCGCGCTACAAGCTGAGCGAAGAGCTGCGCTTCAAGGCGCAGGCACGGCGCAACCGACTGCTTGGCCTGTGGGCCGCGGACCGCATGGGCCTCGCGCCCGAAGATGCCGCATCTTACGCCAAGGCATTGGTCGCGCTCAACCTCGAGCGACCGGGTACGGATCACGTAGTGGCCAAGGTGGCCGATGATTTGCGGGGTGCCGGCGTCGTCGCGGTCAGTGAGGCGGAAATCATTGCGGCGCTGGAGCGATGCTACGCCGACGCGCTTGCGAGCCTGGCAGACGAATACCCGCGGGCTCTCGGCCAGGACCATCTTCAGGTCGGGGGCTGACGGTGCCCCGGCACTTCCCGGTGCGACACGCCGGTCACCGTTTCGCCGGAGTCACCGGCTTCCGCCGGGGACCCACAGAACGTCCGCCTTGCCCTTGTCGTTCAGGGAGCGGGCCAGCACGAACAGGTGGTCGGAAACCCGGTTGAGGTAGCGGATCGCCGCCGGATTGACGGGCTCCACCTCGCCGAGCCGCGTTGCCAGGCGTTCCGCCCGGCGCGCCACCGTCCGGGCCAGATGCAGATAGGCGGAGGCCGCCGATCCGCCCGGCAGGATGAACGAAGAGAGAGGCTCGAGCTCGCCGTTCAGAGCGTCAATCTCCCGCTCCAGCCGCTCCACCTGGGCATCGACGATGCGAAGCGCGCCCTCGGATTTGCGCCCGGTGTCCGGCGTACACAGATCGGCGCCGAGATCGAACAGATCGTTCTGAATGCGCGCCAGCATGGCATCCGCCTCGCCTTCGGTGTGCAGCCGCGCCAGCCCGATGACGCCATTGGCTTCATCCACCGTCCCGTAGGCGGCCACACGCAGGTCATGTTTGGCCACCCGGGTGCCGTCGCCCAGGGATGTCTGACCCTGATCCCCACCGCGGGTGTAGATTTTCGTCAGCGTAACCATCACATCCCCCTGAAAGACCGGGTCAGGTCATCGAGATCAGGGCCATCAGCCCGAACACGGCCAACGCCAAGCCCTGCAGCATCACGCGCGCCGTCATCAGACGGGTCGAATGCTTGCTGCCGATGTTGAACGCGAACCCGATCACGCCGGCAAACAGGGCTCCGACGGTGGCCAGCATGGCCCCGACGAGAAGGAAAGGGAGTATCGTTTGCATGGTCGAGATATGGCATCGCCCCGGCGGTTTGTCACGGTCGAGATCGAGCCCCGGACCGGCGCCGCAAGGTTTTGCGTGCCGGTCCGGGGGCATCCGCTCAGGTTCGGGACGCGAGCAGGCCGCGAGCGATCACATGCGCCTGGATCTCGGCCGCCCCCTCGAACACGTTGAGGATGCGGGCGTCGCACAGCACCCGGGAGATCGGGTACTCCAGCGCGTAGCCGTTGCCGCCGTGGATCTGGACGGCATTGTCGGCGCTGGACCAAGCCACCCGGGCGGCCAGCAGCTTGGCCATCCCGGCCTCGATATCGCAGCGCTGATCCAGGTCCTTCTGCCGGGCGGCGTCGAAGGTGATTTGGCGGGCCACCATGGTTTCGACCGCCATCCAGGCGAGTTTGCCGGCAACGCGGGGAAACTGGAAGATCGGGCGGTCGAACTGGACCCGCTCCTGCGCGTACTGCAGGCCGAGTTCCATAGCGTTCTGGGCCACGCCCACAGCCCGCGCCGCGGTCTGGATGCGGGCACTCTCGAATGTGGCCATCAACTGTTTGAAGCCATTGCCTTCCGCTCGGCCGAGCAGGTTGGCCGCCGGCACCTCGAAGGCGTCGAAGCCGATCTCGTATTCCTTCATGCCGCGGTAGCCCAGCACCTCGATCTCGCCGCCGGTCATGCCCTCGGCCGGGAACGGATTCTCGTCGGTGCCGCGGGGCTTTTCGGCCAGGAACATGCTGAGGCCCTTGTACCCTTTCTCGTTGGGGTCGGTCCGGGCGAGCAGGGTCATGAGGTCGGTGCGGGCGGCGTGGGTGATCCAGGTCTTGTTGCCGGTGACACGGTAGACGTCGCCGTCACGCACCGCCCGGGTCCGCAGCGACCCCAGGTCGGACCCGGTGTTGGGCTCGGTGAACACAGCCGTCGGCAGGATATCGCCCGAAGCCAGCTTGGGCAGGAAATGGGCCTTCTGATCGTCGGTGCCGCCGAGCCGGATCAGCTCAGCCGCAATCTCTGATCGGGTGCCCAAGGAACCGACGCCGATGTAGGCGCGGCTCAATTCCTCGGTGACCACGCACATGGCCTGCTTGCTCATGCCGAGGCCGCCGAACTCCTCCGGGATGGTCAGTCCGAACACGCCCAGTTCGGCCATTTCCTCGATGATCTCCATCGGGATCAGCTCGTCGCGCTCGTGCCAGCCATGGGCGAACGGCACCACCTTCTCCTCGCTCCAGCGGCGGAACTGGTCACGGATCATCTCGTCCGTTTCTTCGAGGCCGAGATTGCCGAACTGGTGATCGGCGATCAGCGCCGCGATGCGCATCCGCACCGCATCGGTGTTGCCGCGCTTGATCAGGGTGGCTACCGCCGGAACGAAGAAAGCGTGCACGGCGTCGTCGGACACGCCCATGTCGTTGGGCCGTACCAGTTCTACCTGCGACATCGGGATGCCGCCAACCATCTGACCCAGGTATTCCCCGAACGCAGACTGGAGGTAGAGCGCTTCCAGCTCACCCAGCTTGCCCTCCCCCTGAAGGCGTTCCGCCCAGGCCAGCATCGCCCGCAAGGCGGACACATAGGTGGCAAGCCAGGCATAGCCATGGGCGGCGAATTGATGTTGATCCACCAGGTCGGCTTGAATCCGGCCATTGCGGATCACCATGTGCGACACATTCTTGCGCACCTCCACCAGCAGATGCTGGGCCGCGCTGTACGCATCCTCGCAGGTGGGGATCAGGTCGGGAACAACGATCGCGGTCTCGGTCGCCGGAGTCTTCTCAAGGGCTGCGGCATCCATGGTGTTTTCCTCTCCCTAACAATCCACTTGGTCTGAAACAAAAGGGGCCGGATGCATCCGGCCCCTATCGCACTTCACATCGGTCACCAGCCGACCCGGTCGGGCAAACGGTCCGATCGACAAATGGGGCAAGATCTTCAACCCTCTTATGTGACCGTGGCCGCGGCGGGTGACAAGGCGCAAATCGCGCCGTCGTCAGGCATCACGTCACCATCGCCTTGCGGACAATGTCGGTCATGGACAGGACACCCACCGGCTTCCCGCCCTCCGTCACCACCAAGCGATGGATGCGCTGCTTCATCATGGCCGTGATCGCCCGGCTCATGGGGTCGCCGACGTCCACGGTGGCGCAGCCCTCGGTCATCCAGTCGCCGACGGTGAACCGCTTGACGTCGTCGATCGTGCGCCCCTGCCGTGCCAGCACGATGTCCGTCTGCGACAACACGCCGACGGCGCGATCCCCTTCGATCACGACGAGCGCGTGCACGTCGCTGTCGACCATCCGCTTGGCCGCCTCCAACAGTTTGTCCGAGCGGTCACAGGAGATGATTCCCGGATGCATGTGATCGCGCACCTTGGTGCCGTCATCGACGATGGTGATCTCCTCGATGGCGCCATCGACGCTGGGAAGCGGCGCGGACAGCGGATACGGATGCGGGGTGTCATGGCGATCGTCCGCGGGCAGGGTGGCCTGCGGCTGCATGCGCGGCGCCTGGGCGGTCTTGCCCAGCCCGAAATCGGGTGCGCAGATCAGCACCGCCATGTTGCCGTGGGGATGCAGGTTGTCATGCATCAACTGATGCACGGTCGGGATGTCGTCGTAGGGAAACGCCCGGGACATGCAGGGATCAAGCATGCCCTTCAGTGCCAGATCATTCATCGCGTATGCTTGGTCGTCATTGGCGAAGTGGGAGCCCTGAACCCGCTTCTGCCGCATCCACAGGTAGCGCAGGTCGACGGTGGCGTTGTAGCCGGTGGTGCCGGCGCAGATCACCACCATGCCGCCGGTCTCGCACAGGAACATGGACGTCGGGATGGTGGATTCGCCCGGATGCTCGAACACGATGGTGGGGGCCCGCTTCTCGCCCAGGACTTCCCAGAACGCCGAGCCGAACTTCCGTACGCCCTTGAGCCAGTTGGCATATCCCACCGAGTCCTTCCAATGGGGCAGCATCCCCCAATGGTCGAAGTTCTTTCGGTTGATGCAGCCCTTGGCGCCCAGCTGCATGCAGTAATCGATCTTGTCCTCGCCGGAGACCACCGCGATGGGGATTGCGCCCGCCGCCTTGACGATCTGGATCGCCATGGAGCCAAGGCCGCCGGCACCGCCCCAGATCAGCACCGGGTCACCCGGCTTCATCTTGTGCTCGGGCCAGCCGTGCAGCATCCGCCACGCCGTGGCGCCCACCAGGGTGTAGGCCGCCGCCTCTTCCCAGGTCATGTGGGCCGGCTTCGGCATGCATTGGTGCGCCTGCACCGGGGTGAACTGGGCGAAGCTGCCGTAGTTGGTTTCGTACCCCCAGATCCGGAAGGTGGGGGAATACATCGGATCGACACCAGCCTTCACCATGGGGCAGTCCTGGCTCCACTTGCCGCAGTGGACCACCACCTCGTCACCCACTTTCAAGTTGGTGACGCCCTTGCCGGTCTTGTAGACGATCCCGGAGGCATCGCTGCCGCCGATATGGAAATCTTCGGGTTCGCCCTGCTTGTTGCGGGCCTTGATGACATCGATGGGAAGACCGAGGCCCGCCCACACGTTGTTATAGTTGATGCCGGCGGCCATGACGTAGACCAGGACTTCGTCGTCCTTGATGTCGGGAACGTCGATCACCTCTTTCTGGAACGCCGTCGTCGGCTGACCAAAGCGCTCCGCACGGATCAGCCAAGCGTGCATCTTCGCCGGCACTTCTCCGAGAGGCGGCGCATCACCGATGTCGTAGAGTTCCTTAGGCATTCTGTTCCCTCCGCGAGCGGTTAAAAGTGTTCTCTGGTTTTTGCCGCAAGCGCATCGCCGTCCACCGCTTCACGCGAAGAGCACCCTTGGCCTTTCGCCCCCCGGTATCCGCAGCATCGGCGGCGCTTGGTCACCAGCCGAAGAATCGTTGTAGCTGCTTGGCTCTTTTTTCGCAATGCACAATTTGCTAACGTAGGCTTTGTGACAGCGCCCGGATGCGGCGCTTTGCCAAGGGATTGCACCCGCGCCGTGCGCGCACGCACGGTCCGAGGAGGAGGGAGGATCATGACCGAGACACTAGCGACCGCAGCACGGAAGCAAGCCCCACCGCGTGACAAGCCGTGGTTGATCCGCACCTATTCCGGCTACGCGTCGGCGAAGGAGTCCAACGCGCTTTATCGCAAGAATCTTGCACGCGGTCAGACTGGTCTCTCCATTGCCTTCGATCTGCCGACCCAGACCGGCTACGACTCCGATCACGTCCTGGCCCGCGGCGAAGTCGGCAAGGTGGGCGTGCCGGTCTGTCACTTGGGCGACATGGAGACACTGGTCGAGGGCATTCCCCTCGATCAAATGAATACTTCCATGACCATCAATGCGCCGGCGGCCTGGTTGATGTCGCTGTACATCGCGGCGGCGGAACGTCAGGGCATCGCGCGCGACAAGCTGCAGGGCACGACCCAGAACGACATCATCAAGGAATACCTGTCGCGCGGCACCTACATCTTCCCGCCGACTCCTTCCATGCGCCTGACCTCGGACATGATTTGCTTTACGTACAAAGAAGTTCCCAAGTGGAACCCGATCAACGTCTGCTCCTACCACCTTCAGGAAGCCGGCGCGACGCCGGTGCAGGAACTGGCCTTCTCCCTCGCGACCGCGCTTGCCGTCCTCGATGCGGTCAAGGCCTCGGGCCAGGTACCGGAGGCGGAGATGCCGCAGGTGGTGGGGCGCATCAGCTTCTTCTGTAATGCCGGGATCCGCGTCATCACCGAGCTTTGCAAGATGCGGGCCTTCACCGAATTGTGGGATGAGGTCACCGAACAGCGCTACGGCATTACCGATCCCAAGTATCGGCGTTTCCGCTATGGGGTGCAGGTCAATTCCCTCGGCCTGACCGAACAGCAGCCGGAGAACAACGTCTACCGCATCCTGCTGGAAATGCTGGCCGTGGTCCTGTCGAAGAATGCCCGCGCCCGGGCCGTGCAGCTTCCGGCCTGGAACGAGGCGCTGGGCCTGCCGCGCCCGTGGGACCAGCAGTGGTCGCTCCGGCTGCAACAGATCGTGGCGTTCGAGACCGACCTGCTGGAATATGATGACCTGTTCGACGGCTCACGGGTGATCGCCGAGAAGGTGGAGTCTCTCAAGTACGAGGCGCGGGAGGAACTGAAGCGCATCGACGAGGTGGGTGGCGCCGTCCGTGCCGTGGAATCCAGCTACCTCAAGCAGCGCCTGGTGGAGTCCAATGCCAAGCGGCTCGCTGCCATCGAGGAAGGCTCTCAGGTGGTCGTGGGCGTCAACAAGTTCGTCGAGGCCGAGCCGTCGCCGCTCTCCACCGGCGCCGGCAGCATCATGACCATCGATCCCGGCAGCGAGGCGAACCAGATCCGGAGCCTCCAGGCTTGGCGCGAAAGCCGCGACCAAGCCAAGGTGGACGCCGCCCTGACCGACCTCGCCACGGCGGCCAAGGAAGGCCGCAACATCATGCCACCCTCGATCGCCTGTGCCCACGCCGGGGTGACCACCGGGGAATGGGCCGGCTGCCTGCGGGAAATTTTCGGCGAGTACCGCGCTCCGACCGGCGTGGGCCAAGCCGCCGTCACCACCGATGCCGCGGCTTTGCAGAACGTTCGCGGCCGCGTGCAGGGGCTGACCGACAAGTTCGGCCGCCGCATCAAGATCCTGGTGGGCAAGCCCGGGCTGGACGGGCACTCCAACGGTGCCGAGCAGATCGCGCTCAGGGCCCGGGACGCCGGCATGGAGGTGGTCTATGAAGGGATCCGCCTCACCCCGCAGCAGATCGTGGATGCCGCTCTGGAGGAGGGCGTGCACGTGGTCGGACTGTCCATCCTCTCCGGTTCCCACGTGGCCCTGGTCACCGAGGTGATGGGGCTCATGCGCGAAGCAGACCTCACCGACGTCCCGGTCGTGGTCGGCGGGATTATCCCGCCGGAAGACGCGAAGACCCTGATCGAGGCGGGCGTGTCGCGGGTCTACACGCCGAAGGATTTCGATATCAACACGATCATCGGGGATATCATCGACATCGTCGAACGAACCCAGCCCGCGGCGGCCTGACGCAGGCCGTCGCCGGCCTCAGGTCGGATCGGTCGGCGACAGCACCGGGATCGGCACGGCGTTGGCAGCGGCCGGGTTGGGAAGGACCTTGGGCCGCAGGCGTTCCACGAGATACGCGACGACGCCGTCCCGATACTCCGGGCGCAGGAAGGACCAGGTGACGTAAAGCCCCCCGTTGGCCTCGTAGCTCATGATGTCGTCGTCGTCGGCAAGGTGGTGCAGGGCCCGGGCCAAGTCGCTGGCAGCCGCCACATAAACCCAGGCGGGCCAGAGCCCGGCATGCCACACCACCAGAACGCCACCGGCCCCGCTCAGGTCCTCCGCTTCGGGGTCGAGGTGGACCAGCCGGAAGTACCGCCCGCGTGGGGTCCTGACCCAGGCAGGATCGTAACGTTCATTGGACACACCTGCATTGGTGTTGGCCACGTCTGCATTGGTCTGTGTGGGAAACACGGAACCAGTCCTCACTCCAGGTCCGGAGATGGCGCGATCGGCTATCCGCACCCGCCGTTCGCTCGCTCCCCGCTCCGTCCAGCCGCAACCCTTCCTTGATACGGGCAAGGTGCTAAGGAAGCGTTGCCCGGCGGCGAGGCCGGCGGGTCGCAGACCCGGGCCGCCGGGCCCTTGGGTTCACGGGCTAGTGCGTCGACAGGCGCGCGATGGTGGCGGTGGTGCTGTGGCCGGCTTCGATGCGCGCGAGCACAACCGACCCGCCCCAACCCCGGACCAAGTCTGCGCCGACCACCTGATCGAGACGATAGTCCGCCCCTTTGATCAGGACATCCGGGCGCAAGGCTTCGATGAGCCGGAGCGGCGTGTCCTCGGCGAAGATCACCACCATGTCCACGTCGGCCAGGGACGCCAGCACGGTGGCCCGCGCGGCCTCGCCCTGAACCGGGCGACCGGGTCCCTTGAGACGTGCCACCGAGGTATCGCTGTTGAGCCCGACGATCAGGCGATCGCAGACCCGGCGTGCCTGCGCCAGCAAGGAGACGTGGCCCGGGTGGAGCAGATCGAAACAGCCGTTGGTGAAGCCCACCTTCAGGGATCGCCGGCGCCATCCTTCCGTCCAGTCCCGGGCCGAACCCGGTGTGACGATCTTGGCTTCCGCGGCCGAGATGTCCTGGTGACGCAACGCATCCACCAGTTCCGAGGCATAGGCCACCGCGGTTCCCACCTTGCCGACAACGATGGCCGCGGCAGCATTGGCCAGCGCCGCCGCGTCGGCCAACGGTGCACCGGCAGCAAGCGCCGCCGACAGGGTGGCAACCACGGTGTCACCGGCACCCGAGACGTCGAACACCTCGCGCGCTTCCGCCGCCAGCAAAAGCGGTGCGCCACCTTGCGGGACCAGCGCCATGCCATCCTTCCCAAGGGTCGCCAGCACGGCTCCGAACCCGTGGGCGTCGAGCAGCGCCTGCGCTGCGCGCACGACATCGTCGACCGTGGCCACCGGCATCGACGCCGCTTCCGACAGCTCGAGCCGGTTCGGCGTGATCACATCCGCCCCGGCATAGCGGCCGAAGTCCCGGCCCTTGGGATCCACGATGACCGGCTTGGCCGCGGCGCGCGCAGCCGCGATCACCTCCGCCGCGATGCCTTCCGCCAGCACTCCCTTGCCGTAATCGGACAGCACCACCGCCGCCGCATCGGGCATCATGGTGGTTACCGCCTCCCGCACGGCCGTCCGCGCGGCTTCCCCCAGAGGCGCGCGCGTTTCGTGGTCGGCGCGCAGCATTTGCTGACCACCGGCCAGGTACCGCACCTTGACGGCGGTCTGACGTGACGCCTCCGGCACCAGCGTGAACACACTATCGTGGAGCGCCGTCAACTGCCGGGCGATCGTTGTGGCGGCCGCGTCGTTGCCCACGGCAGCGACCAAGTGCGGACTGGCGTTGAGTGCCGCCAGATTGCGGATAACGTTGCCGGCGCCGCCCAGCATCTCCGACTGCCCGGTCACGGTAAGGACCGGGATCGGCGCCTCGGGTGATACCCGCTCCACCGTGCCGGCCACGTAGCGGTCGAGCATCACGTCACCGACGCAGAGCACGCGCACGCCCGCCACGGCATCGACCAGCGGCACCAGCAACGATCTCGGCTCGCGCATCCGAAGCCTCATCCAATCCCGGAGAATGCAGTACCCGATCCTGCGCCGCGACGTCGGCCGTGATCGCCCCGGCACTGTATCCCGGCACTGTGTATCCCGGCACTGTATCACGGCGTCCACGCGGCGCCAGAGCCGGCCGCCACACCCGGCCGCCACCGCCACGCCGAACGGCCGAGCCATCGGGGCGAGAGCGTTTACGTTTCCTTATGATGAGAGCCATTCTAATCGCGCCGTCATGGGCGGCAGTTCGAACAGGTTCATCCTCGATACCACGTGGCTCTCGCTGTGCCGCACGGGCATCGGGTCCATCGATGCCGACCACCGCGATATTCACGATCGCATCGAGCGCCTGCACGAAGCCTGCGCCCTAGGCCGGATCGACCAGTGCCGCACCGTCAGCGCCGGACTTCTGGTCGCGATCGGCCGGCATTTTCATAGGGAAGAAGCGCTGTTCGCACCCACCGAGTACCCCAACGCCCGCCACCACGCGGATCAGCATCGCCAACTGCTGCACCGTCTGACCGTTTTCGCGACCGCCGTTGCCCATGGCTCGCCGTCGATCCGGGAGATCGCCGACGGGGCCGACCTCGTCGCTTCGGTATTGATGACCGACCACGTGGCGCTGGACATGGATCTCAAGGCGTACCTGCAAGCCGGCGACTGAGGGCATCACGCCACTTTCTGCGGATCGGCCGAGGCAGTGTCCGCGCGCCCACAGGCGCCACCTGTGTCCCGAACTCTCTACTAGAGGGATGATTACCCGGGCGTTTTCCGCTCTAGGGAGTTTTTCCGTGGACACCACCTGCAACATTCCGTAATGCGCGTGCGATACGTTTATCGCATTGCAGCAAGGCGCCGACGGCAGCGTCTTCCGGTTGCGTGCAATCGAGTTCTCATTCCCCGTCCTATTGGCGAGGTCGGTGGAAGAGTTGTCGATACGGGCGGGTGGGTCAGGCGAAGGCATGGATGGCATTCTTGCACTTGCACAACAAAATCTGTTGTCCCCCATCATATTGAGCTTTGTTCTAGGCCTTGCTGCCGCACTGGTCCGATCCGACCTCAATATTCCGGAAGCCATCGCCAAGGGGTTGTCGGTCTATCTTCTGTTCGCTATCGGCTTCAAGGGCGGTGCCAACGTCTCAAGCCACGGTGCCGACCTGGAGTTGGCCCTGGCGCTGCTGGCCGGCATCATCCTCTCGGCAGCGCTGCCCTTTGTGGCATACGGCTTGCTGCGGTTGCTCACCCGCCTGTCGGTCGTGGATGCCGCCGCAGTTGCCGCACACTACGGCTCGATCTCCATCGTCACCTTCGTCGCCGCGAGCACCATCCTCGACTCGCAGGGCATCGGCTACGAAGGATACATGGTTGCGGTGGCCGCCGCCATGGAAGCACCGGCGATCCTCACTGCACTTTGGCTGATATCCCGCGCCAGGCCGGAGAGCCGCCAGCAGGACAGCCACCTCTGGCGCGAGGTCATGCTCAACGGTTCAATCATCCTTCTGGTGGGCGCATTTGTCATCGGCTGGATCACCGGAGAGGAGGGCAAGCGGCAAATCGATCCGTTCATCACTGCCCCGTTCCATGGCTTACTCTGCCTGTTTCTATTGGACATGGGACTCGTTGCCGGGCGGGGCCTGTACAAGGCCCAGCGGGTGGTGTCTGCCGGCGCATTGGTGTTTGGTATCACCATGCCCCTGGTGAGCAGTCTCTTTGGTCTGCTCGCGGGGCTGGCGCTCGGGTTGTCGCTGGGTGGCGTAACATTATTGATGGTGTTGGCAGCCTCAGCCTCCTACATCGCCGTACCGGCAGCCATGCGCGTAGCATTGCCGGAGGCAAATCCAGCCGTCTACCTGACGCTGTCATTGTGCATCACTTTCCCCTTTAATTTGATCCTGGGAATTCCATTGTATATAACTGCGGCCGAACTGGTGATGGCAGGGTGACATCATGGACTTGTATCCAGCGAAACGGGTTGAAATCATCATTGAGTCGGTGATGGAAGGGCATCTGACCGAGGCTCTGGTGGACGCGGGCGTCACCGGCTTCACCATCGTGCCCGTGAGCGGCGGATCGGGCCGTTCAGGCCAATGGAGTGGCCAGGGTCAGGTGAGCCGGGCCGGCGGCATGGTGATGTTCGTGTGCCTGCTGCGCCCGGATCGGCTGCAGACTCTGCTCGACTCGGTTTTTCCGGTCCTGGACCGTCATATCGGTGTCCTGAGTGTTACCGATACGTACGTTCTCCGGGCCGAACGGTTCTGACTCAGGGCGGCCCCCCCCCGGCGAGCCCGGCTCAGGTCCGGAGAAACCGGGCCTTGCTCCCCTCCAGGACCAGGCACGTCAGAACGTCGCTGTCGAACGCGCCGGTATCGATACCGATGCGGTTGGCACGCACCTGCGGCCGGGGGGCGATGGTGTGGCCGTGCACGACCCGCTTGCCGAAATCCTCGGTTGAGCCCAGGAAGGGTTCCCGGATCCACATGAGATCCGCCGGGCGCTGAGCTTCGAGCGCAACCCCAGGCCGCACGCCGGCGTGCACGAACAGGTAGTCGCCGGCCACGTGATGCAGCGCCAGCGATCTCAGGAACTGTAGATGCGCAAACGGAATCGCATCCGCGGCCGCGTCCCTGAGCGCTTGCATTGCCTTGGGCTGCACCATCATCCACCAGCCGGGCTGGACGCCATAGCTGTCCAGGGTGGCGTCGCCGCCGTTCAGCAGCCAGTTGCCGTTGTCTTGACCATCCAGGAACCGCAGCATCATCAGTTCGTGGTTACCTTGCAGGTGGACGTGGGTATCCACCTCAAGCGGTTGGTCGATCAGCATATCCAGCACGGTTCGCGACCCCGGGCCCCGGTCCACGTAGTCTCCGAGGTACACCACGGTGCAGCGGTTCGCGCCGGGCCGATCGCGTCGGTCGCTCAGGATCAGGTCATGCATCCGGCGCAGCAGATCGTCGCGCCCATGGATGTCGCCGATGGCATAGATCCGCTCCCCGTCCGGGACGCGCGGACCGCTGCCGAACCAGCCCGATGGCCCAGACCAATGTCGCAGTGCGTCGATCATCATACCTGGTTACGTGCATTGAGATGGCGGTGGGTGCAAGGGAGGGTCCTACATGGCCGGTGAAACCCTGCCGCAGGGTCCCGCTCCGGCCCGCTTCCGTAAGAAAACATGCATGATCGTCTGATCGTACGGGGGCCTTCGGAAACACCTCGTTAACGCTTCGGGCATTACCGTCGGGACAGCCGTTGATAGACCTGGAACAGCCGGAGTTCGCCCTTGCCCGTCATCGAAACCGTCGGCAGTCGAACCGGCTGGAACCGCAACGGGCGCCAAGACAGCCCGGAGCAGCGCTTGCGACGCTTCCTCGACCGGATTCCGGCAGAAGGTGCGGACCTTTTTGTGGTGCATGTACAAACCGGGTCCTGCGGCCTCGACAGTCGGGTTCGACGCGGTCTGCAAGCCCTTGGCGCCGGTTTCCAGGGATTGGCAACCGCTCACGGCGCCCGCCTGTTTGCGCTGTCGGGTGGTGAGTTGATCCTCGTGTGCGGCCCTCGGGTGCCGGTGGAGAAGATCGAGGCGCTGCTGAGCGACAATGCGCCCGAAGCCGCGAGCGATGGCGTCGATCCGGCATCGGCAAATTGGCCGACCACGTGGTACGACCTCGCCGACCCTGCGGATCTGGACCGGCTCAAGGATCTGGCCGAGCGCCGCGAGGCCGACTGCAGGCGTCATCAACGGGCCGCCGCAGTGCCGGGTGCGGGCGAGCCATCAAGGCGGCTGGATCCGGCGCGCCTCGCGCACATCGTCCAGCACCTGGGCAAGACCGAGCCGGAACACATCATCCGGAGCGAAACAGTGGTCCGGCTGCTCAGATCGGCCGAGCCGGTGCCGTGCCTGTATCGCTACGCCGTCAGCCTGAATGCCATCAGTGCCAGGTTCGCCCCCGGGGTTGACCTTGGTCCACGCACGTGGCTGCAGCGCGCACTCCTGGAACGCGCCGATCGCCTGGTACTGGGGTTTGCCGAGCGCCTGCCTGCCGCCGATGTGCTCCCCTACGGTATTGATGTGCATTTGGCGGCCGTGAGCACCCCCGCCTTCCGTCGCCTGCTGGATGCCGGCGCCGCACCCGGGTCCGGTGCGGTCGTGGTGGGCCTCCCGCTCCTGGACGCGGTCGACGAACGTGTCGCCTATGAGCGGGCTTGCCGCTGGGTGCGGGAAAGGGGCGGCCGGGTGTTGCTGGCGGGCCTCAGCCCGGCGACCCCCGCGGCGCTCGACATTGGTCGGCTGGAACCGGACCTCGTGGCCTTGGACTGGCATCCGGACGCCGCGGCCGACCTTGGCGCCGGCGCCCGCGCCGCCATCGCTGCGCTGGCGAAAACCGTCGGCCCGGAGAATGTCATTCTGACCGGCGCCGACACGGAAGCCGCGCTGGAATGGGGTGCGACGGTGGGCATTCGCTGTTTCCAGGGCCGGTTCGTGGACCGTCTCCTCGGGGTGGTCAAGCCGGCCCCGGTGGTCGGGACGGCACCCCCAGCATGATCGCGACAAGCCGCCAGGGCGCCGTGAGTGGCCAGAACTACCTCCTCCTCGATTACGCGCGTCGTCTGGCCGAGCACCTGGACGGACGCCAGGCGGTCCACATCCGGTTGTCCCGGCTCAAAGCGGGCAACCGCCGGGAGCATCATGTAACCGCGGCGGTGAGCGGCCTTCGCTCGCTGGTCGACAGCAACGATGGCCAGCTTTTCGTCCTGGCGTCCGCGGATGTCGTCTTCGTCTACCGCAACGCGGTGCATGGTCGGGTGCTTCGGGAAGTGGAGCAGATCCGGTTTCTGTTCGGCGACGACCCGGCCTTGTCCGGCGCCGGCGCTGAAGCCTTCGCCCGCTGGTTCGACGTGGAATCGGATTATGATGGTTTCCTCGTCGCCATGCGGCGCCTGGCGATGCCCGCCGTGGCATCGGCCGCAAGCGACGACACCGATCCCGCCAACACCCGCGCACGGCTGAAGCGGCGCCAGAGCCAGGGCGATCCCCTGACCCCGGATCAACTGGCGAAGGTGGAAGCATCCCTGGCTCGGGCCGACCTGTCCAGCCTGATCCGCCGGCAACCGGTCTGCCGGGTTTCCGATCGTCTCGATATCGAGCCCGTGTTCGAGGAAGCATTCGTCGCCATCGCCGGATTGCGCGAGACCGTCTTGCCGGGGACCGACCTTGCCGGCGACCGATGCCTGTTCAAGCACCTGACCGAAACCCTGGATCGCCGGGTCCTGGCGCTGCTGTCGGCGCCCGATCAGGCCCGGGCGTCCCTGGACCAAGCGATCAACCTCAACGTGGCGACGGTCCTGTCCGCCGATTTCGTCGACTTCGATGGCCGTCTCGGCTTCGGTGGCGCCAATGGCGTCATCATCGAGATCGGGTTGATCGACGCGCTGGCCGATCTGTCGGCGTTTGCGCTGGCCCGAGACCGACTGCAGGGCAAAGGGTACCGGGTGTGCCTGGACGGTGTGAAGCTCAGCGACGCCCCGCTTGTGGAGGTCGCGGCGATGGGTGTGGATCTCGTCAAGCTGCGCTGGGAACCGGCTCTGCTTGCCGCCGAGGAGGAGGTGCACGCCGAGATTCGGTCGCGCATCGGCCGGATCGATCCCGAGAGCGTGATCCTCAGTCAGGTGGATGGACGTGTCGGCATCGATTTCGGCCACGGGATCGGCATCGGCCTGTTCCAGGGACACGGGATCGACCGTCTGCTCGCCGACGACAAGCGCCGCCGGCATCTTCTTCGGTTGAAACAGGTGCTGCGGGCAGACACATAACGCGGGCTTTGGTGTTCTCCCAATCCGCGGGCCGGTCCATGGCTGCCGTCGGCAACCCGCCGATCATCGTCGATTCCCTCGTCAAGCGGTTCGGTTCCGTCACGGCAATCGACCGGATCGATTTTACCGTCGCCGACGGCTCCACCACGGCGCTGCTGGGTGGCAACGGTGCCGGCAAGACCACGACCCTCGCCATTCTGCTTGGTCTCCTGCTACCGACCAGCGGCAGCGTCCGGGTGCTCGGTTTCGACATGATGCGAGACCGCAGCCGGGCGCTCCGGCTGATGAACTTCTCGTCGCCCTATGTGGATCTGCCGCGCCGGCTGTCGGTGGCCGAGAACCTGAGCGTTTACGGCCGATTGTATGGTGTGCGCGATCTCCGCTACCGCATCGAGGCTTTGGCAGACGACCTTGAGATAACCGCTTTCCTGAAGCGGCCCACCGGCGACCTGTCGGCCGGTCAGCGCACCCGGGTGGCCCTTGCCAAGGCCTTGATCAACCGGCCGCGTCTGCTGCTGTTGGATGAGCCCACCGCCTCGCTCGACCCCGACACCGCCGACTGGATCCGGCGCTACCTGGATCGCTACCGGCGCGACAGCGGTGCCACGATCCTGCTCGCTTCCCACAACATGGCGGAGGTGGAGCGCCTCTGCGACGACGTCCTGATGCTGCGGTCCGGCACCCTGGTCGACCGCGGCACGCCCAAGGCGCTGATCGCGCGCTATGGCCGCCGCAACCTGGAAGAGGTGTTCCTGGACATCGCCCGCCGCCCGCAACAATCCGCCGCGGCCGCAGCGCAATGACCGGGGTCGGTCGATGAGGGACGCCCGGGCCGACCGCATCGACGCTGTCCCGGAATCCGCGGTGGCGTTCTCGTGGCAGCGGGTCTCGGCCCTGATGCTGCGCCACCTCTATATCCTCAGACGGTCGTGGCCGCGGGTGCTCGATCTCGCCTACTGGCCGACGGTGCAGATGCTGCTGTGGGGCTTCATCACCGTGTTCTTCCAGCAGCACAGCAGTTGGGTGGCCGAGGCCGCCGGCGTGTTGATCAGCGCCGTGCTGCTGTGGGACGTGCTGTTCCGCGCCAATCTCGGTCTGTCGCTGTCCTTCCTGGAGGAAATGTGGGCGCGCAACCTGGGCCAACTGTTCGTCAGCCCGATGCGGCCCGCGGAACTGGTCACCGCGATGAGCCTGTTGAGCCTGATCCGCACCCTGATCAGCGTCACGCCCGCCGCGGTGCTGGCGCTGCCGCTGTTCGATGTGTGGGTGTTCTCGCTGGGGCCGCCGCTCGTGGCGTTTTTCGCCAACCTCCTGGTCCTCGGCTGGACGGTGGGCCTTATCGTCTCCGCTCTGGTGCTGCGCCTGGGCCTGGGAGCGGAAAACCTGGCGTGGGTCGCGATCTTTGCGATCGCGCCGCTTTCGGGAATCTATTACCCGATCGAGACGTTGCCGGTCTGGCTGCAACCGGTGTCGTGGGCGCTGCCGTCCGCCTATGTGTTCGAGGGCATGCGTGCCGTGCTGTTCGAAGGTACCTTCCGCTGGGACCTCCTGGCCGGGGCGGTGGCGCTCAATGCCGTCTATTTCGCCGCTGCCGTGACATTCTTCCTGCGCATGATCCACGTAGCGCGGGAGCGGGGACTGCTGCTGCAGCAGGGGGAGTAGTAGTGCCGGCTTCAGCGCCCGGCATCATCAAGAACCTCAATGACGGCCGGGTGCGTCGCGTCGATCAGCGGACCGTTCCAGGACCGGACCCAGCCCCGCACCCGGATGCGCCGGCCTTCCAGGGCCAACGGGTCGAACCCGGCTTCGGCGAAGCGCCGCAGATCCGGCGCGGCGATGGCAACCGTGAAGTCGGTACGCCAGTCAGCGCCATAGTTGAGAAACACCCGCCCGCGCGCCGCTGCTGCCCGGCGCACGCGACCCTCGACCACCTGGAAGCTGTTGAGATGGCGGTGCACCGTCTCCGCCGTGCGGACGGCATAGGTCGGATGCGTCCACAAGCCCCGGCCGGCGGCACGGGCCACCGTTTCGAGCGCAAGCATTTCGGCGGCGCGTTCCGTCTGGTCGTGCAGCGTGCGCACCCGGGCAAGGCCCCGGTCCAGCATCGCCCCTTGCAGCCACAGGCCGTCCTGCCGGATCGCATGGCCCACCAGGCGGCCGTAGCGGTCGCGGCTTCGCTCGCCCAGAAACACGTCCACGCGGTACCCGACGGCGAGTTCAGCCAGGGCGGCGCGCGCCGCGACCGCAAGCGGATCAACGGCTTCCGGCACGCCAAGACCGGGAACGTCGATGCCGGCCAGACGCAGCACGTGTGCCCCCCGTACCGGCTGTTCGAGACCAAGGGTGGCACCGTCCTCGACCGCCACCACCCGTGCCGGCACAACCTCCGCCGCGAGACTGTCGACCAGCAGCAGGAGGACCAGGGCGACGGCGATCATCACGGCGGCGGCACGACATGGCGCGGCGCAACGATGCCCGACACCCCGGCCCGCAAGCGGTCGATCCGGCGGTGGCGAGGAAACCCCGATGCCGGCGGCCAGGGCCGTATCACTGGCCCGGTCAAGGCCGTATAGTGGGATGAAGGCGGCATGAGTCGACGGATGGACGCACGCATACATCGTTACGACCTGTTTCCGGATATCGAGCCCTATGCAACCGGCAAGCTGCCGGTTTCCGACGGCCACATCATCTACTGGGAGCAATCCGGCAACCCGGTCGGTGCACCCGTGGTGTTCCTGCACGGCGGCCCCGGAGCGGGAGCCGCTGCCGCCCATCGCCGGTTCTTCGATCCGAAGTTCTACCGCATCGTCGTGTTCGATCAACGGGGCTGCGGGCGGTCGGAACCGTTCGGCGAACTCGCCAACAATACCACCGACCATCTGATCGCCGACATGGAGGCGTTGCGCCGGCACCTGGACATCGACCGCTGGGTGCTGTTCGGGGGGTCGTGGGGATCGACCCTGGCCCTGGCATACGGCATTCGGCATCCGCATCGCTGTGCCGGCTTCGTCCTGCGCGGCATCTTCCTCGGCACCCGGCGGGAGATCGATTGGTTTCTGGACGGCATGGGGCTGTTCTTTCCGGAAGCTCACCGGGCGTTCCGGGAGTTCCTGCCGGCCCGCGAACGCCGTGACGTCCTCGGCAACTACTACCGCCGGCTAACCGACCCGGAACCGCTGGTCAACGGGCCGGCCGCCGCCGCCTGGAGCCGGTACGAAAGTGCTTGCTCCAACCTCATCCCCAAGCCAGAGGGGCCGGCCGGTGGTCTTAACGGTGCCGCCCTGGCCCTGGCCCGGACCGAAGCGCATTACTTCGTGCACGAAGCCTTCCTGCCACCGGGGGCACTGATGGAGAACCTCGGGCGGATCCGCCGGTTGCCCGCGGTGCTGGTGCAGGGTCGTTACGACATGGTGTGCCCGATCGCCACCGCCGATTCGCTCGCCCGGGCCTGGCACCGGGCGGATTATGTTGTCGTACCCGATGCAGGGCACTCCGCCTTGGAACCCGGGACCAGATCCGTCCTGGTGCGGGCGATGGAGGCGATGAAAGCCCGGATCCGCTGACGTTCACTGGTAACGTTGGATAGGTCCTCATGTGATTGTGATCGCCGGGACACACGCTCTGCTTGTTGATTGTTGCGTGGCAGCACTTGAGGAGCGTAATAAGTTCCCGTCACATTTGAATGCGACGGGGGAAACATGTCATATCTGCAACGCTGCTCGCAGGCAGCCGCGTTGGCGGTTCTGCTGGCTTGCGGAACAATAGGCTCGGCCGACGCGGATAACACTCATCTGCTGTCTGGCGGCATCGGCTTTTTCGATTTCAGTAGCAATCGCGACAATGCGGCGGACTTCAGGCTCGAGTACCGGTCCGGCTGGGGCCTGACCCTTTGGCCGGAGCGGGTCTGGCTGAAGCCCTTCCTCGGCGTCGCCGCAACCAGTGACGGCAGCGTGTTCGGCGGCGGCGGCTTGCTGTTCGATGTCTTCGTGACGGACCGGATCTTCGTCGCTGCCGGTGCCGGCGCCTTCGGCTACTCCCAGGGTGGTTCGGACTTGGACCTCGGCCACACCCTGGCATTCCGCACGCAAGGGGAAATCGGCTGGCGCTTCCGCAACCGGTCTCGGCTGAGCCTCGCGGTGTCGCACTACTCCAACGCAGGGATCGGCGACGACAATCCCGGCGTGGAAATCATCTCCGTCTATTACCACGTGCCGCTGGATTGGCTGGGCCTCCGGGTCCGGTGAGGGCGCGGCACTATGCGGACTATATCCAGACTCAACTGGCCGACGTGGAAAGGCTTCTGGCGCAACTGGACGCGATCCAGTCCGCTCCGGAACTCGAGCAACAGGTTGGCTCGTCAGGACCACCTGACGACGACGATGGACACCACATGAAAGAGGAGAAGACATGACACAGGCCGGAGGCGAGACGGGGCGCGTGGAAGCACGCTTGACGGAACTGGGCATCGTGCTGCCGCAGGCCGCGGCCGCCGCCGGCGCCTATGTCCCGTTCGTCCGGGCCGGAGACCTGCTGTTCGTCTCAGGGCAGTTGCCGTTGCTGAACGGGGAGATGCATTTCTCCGGCTGTCTCGGCGCCGAATTGTCGCTGGAACACGGCTACGCCTCGGCACGTCTGTGCGCCCTCAACCTGTTGGCCCAGGTGCGGGCCGCCTGCGACGGCAACCTCGAGCGTGTCCGCCGGGTGGTGAAGCTGACCGGCTTCGTCCGCGCCGATGCCGCGTTCACCGCTCACCCGAAGGTGCTCAACGGCGCCTCGGACCTGATGATGGAGGTGTTCGGCGAGGCCGGCCGTCACGCCAGGGCGGCGGTGGGCGTCGCGTCGCTGCCGCTCGACGCCTCCGTGGAGATCGACGGCGTGTTCGAACTCGCCGACACGCCTGCGCATTGATTGCAATGTCCCGGTCCGGCTAGATTGCGAACAGACTGCAGGTCTGGGCTGGATTCGTCGTAAACCTGGAATCCGGGCTGGCACGCCGCGAACGATAGAATTGGGCGCAGGAGGAAGACTTTATGTTTCGGAACCTTTTTTATGGGCTAGCGCTGATCGGGTTTGTTCTGGCAGCTCCAGCGGGTGCCCAGCAATCTGGCTCCCTGTTCGTGAACCTGACCACCGATGAGGCGCATCGTGCCGACATGGCTATGACGTTCTCCAAGAGAATTCTGGAAGGTGGACTTGCCGTTACTGTCTGGCTCAATGATCGAGGCGTCTTCCTTGCATCCAAGCAACACGGCGATCAGTTTGCCGATCAGCAGAAGGCGCTGGCTGACCTGATGGACAAAGGTGCCAACGTCATCATCTGCCCATTCTGCGCGGCGCACTATGAGGTCGACCTGGATAACATCGTGGATGGAATCCAAACCGGCGGTGCCGATGTTCCTCTGTTCCAGGAAGGCACCAGAACTCTGACCTGGTGAGCCAAGTCAGGCCGGATGACGTGTTGGTCCGGAGCCGCCCGGGCCTCCGTCGACGCTTGGCAAACGCTTGGCAACAGACGGACGGTCCGGCTTTGTTGTGCAGCGCGGCATGGTCGTGCTAGGGTAACGGTCGCGATCGCGATGTTTTTTTCTCTTTTCGGTAGAGGTCCTTGACCACACCTCCAGCCCCGCCGACCACGCCTGCTCCGCCCGGTCCGCCCAGCGTGGCGATCGAGGAGGAGATGCAGCGCTCCTACCTCGATTACGCCATGAGCGTGATCGTCAGCCGCGCGCTGCCGGACGTGCGCGACGGGCTCAAGCCGGTCCAGCGCCGCATCATCTTCGCGATGAACGAAAGCGGCTACACCCACGACCGGCCGTACCGCAAGTCGGCGCGCATCGTCGGCGACGTCATGGGTAAGTATCATCCCCACGGCGATCAGGCGATCTACGACACCCTGGTGCGCATGGCCCAGGACTTCGTCATGCGCCTGCCGCTGATCGACGGCCAGGGCAACTTCGGCTCCATGGACGGCGACCGCCCGGCCGCCATGCGTTATACCGAGGCACGGCTGGCCCGGGTCGCCCACACCCTGATCGAGGACATCGACAAGGACACCGTCGAGTTCCAGGCCAACTATGACGATACCGCCCGGGAGCCATCGGTGCTGCCGGCGCGGTTCCCCAACCTCCTGGTCAACGGTGCCGGCGGCATCGCCGTGGGCATGGCCACCAACATCCCGCCCCACAACCTGGGAGAGGTCATCGACGCGTCCTGCGCCCTGATCGACCGTCCGGATCTCACCATCGCCGAACTCATCGAGCACCACCTTCCCGGGCCGGACTTCCCCACCGGCGGCTCGATCCTCGGCCGCCAGGGCATCCAGCTCGCGTACCATACCGGTCGGGGTTCGGTCATGATGCGCGGCCGCACCCGGTTCGAGGAGGTACGCAAGGATCGCACCGCCATCATCGTCGACGAGGTTCCGTATCAGGTCAACAAGGCCCGGATGATCGAGATCATCGCCGAGGCGGTGCGCGACAAGCGGATCGAGGGCGTGGCCGACCTCCGCGATGAATCCGATCGGGACGGGGTCCGGGTCGTGGTGGAACTGAAGCGGGATGCCGAACCGGAGGTGGTGCTGAACCAACTCTACCGCTACACGCCGCTGCAGACCTCCTTCGGCATCAACATGCTGGCCCTCGACGGCGGCCGCCCGCGCACGATGAACCTCAAAGAGGTCCTGCAGGCCTTCCTGGATTTCCGGGAGCAAGTCATCCGCCGGCGCACCGTGTTCGAACTGGCCAAGGCCCGGGAACGGGCTCATGTGCTGATCGGCCTCGCGGTGGCGGTGGCCAACATCGACGAGGTGGTGGCGCTGATCCGGCGTTCCCGGGACGCGGCCGAAGCCCGGGCCGGACTGACGGGCCGTGCGTGGCCTGCGGCCGACATCGCGCCCCTGGTCGCCCTGGTGGAGGACGCGGAAGGTGGCATGTCGGAAGGTGTCTATCACCTGAGCGACGGGCAGGCCCGCGCCATCCTCGATCTGCGCCTGCATCGCCTGACCGGGCTGGAGCGGAACAAGATCGGTGAGGATCTGCGTGCTCTCGCCGACCAGATCCGCGGGTTTCTGGAGATTCTGTCGTCGCGGCAACGACTGCTGGAGGTTCTGAAGGACGAGCTTGTGGCGATCCGGGAACGGTTCGCCAATGCACGGCGCACCCGCCTGGAGGACGTCGCCTACGAAACCGACCTGGAAGACCTGATCCAGCGCGAGGACATGGTGGTGACGGTCACCAACACCGGTTACATCAAGCGGGTGCCGTTGAGCGCCTACCGCGCGCAGCGTCGCGGCGGCCGCGGCCGCGCCGGCATGGCCACCCGGGAGGAAGACTTCGTAAGCCAGGTGTTCGTGGTCAATACCCACACGCCCGTGCTGTTTTTTTCCTCCGCCGGCATGGTCTACAAGCTCAAGGTCTACAAACTCCCCGCCGGCACGCCGCAGGCGCGCGGCAAGGCGATGATCAACCTCCTGCCGCTCGCGGCTGGGGAGACGATCTCCACCCTGATGCCCCTGCCCGAGGACGAGAGCACATGGGGCGCGCTGTTCGTGGTGTTCGCCACGGCTTCCGGCAAGGTGCGTCGCAATGCCCTCAGCGACTTCACCAACGTGATGGCCGGCGGCAAGATCGCCATGAAGCTCGATGAAGGCGACCGGCTGGTGCGGGTCCGCCCGTTCAGTGAGGGCGACGACATCCTGCTGTTCAGTCGCAGCGGCCAGTGCATCCGCTTCCCCGTCCCCGAGGTGCGGGTGTTCGCCGGGCGCACCTCCACCGGCGTGCGCGGCATCCGCTTGGCCGAGGGCGGCACGGTCATCAACATGTGCGGTCTGCGCCACGTGGGTTTCGACGTGGCGGCGCGGGACGAGTACCTGCAAGCGGTCAACGCCCGCCGCCGGCTGGCCGGCAGCGATTATACCGACCGGGCCGAGGAGCGGGCGCGGGACTCTGCCCTGGCCGCCCGCCTGGAGGAGCCGCCCTTTCAGGCCATGGCCGAACAGGAGGAATTCGTCCTCACCGTTACCGATGACGGCTTCGGCAAACGCACATCTTCCTATGAATATCGGATCAGTGGGCGGGACGGCCACGGCGTCGCGGCGATCGACCTGGACCGTGCCGGCGCTGCAGCCGCCACGGTGGTGGCGGCATTCCCGGTCCTGGATAGCGATCAGATCGTGATGGTCACCGACGCCGGACAGTTGATGCGCTGTCCGGTGGCGGGCATCAGCATCATGAGCCGGCGCACGCGGGGCGTGCGCCTGTTCCAGACATCGGAATCGGAACGAGTGGTGTCGGTCAGTCGCATCCGCGATGTGGAAGACAACGGCGGCGAAACCATGCCCGAGGCCGACGACGACAGCCCGAGAGAAGAAGACAGCGGCACGCCCGCGGGACCAGAAGAACCATCCCAATGACATGCCCCCAAGCCCAGTTGCGGGAGGAGATCAAGAAACCATGCGCCAACCCCGTGTTGGAGTTTATCCAGGCACCTTCGATCCTCTGACCAATGGTCACCTGGACATTATCGAACGGGCCACCCACGTGGTCGACCGGTTGATCATCGGCGTTGCCGCAAATCCCGGCAAGGAACCGCTGTTCCCCCTCGATGACCGCGTCGACATGCTGCAGGAACAGATTGCCCTGATGCAGCGCGGCAACGGCCGGTACATCGAAGTGCGTGCCTTCGACAACCTGCTGATGAACTTCGTGGTGGGATGCGGTGCCACCATCATCCTGCGCGGGCTTCGCGCGGTCTCGGACTTCGAGTACGAGTTCCAGATGGCGGCAATGAACGCCCGGCTCAACGACGACATCGAGACGGTGTTTCTGATGGCGTCCGAACGCCAGCAGTTCATCGCCTCGCGCTTCGTCAAGGAGATCGCCCGCCTCGGCGGGGACATCAGCAGCTTCGTCCCGGAACAGGTGCGCGACCGTACCCTGCAGCGCCTGGGCTTCGGCGTGCCGAAACTGGCGCGCGTCGCCGATTGAGGGGGGGGCGGCTGCACAACCGAAGCGAGGACCGAAGCGAGCCTCGTCCGCTCACCCGATCCTGGGCTTGAGTCCCACTGCGGCCGCCAGTTGCTTTAATCGGCGGTCGACTGCGTCGCTGAGAAACACGGCCGCATCGTCGGGCAGGCAGAGCACCAAGCGGTCCTTCTCCACCTTGAGCCGGGTTTGCGCCAACAGGCCGGGCGCCCCGCCTGTCAGCGTCTGTGCCAGACGCAGGGCGAGGCCGACGATTTCCGCGCGCGCGACCGACGCACCATCCATCAACCGTTTGGTGGGACCGGTCATGGTGTTGTTGGGCTGCCCGCCGTAGCGCACGAACACGGCCAGTGCCAGGGCGACCCGCTCGCCATGGCTCAACCCGGCATACGGCACCCGCAGGACCCGGTGAAACGCGTGCTCGGCCCGGTAGTCCGGGTGCTCGCTCCAGCCGATGTCGCTGAGCAGGCAGGCAGCTAGGCGCAGGCGCCGTTGACCGGCCGTCTCCTCGGGAAACAGCGGCGCCATCCAGTCCAGCATCTCCTGGCCGTGCTGCGCGAACCGGCCGGTCCGTTCGGCCTGACCTTCACAGGCGCTGATCAGCGGATCCTGTCGCCGCAGTGATTCCGGCAGAAGCTCCAGCATCTGGCCTTCGCGCATGCCAAAACCCGAGAATGTGACCCGGGCGGGCTTGGCGTGCTCCAGGATGCCGGCCATGGCGGTCGCGGCGAACGGCAAGGTCTCGATCCGGCGGGACGACAGCGACGATACGGTCTGCAGCGTGCTCCTGCTCAACCCGGCCACCAAGTCGGCGAGGCGCAAGGCGTCGAAGAAATCCACCGTATAGTTGTCGAGCACGTGCAGGGGATGGTGGGTCTGCTCGATAAAGATGCGGGCCAGTGCCCGCCACGACCCGCCCACGGCATAGAGGGTTCGCCCCTTGGTCGTGGGCAGCCAGCCGACGGCATCCAGAGCCGCGTCAACAAGTCGTCGCGCCACCTCGCGATCCCCGCCGGAATCCTCCGCCAAGCGCAGATGTCCCACCGGAAGAGTCGCGAAAGCATCGATGCTGCCGTGCTCCAGCCTCACCAAGTCGAGGCTGCCGCCGCCCAGATCGCCCAGCGCCCCGTCGGCCGCGGGGACGCCATTGAGCAAGCCGACAGCGGCCAGCCTCGCCTCCTCGGCGCCGCTCAGCACATGGACCGGGTGACCCGCAACGCGCTCGGCTTCGCCCACGAAGGCGGGACCGTCGGCCGCATCCCGGACCGCGGCGGTGGCGACGATTTCCAGGTGCCCCACGGCCATCGCTTCGGCGAGCCGGCTGAAGCGCGCCAGGCTGCGCAGTGCCTCGGTCACGCCGCGGGGGCTGAGCTGACCGGTCTTGCCCAGGCTGCGGCCCAGGCCGCACTGCGCTTTCTCGTTGAAGATCGGGATCGGCAGGCGATTGGGCGTGTCATAGACCACCAACCGCACCGTGTTGGATCCGATGTCCACCACGCCGACCCGGTCAGCCGCACGCACGCCCGCGACGACCTCCTTGCCGAAATTGTCTCGATCGTCGACGGTCATGACAGACCCACCCCGCGCTTCTCGGCCCCGCCGGCGCTGTCCCGGCCGGGCGCTGTCCCCCGATTTTGGTGGTGGCTGCTTCGTCGGCGCCTTATTGCCGTCGCGGGCGACGCCGTCAAGGTTTCGATCACGGCGCGCAATTGGGGACAACGCCCGATGCAACTGGGCCTCGGCTGCGTTATGTTGAGTCAACAATATGTGGTTTGCCCACAGCAGGGAGCTCGTGACGCCATGTTTCGAACCGCCGAGCTGGGACGTGCCGTACCGAAAGAGGATTATCACGAGCAGGTGCCGCTGTTGCGCGCCGAACTCCTGGAAATCCAGCAAAGGCTCCGCATGGAAGCCGCGTTCCCGGTGATCGTGGTGTTCGGGGGCGTCGACGGTGCCGGCAAGAGCGAAACGATCAATCTTCTGCATGAATGGATGGATACGCGCTGGCTGATGACCCGCGCCTATGGCGAGCCGTCCGACGAGATGCGGGACCGTCCGGAGTACTGGCGGTTCTGGCGGGACCTGCCGCCCGCCGGGCGGATTGGCCTGTTTCTGAGTTGCTGGTATTCGCGTCCGATGCTGGAACGGGTTTACGAGCGGTCTTCGGAAGCGGACCTGGACGAAGCGCTGGACCGGGTGTTCACCTTCGAGAAGGCGTTGGCTGACGACGGTGCGCTGATCGTCAAGTTCTGGATGCATCTCGGCAAGAAGGCTCAGAAAGAGCGCCTGGAGGCGTTACAAAAGGACCCGCTGACACGGTGGCGGGTGACCGAGACCGATTGGAACCACTGGCACCTGTATGACCGGTTCATCGGCGCCGCCGAACGTCTCATCACGCGGACCAGCACGGGGCATGCGCCGTGGCACATCGTCGAAGGGTTCGACAAGCGCTATCGCAGCCTGACCGTGGGGATCACGCTGCGCAATGCGATCGTCCGCCATTTCGAGGAAATGCGGTTGCGCCGGGACCTGGCGGCCGCCCGCGACGGTCGCTGTATCCTCGGCACCGACGAGGAAGGCGCGGAACCGAGCCCGGCCGACGCGGTGCCGGCGGAGACACGGATCGGCGGCACCGTGCTGCGCATGCCCCGCATCACCATCCTGAGCCGGCTGGACACCACCCTCAGCGTCTCCAAGAGCGATTACAAGCGGACGCTGGAGAAGTATCAGGGCAAGCTCAACCGGCGCTGCCGGCGCGCCAAGGAGCTGGGCGTCTCCACCATTCTGGTGTTCGAGGGCTGGGATGCCGCCGGCAAGGGAGGTGCCGTCCGCCGGGTGACCGCGGCCTTGGATGCACGGGATTTCCAGGTCATTCCGGTTGCCTCACCTACCGATGAGGAACAGGCGCACCACTATCTGTGGCGTTTCTGGCGACAGCTGTCCCGGGCCGGCCGGGTCACCATCTTCGACCGCAGCTGGTATGGCCGGGTGCTGGTGGAGCGGGTGGAAGGATTTGCCAGCGAGCAGGAGTGGCGCCGAGCTTACGCCGAGATCAATGACTTCGAGGATCAGTTGGTGGGCCACGGTATTGTCTTGTGCAAGTTCTGGCTGCATATCACCAAGGATGAGCAGCTGAAGCGCTTCAAGGCGCGGGAAAAGATAGCCTACAAACGCTGGAAGCTGACGGACGAGGACTGGCGCAACCGGGAGCGGTGGGACCAGTACGAAGCCGCGGTAAACGACATGGTGGAGCGGACCAGTACATCGATCGCACCCTGGACGCTGGTCGAAGCCAACGACAAGCGCTTCGCACGCATCAAGGTCCTGAAGACCATTCGTGACGCGGTCGAAGCCGGGATCGCGCGCACCGGCGAGCCCTACGTCGCCGCTGACAAGACCGGCAAACCCTCCTTGGAGAGCACCGCATGACCCGTCCGCCCGATCCCGATGGCGGCCATACCGCCGAAGCCGAGGCCAACGCCGCTACGACCCCCGCCGACAGCGAAACAGACGCGGCCGCGGTGCTGCCGACGCCGGCGCGCGTGGACACCGGCACCCTGCCGGCCGGGCCGAAGCGTCGGGTCCGAACGCCCCGGACCGAGCATCCGGCTCCCCCGCCGGACCATCAGCCGACCATCCAGACGCCGGCCGAGACCCCGGCGCTGCCCGAATGGACCGCGGGCGACGAGCCGCCGAACCTGCGTTCGCCCGAGCTTTACCTCAATCGCGAACTGACCTGGCTGCAGTTCAATCTGCGCGTCCTCCATGAGGCCCAGGATCCCCGAACCCCACTGCTTGAGCGCATAAAGTTCCTGGCGATCGCTGCCAATAACATAGACGAATTTTTTATGAAGCGCATCGGCGGGCTGAAGCAGCAAGTCGGGGCAGGCCTTCAGAAGCTGACGGTCGATGGTCGGACTCCCGTACAGCAACTGCAGGAAATTCGGGTGGTCGTGCGCGATTTCATGGAGCGCCAGCGGCGGGTCTACCTGGAGCTGATGGAAGCGTTGGCTCAGCACGGGATCGAGGTGGTGCGGTTCGAATCCCTGGCGGAAGATGATCGGGCGATCCTGCGCCAGCACTTCCACGATAACGTGTTCCCGCTGCTGACGCCGCTGGCCATGGACCCTGCCCACCCGTTCCCGTTCATCTCCAACCTGTCGCTCAATCTTCTCGTGACCTTGCGCTTCCCGGAGGAGGCGGAACTGACCACCGCCCGGGTGAAGGTGCCGGTGGGTGCCGGAGTCCATCGGTTCGTCCGGGTCGGTGACGGCCATCGCTTCGTGATGCTGGAGGACTTGATCGCCCACTTTCTCGAAGATCTGTTCCCCGGCATGCGGATCGAGACGGTGGAAGTGTTCCGGGTCACCCGCAACGCCAACAGCGATCGGGACTCGGAGCAGGCGGACGATCTTCTGGCGATGATCGAGGCTGAGCTGCGGGAACGCAAGTTCGCCCCGATCGTCCGACTGGACGCCCAAACCGGAATCGATACCACCCACCGCGGCATGCTCGCCGCCGAGCTGGGCCTGGATGAGGCCAACGACGTGTACGAGACCGATGTCATGATCGGCATGCGGGACCTGATGGAGCTGGCGCAACTGGATATCCCGGAACTGCACGACCCGCCGCACGAGGCAATCACCAACATCAAGCTGCAGGACCGCGACAACATCTTCCATATTCTCCGCGAGAACGGGCCGATCCTGCTGCATCATCCCTATGAATCGTTTGCCACCTCGGTCACACGGTTTGTGCGCGAGGCGGCGACCGATCCCAAGGTGCAGGCGATCAAGATGACCCTGTACCGAACCTCCGCCGATACCAACATCATCGACCATCTGATCGAGGCGTCGCGCAACGGCAAGCAGGTGGCGGTGGTGGTGGAACTCAAGGCCCGGTTCGACGAGGCTGCCAATATCCGCTGGGCAGGCCGGATGGAAGAGGCCGGGATCCACGTCACCTACGGCGTGCTCGGCCTGAAGACCCATGCCAAGGCGATTCTGGTGGTCCGGCGCGACTACACCGGGCTCCGCCGCTACGCCCACATCGGCACCGGCAACTATCACGCCGGTACCGCCCGCCTTTACTGTGACCTCGGCATGCTCACCGCCGACGCCGACGTCGGCAAGGATCTCACCGAGCTGTTCAACTACCTGACCACCGGGTGCCGGCCGATGCGCACCTATCGCAAAATCCTGGCCGCACCGAACATGATGAAGCGGGCGTTGCTGGCCAAGATCGAACGCGAAATCGCGCTCACCACGCCGGAGCAGCCCGGCCTGATCCGGTTCAAGGCCAACGCGCTGGAAGATCGCGACATTGTCGAGGCGCTTTACCGTGCCGCCCGGGCCGGGGTGGAAGTGGAACTGATCATCCGCGACACCTGCCGGTTGCGGCCGCGGCTGCCCGGCCTGTCGGACAGCGTGACGGTGCTGAGCGTCGTCGGGCGCTTCCTGGAACACACCCGGGTTTATTACTTCCGTAACGGCGGTGACGAGGAGTTCTTCATCGGCTCGGCCGACCTGATGACCCGCAACCTGGAGAGCCGGGTTGAGATCCTGGTGCCGATCGAGGAGCCGGCTTTGCGCAAGGAACTGCATGCCATGCTGGAGACCCAGTTGAACGATCATCGCAGCGCCTGGGAGATGCAGCCGGATGGGACTTACATCCAGCGGATCCCGGAACCCGGCCGGCAGGCACTCTCCAGTCAGGAAACCCTGATCGCCGCCGCCGCCCTGCGCGCCGAACGCGCCAAGCGTCTGCGCAAGGTCAAGCCGCGCGCCTTCGCCCGCCGCGCCCCGAAATAGCGCTGCTCACGATTCCGGCGGCATGACCGTTGTCACCCGGTTCGCACCGAGTCCCACGGGCGACCTGCATCTCGGGCACGTCTACTCGGCCTCATTCGCGCGGGATCGGGCACTCGGTTGCGGTGGCCGTTTTCTGATTCGGATCGAGGATATCGACCGTGGTCGCTGCCGGGCCGAGTTCGTGGCCCGCAACCTGGAGGACTTGGCCTGGCTCGGCCTGACCTGGGAAGAGCCGGTCCTGCGCCAGTCCGGCCGCATGGAGGCGTACCGCGCCGCCCTGTGCCGGCTGGACGATCTCGGCGTCGTCTACCCCTGCTTTTGCACCCGCAGACAGATCCGGGACGAAATTGCGCGGGCAGGCGGAGCCCCGCACGCGGACGCCGCAGACGCCGGCGCCCTCTATCCCGGAACGTGCCGGCGGTTGGACCCGGCACAACGGGCTGACCGACAGGCGGGGGGCGAGCCCTACGCCCTGCGCCTCGACGCACGGGCGGCCGCCTCCCTGACCGGCCCCTTGACCTGGATTGATCTGGCGGCGGGGACGCGGCCGGTGGACCTCAGCCGGCATGGCGACGTGGTCATCGCGCGCAAAGACATCCCCACCAGCTACCACGTCGCCGTGGTGGTGGACGATGCGGCTCAGGGCGTAAGTGAGGTCACCCGCGGGGAGGACCTGCTGGACTCGACGCCCGTGCACCGCCTGCTCTATTGCCTGCTCGGCCTGCCCGTCCCGGTCTGGCACCATCATCGCCTGTGTCGGGATGCAGCGGGGAGGCGCCTGGCCAAGCGCGACGGCGACACCAGCGTCCGAGCCTTGCGGCGACAGGGCCTGTCACCGGCTTCAGTGCTGGCACTCGCGACCAGGGCAGCGGACGCGGCCGGATCGAACGTGCCGTCGGCCGGCGGTCATGACGGCGATTTCGGCACCGGATCCGGTGTCTTGGCGGCTGACGGATCCGGCAGGTGCACGCCGGTGCCGTCCTCCGGCGGCGGCAGCGGACGACGGTCCTTGAACTCGTCGATCACGGTGCGATCCCACAGCGGCACGCCGGATCGGTAGGCCGCCCGCCCGATCATGTGCGCTGCCACCGGGGCCGTGATCAGCAGGAAGATGATGGCGGCAATCGCGCGGGAGGCCTCGCTCAGGGATCCATAAGAGACCGCGACGGCAAGCAGGATCAGGCCAGTGCCGAGGGTTCCCGCTTTCGTCGATGCGTGCATCCGGATCATGATGTCCGGCAGCCGCAACACGCCCAGGCCGGCAATGAACGTAAACGCCGCGCCAGCCAGCAGCAGAAGCGCGGTCAGGACATCGGTTACCGGCTGCTCCCCCAACAGATCAATCATCCCGATCCTCGCTGATACTGGTTCGGGCGCGGCTGCGCTCCACGTACCGCGCGAACGCCACGGTGGCGAGAAACCCCAGCAACGCGAGCGCGATGGCGACGTCCAGGAACGCCGAGTGCCCGGACAGGACGGCGAACACCCCCATGAACGCCACCGCCAGATAGGTGATCAGGTCGAGCGCGACGATCCGGTCCGGCAGGCTCGGACCGATCACCAGCCGGATAAACGCAAGCACCATGGCGACGACGATGAGGGTGATGGCGATGACGACCGACCAGGAACTGATGAGGTGTGTCAGTGAGGTCATTGGCTGGCGTCCAGGATGCGTCGTTCCATGGTGTCCTTGATGCCCTGGCGCTCGGCGTCGGGATCGTCGATGAACATCGAGTGGACGAACAGCACCCGCCGGTCCGACGATACGTCCAGACTCAGCGTTCCAGGGGTCAGGGAGATCATGTTGGCAAGCAGGGTGATGGCGCCATCGGACTTGACGTCCAGCGGCACCGCGATGATGCCGGGACGGCTCTTGAGCCTGGGCCGAAGCACGTCAGCAGCAACTCGAACGCTGGAGACGACCAGGGCGTACAGGAAGTAGATGACGAGATAGATCGTCCGCGGCACGCGCCGGAAATAGGCACTCGGGCCATAAAGCGGCCGGGTCAGCCACAGCGCCAAGTAGCCGATGGCATAGCCGATCAGCAGCATCGCCACGGTCAGGCCGCCCCACACCAGGGCCCAGCCCACCGCAAACAAGGCATTGAGGAGGAACAGGTTCATGGTCGCACTCCCAAGACGGCCTGGACATAGGCGTCCGGATTGAGCAACTGCTCCGCGGCACTGGTGGCGAGCAGGATGAACGGTTCCGTCCACAGCCCGATGATCACAGTGAGCGCTGCCATACCAGCGATCGGTGCGGTCAGCAGGATATAGTCGCGCCGGCTCAGGGCAACCGCCCCAGTTCCCGGCTCGATCTCATCCGGGTGCGGCTTCCAGAAGGCCTCGTTCCAGATTTTGGTCATCGAATAGATGGTGAGCAACCCGACCAACAGCGCCGTCGCCACGATAAGGTAGGAATCGATCTCAAGCCCGGCCTGAACCAGCACCAGCTTGGCCCAGAACCCGGACAGCGGCGGGAGACCGGCCAGCGAGAACGCCGGCACCAGGAACAGAACCGCAACAAAAGGTTGCGATTTGTAGAGCCCGCCGATCTTCTTCAACTCGAACGATCCGGTCAGGCGGTTGGCGACTCCGCTCACCAGGAACAGATTGGCCTTCACGATGATGTGGTGGACCACGTAGAACACCGCCCCCATCACCCCGAGGGGGGTGTAGAGGGCAAGACCCATGATCATGTAGCCGATCTGGCTCACGATGTGGAACGACAGGATGCGCCGGAACTCGTTCTGCGCGGCCGCCCCGAGCACCCCGGTCAGCATGGTGATGCCGGCGATGATCAGCAGCAGGTTGTGGGTGTAGCCGACGTCCTGGGTGAAGATCAGGGTGAACACCCGGATCAGCGCATACACCCCGACCTTGGTCAACAGGGCCGAGAAGATCGCCGACACCGATACGGACGGCGTATGGTAAGCCGCCGGCAACCAGAAGAACAGGGGAAACAGCGCTGATTTGATGCCGAACGCAACGATGAACATCAGCGCCACGGCGGTCACCAGCCCCTGGTTTTCCACCTGCGGGATGGTCAGGTGCAGGTCCGCCATGTTGAGGGTGCCGGTCATGCCGTAAAGCAAGCCGACGGCTACCAGGAACAGGACCGTCGAAACCAGGTTCAGCGCCACATACTTGACCGCCCCGTCGATCTGCGCCTTGCGGCTGCCGAGCACCAGCAAGGCGAACGAGGAGATCAGCATCACCTCGAACCAGACGTAGAGGTTGAACATGTCGCCTGTGGTAAAGGCGCCGCAGACTCCGCCCAGCAGCAGGTGGAACAACGGGTGGAAGCCCACGTGCTCCTCCGACCTGTCCACGTCGGCAAGGGCGTAGACGGCCACGGCCAGACCGGTGATGCCGGTGATCGCAACCATGATCGCGCTCAGGAAATCGACCACCAGGGCGATGCCGAACGGCGGCGGCCAGTCGCCCATGGCGCCGACCAGGATGCCGTGCTGGTAGACTTGGTGGATCAGCAGCAGACCCACCGCGAGCAGCGCCGCAGCGCCGGCCACGCTGATCCAGCGCTTGACCTCGAGCGATCGGCCGGCAACGAAGGCCAGGATGGCCGTGACGAACGGGACCAGGATGGGAAGGGCGACCAGCCACGGGATCATGGCGCGCGGTCCCGCGGCACCAGCAGCGCCCGCCACACCCGGTTGGCTCTCTTGGCAAACTCGGTCTCCGGTTCGGCGACCCGCATCTCGTCGGTATCCACCGTGCCCAGTTCCTGGTAGGCGCAGTAGGCCAAGACCAGGGCGAATGCCAGCAGCCCGAAGCTGATGACGATGGCGGTCAGGATCAGGGCCTGCGGCAGGGCGTTGGCGATATCGCTGATCGGCACCAGCGCGCCCTCAGGGATCAGGGGGGGCGCGCCCCAGGTAAGGCGGCCCGAAGTGAAGATCGCCAAGTTGGCGGCGTTGCTCAGCAGGATCAGGCCGAACAGGAACTTCACCAAGTTGCGGCCCAGCATCAGATAGATGCTGGCGGCGATCATTATTCCGACCACGCAGGAGAGCACCACTTCCATTACGAGATTTCCTCCTCCATGGTCAGGATCACCGTCAGCACTGCCCCCACCACGACCAGATACACGCCGACATCAAAGATCAACGGCGATCCCACATGCAGTTCGCCGCCGCCGGGCAGCGGGATATCCAGCCACACCCCGGTGAACAGCGGCGCCCCCGTAATCAGGGCGAGCAGGCCCCCGGCAATGGCGAACGCCAGCCCCACCATGACGAGCATACGCGGCTCCACCCGGACCGCCCGCCGCACCGCCTTGGCCCCGAGGGCGATGGCATAAAGGGCGAAGGCGGTAGAGGCGACCAGGCTGCCGACGAACCCGCCCCCCGGCTCATTATGCCCGCGCAGCAGCAGGAACACGGAGAACACCAGCATCAGGCCGGTCAGGAAGCGGGTCGCGGTGCTGAGGATCAGCGATTGCATGAGATGCTCCCCCTCAGACGGTGCCGTCGCCGGCCGCCTGGCTTGCTTCCGGCCCGCGGGATTGCCGCCGGCGCAACCGGATCAAGGCGAAACAGGCAAGTCCGGCGATCCCCACCACCGCGATCTCGCCGAACGTATCCAACGCACGGAAATCCACCAGGATGACGTTGACGAGGTTGCGGCCATGCGCCTCCAGCACGCTGTGCGCCTCGAAGTAGTCGGTCAGACGTCGATCGAGCGGTTGGCTGACCATCGCCAGCATGATCGCGGTCACCACCGCCCCGCTACCGATCGCGACCACGGCATCGCGCAGGCGGCCGACCCGGCCGGCATGGGCACTTCCGTGGAAGCCGGGAAGCCGCAGCAGGATGATGGCGACGATGACCACCACCAGGATCTCGACCATCAGCTGGGTCATGGCCACGTCCGGAGCGCCGTAGATCATGAACACCAGGGCAATCGCCGTGCCCAGTGTGCCCAGCGCGCAGATCGCCGCCAGCCGGGATTGCGTGAACACGGTGACGCCCGTGGCGGCCACGATCAAGCCGACGATCGGCCACATGTAGGCCGCCACCGGGCCAGCTTCCGACGGCACGGCCAGGGCATCCTTGGCAATCAGGGTATAGCCGATCAGCAGGAAGAAGGCCGCCATCACCGTCAGCAGATAGCGGCGCATCAGCCCGCCCTGCAGGATCTCGGTCTGCGCATCCGCGACTTGAACCAGTCCCGCCATGGTGGCGTCGTAACCGCGATCGCCGGTCATGGGAATGCGCACGAACACGCCGTCCACGGTGCGCATCGCCGCGTCATAGTGCCAGTACAAAGCCAAGCCCAGGGCCACCGTGACCGCGCTCAGCAGCAACGGCAGGTTGAAGCCGTGCCAGAGCGACAGATAGAGGTCCGACGGTGCGGCCGCCACCGCCTCGGCCGCCCGGATCACCAGGGTCGTGTCGACCAATCCGGGGACGAGACCGAACAACAGGCCCAACGAGGCCAGTACGATCGGGCCGGCCCACATCATCCACGGCGCCTCGTGCGGTTTCTTGGGGGTCGGCTTGAGGGAACCGAAAAACGGCCGCAACGCGACCGCCAGCGCCACCGCGATCATCAGGGCATTGGCGGCGACCGCGGCGACCACCACGAACGGCGCGGCCGGGCCGATGGCAAGCGCCCCCTCGTACATCATCTCCTTGCCGATGAAACCGAAAAACGGCGGGAAGCCGGCCATGGAGAAGGCGGCGAGAAGAGCGGCGGCGGCGGCGATCGGCATGGCGCCCCGCAGACCGCCGACCTCATCGATGCGCCGGGTGCCGGTCCCGTGATCGATCATGCCGACCACCAGGAACAACGTCGCCTTGTAGAGGGAATGCACCAGGATGAACGTCATCGCGGCGGCCAGGGCCAGCTCGGTATCGGCGCCGAGAAACATGGTCAAGGTGCCGAGCGCCATCACCGTGGTATAGGCCAGCTTCAGCTTAAGGTCGGTCTGCCGTACCGCGATCACGGAGGACAAGACGGCGGTGATCCCCCCCACCAGGATCAGCGACCACATCCAGGCATCGGTGCCGCCCAGCCCGGGATGCATCCGGGCGAGCAGGTAGACGCCGGCCTTCACCATGGTCGCCGAATGCAGGTAGGCGCTGACCGGCGTCGGCGCCGCCAT
>REEP01000035.1 GCA_007695045.1 Rhodospirillales bacterium | reverse complement strand
TCTCGCCATAGCCGTAGCGTTCGGCCACGGCGAAGGCGGCCTGCTCGATGCGCCGATGGCGGCGGCAATCGTCGGGGAGGAGGTCACGCGTGCCGCGGACCGGCTGCAGGGCGGGCATGGCGAACCGAACCGCTACCGGCCGTCGGCGGCGACGGTCGGGGCCGGGTCCGGCGTGTGGGCGTGGTCTGCCGGGGCATCGGCGGCCCGGGCATAGCGGGCGGTCACGTAGTCCTCGACGATCGTCTGGAATGCCTCGGCGATGCCGGGGCCGCGCAGGGTCATGGCCTTGCGGCCGTCGATGAACACGGGGGCGGCCGGTTCCTCCCCGGTGCCGGGGAGGCTGATGCCGATGTCGGCGTGCTTGCTCTCACCCGGGCCGTTGACGATGCAGCCCATCACCGCGACGTTCATCAACTCGACCCCGGGCCGCTCCTGCCGCCACACCGGCATCCGGGCGCGGATGTAATCCTGGATCTGCCCGGCCAACTCCTGGAAGTAGGTGCTGGTGGTGCGCCCGCAGCCGGGGCAGGCCGCGACCATCGGCGCGAACGACCGGATGCCCATGACCTGCAGGATCTGCTGGGCGACCACCACCTCCTCGGTGCGGTCGCCGCCCGGTTGCGGCGTCAGCGAGACCCGGATGGTATCGCCGATGCCCTCCTGCAGCAGAACCGCCAGCGCCGCGGTGGAGGCGACGATGCCCTTGGAGCCCATGCCGGCCTCGGTCAGGCCGAGATGCAGCGCGTGGTCGGAGCGCGCGGCCAGCGCCCGGTAGACGGCGATCAGGCTCTGCACGTCGCTGACCTTGCACGACAGGATGATGCGGTCACGGCCGAGACCCATCTCCTCCGCCCTGAGCGCACTTCCCACGGCCGACAGAACCAGCGCCTCGCGGGTCACCTCGGCGGCGGTACGGGGCGACGGCAACACCGCATTCTCGTCCATCAGCCGGGCCTGGAGATCCTGATCGAGGCTGCCCCAGTTGACGCCGATGCGCACCGGCCGGTCATACTTGAGCGCCATCTCGATCATGGTCCCGAACTGCCGGTCACGTTTCTCCCGGAAGCCGACGTTGCCGGGATTGATCCGGTACTTGGCCAAAGCTTCGGCACAGGCCGGGTGGTTCGTCAAAAGACGGTGGCCGATGTAATGGAAATCGCCGACCAGCGGCACGCTCACGCCCATGGCATCCAACCGGTCGCGGATATGCGGGACGGCGGCCGCCGCCTCGTCGCGATCCACGGTGATGCGAACCACTTCCGAACCGGCCGCCGCCAGCGCCGCCACCTGGTCCACGGTCGCGGCCACATCGGCGGTATCCGTGTTGGTCATCGACTGGACCACCACCGGATGCCCGCCGCCCACCACCACATCGCCGATGCGGACCGGCACGGCCGTGCGCCTGGGAAGGATCTGATCTGAACCCGTCATCGTCTTATTGCTTTCGTGGCTGTCATGACCCTGGTGACGCCGCGCCCCGCGCAGGGTTGTGCCGGATCCCGACACCGCCCGTCAACGCCGTTCGCCGACGGTTGTTCCGGGTCGCGCGCCGTGTCCACGGGTAACCGTCTTCGCCGATGTGGGGTCGACCCTAAGGATTGGCCAAGCGGGTTTGCAGGCGATCCGGTTCCAGCGGCACATTGCGGCGCACCACCCCCGGCCCGCCCAGGGCCGGGATCGGTTGCCCGTTCACCCGGATCTCCAGACCGCCGGCGTTGCCCACGGTCAGGCGCAACCCCGCTTGATCCGGCACTTGGTAGGCTTCGCCCGGTGCCATGATCCGGCTGAGGATGCGGTTGCCCAACGGATCGCGGATCTCTACCCAGCTGCGTTCGGTCGCCGTCAGAACCACTCGGGCGCCGATGGCGGTCGAGGTTTCCCCCGCGCGGGCCGCCGAGGGCGCGTGTGTGGTTCTGTTGCCGGCGGCGTCGTTCGGCCGCTCGGCGGACGAAAGAAGATCGGATCCGCCGGCGACCGCTGCGCCGCTCCCCCCCGCGACAAGGCTTGGCGGTCCGCCACGGGCCCTGGAATCGGTGTCGGCGAGTGCCTGCGGGACGGTCTCGTCGGCCCGCTGCGAAGACGCGGGCTCTGCGGCATCGGTCGCGTTTTCCGGCCGCCGTGGCCGCGTCGCCGCCGCGTCCGCGTCCGCCACCCGAATGTCGGCGGGCGGTGTCGAGGGAGGTGCAGCCGGAGTGGTCGGCGCAACCGCAGGCGCCGGATCCGCAGCGGGTTCGGGGTCTGCCGATGGTTGTGTCGTTCCGCCACCGGGCAACAGCGCCGCGAGACGGTCCGGCAGCGGTGCAACCAGATCGGCGACCGTACCTTCGCGAGAGGTGCCGACGTACCACACACCGTAGGCCAGCATGGCGATCAACGCGCCCACCAGAACGATGCTGCCGCCCGGCGAGGCCGATTCGGACACGGGCTCGGGGAAATGCAGGGATTCGGGCCCTGTGCCAGCCTTGGTCTCGGCACGGACCCGGCGAACCACTTCGTCCCCGTCGATCCCCAGAAACTCGGCGTAGGCCCGCACGAAGCCGGAGATGTAAGCGGGTCCGGGCAGCTCATGGTAACGCCCGTCCTCGATCGCCTCGAGAAAGCCGCGGCGGATATTCAGAGCCTCGGACGCCACATCGAGATCGGCACCCATGCGCAGCCGATACGCCCGCAACAGCGGGCCGACGCCAGCCCCGTGATCGCGCCCGGCTTGGCCATCCATCGGTTCCATCCCTTGAAAAGTGCTCGCGCCTGGCCCAGTAGCAGCTCACCGGTTGCCGCCCGATCCGAGGCTGGCCGCGGCATGGGAATGCCGGACCCGATGGCTATCGTGGCGCCTGAGCGCCATGCGGCCGGAGCGGCAACCGCGTCCTGGTAGAAAATCGATCCATCATAAGGCGACGACATTGTTGCCAACGCCAGCCGGAAATGCAAGGCGATTTCATGGGTGGAATCGGCAGTCTTGTCAGATCGTTATCGCGTGATCCCGGGCGAACGCCACAAGCTTGCCACGCACGCTCGAACTGCGCGTGGCGTGGACATCATGCATGAACGCCTCCAGCTGACCCAAGGTCAGGCTCCGGACCATCGTCCGCACCGGCCCGACCGCGAACGGCGGCAAGGACAGGTCGCGAAAGCCCAGGCCGATCAGGGCCATGGCGTCCACCGGCCGCCCCGCCATCTCGCCGCACAGGCTGACCGACACGCCCGCGCGCCGGCAGCGCCGCAAAATATCCGTCAGCAGATCGAGAAACACCGGCGAAAGGCAGTCGTAACGATCGGCCGTGCGGGCGCTGCCGCGATCGCTCGCAAACAAAAACTGGGCCAGGTCATTGGTGCCGACGGAAATGAAATCGGCCTCCGCCAGCAGCGCATCCAGCTGCAAAACCAGCGCGGGCACCTCCAGCATGGCGCCGACCCGAGCCGTCCGCGGCAGCGGCCCTCCGAGCCGGGATTCACGATGAATCTCCTGGTCGAACAGCCGGCGGGCGAAACGAAACTCGGCGACATCCGTCACCATCGGGAACATGACACGAAGGTCCATCCCGGCGGCGGCGCGAATCATCGCCCGAAGCTGCTGGCGCAGCAGGGCCGGCCGGTCAAGGCCGACACGGATGGCCCGCCATCCCATCGCCGGATTCTCCTCGACCACATGCTCCCAGTGCTGCAGCACCTTGTCCCCGCCGATGTCGAGGGTGCGGAACACCACCGGTTTGCCGGCCGCATACTCGAGCACCCGGGCGTATAGCAACCGCTGGCTTTCCACGTCCGGCAGGTCGGTCCGGGCCATGAACGGCACCTCGGTCCGGTAAAGACCCACCCCGTCGGCGCCGAATTCGGCCATGTGGGGTAGATCGACCAGGAGACCGGCATTGATGTTCAACTGCACCCGAACACCATCGCGGGTCACGGCCGGCTTGTCCCGTTCGGCCACGTATGCCGCCTGCTGACGGTTGCGCAGTTCGAGGTTGGCGACAAAGGCCTGGCGGATGTGATCGCTCGGTCGCACGAACGCCTGGGCGTGCTGACTGTCCAGGATGACAGCGTCGCCGGTCTCGATGCGGGACAGCGCCCGGCGAACCTGGCCCAGTACGGGAAGGTCCAAGGCCCGGGCGACGATGGCCACATGTGCGGTGAACGAACCTTCTTCCAGGATCAGGCCCTTGAGCCGCCCCGGCTGGTAATCCAGAAGCTCGGCCGGCCCCATATTCCGGGCGATCAGGATCGCATCCACCCCCTCGGGGAGTTCATGGTTTTCGGCCAGCGAGCCGAGGAGATGCTGCAGCAGGCGGTTGCTCAAATCCTCGAAATCATGAACCCGCTCGCGCAGGACCGGATCGGAGACCTGATGAAACCGCGCGCGGATTTCGTTGGCAACCTTCTGCACCGCGGCCTCTGCGGTGAGGCCGCTGTCGATGGCGTCACCGATGCGCCGAAGCCAGCCGACGTCCGCGGCGATCATGCGATAGGTCTCGAGCACGTCCCGGTACTCATGTCCCCGGGCGGGTTCGGTGTGGCTCAGGATTCCGTCGAGGGAACCATGCATGTCGGTCACGGCCTTGCCCAGCCGCTCATGCTCGATCCGACTGTCGTCGGCGACGATCCGGCGGATGGTGATATGCGGGCGGTGCTGTACCGCCGTGCCGATGGCCAGACCCGCGTTGAGGCTCACCCCTTCGAGCCGTAGCGGCGTAACGGCGATGCCCTCAGTCGGGGCCAGTTCCGCCCGACTGACCAGTTCGCCACTGGCGACCAGTTCGGCCAGCACCATGGCCACGGTCTGCAACACCTCGATCTCATCGTCGCTGTACTGCCGACGGTCCTGATTCTGAACGGCGAGCACGCCCAGAACACGGCCGCGCCCGATGATCGGCACGCCCATCAGCGACTGGTAAATCTCCTCCCCCGTTTCCGGGCGGAACACGAAGCTGGGATGATGCTGGGCCTCGGCCAGGGCAAGCGGCCGGCCGGTAGCGGCAATCTCGCCGATCAGGCCTTCGCCGATGCGCAGGCGGGTATAGTGGACCGCGCTCTGCCGAAGGCCCCGGGTGGCAAACAGTTCGAGAACCTCGCCGGCGCGGCGCAGATAGATGGAGCAGACCTCCGCGCCCATGTTTTCGGCGATGATGCCGACAATGCGTCCGAGGCGCGTTTCCGGGTCACCCGCCCCCGCCATGACGTCGCGAATTCGCGACAGCAACTGCCGGAACGCCAGAAACGTCTGACGGTAGTGCATGCCTTCAGCAGACCGCGCCGCGCTGCCGTCCATCCAACGCCTCCAGTGCCTGCGAAACAAGTTCCGCCACGATGTCCGCTGTCGGCTGCTCCCGGGTGACCATGCCAACGCTTTGGCCGGCCATCAACGAGCCGTTCTCCACATCGCCTTCCAGCACTGCCCGTTTCAGGGCCCCGGCCCAGAACAATTCGATTTCAAGTTGCGCCTGTTCCAAGGTGAGGAGCCCGTCACGGAAACGCGCGGAAACTTGGCGCTGGGCCTCGATGAACCGGCGCGACCCGTTATTCACCAGAGCTCGAACCGGTATCACCGGCAGGTCCGGGTCCAACTGGGTCGTCGGCAGTGCGTCCCGGGCGCTGGCACGAATGAACGCCCGCTTGAAGGCCGGATGGGCGATGCATTCGTGGGCGCAGACGAACCTAGTTCCCAATTGGCAGCCGGCCGCCCCCATTTCAAGGTACGACAGGACGGCCTCGCCCCGTCCGATCCCGCCGGCAACGAACACCGGCACCTCGCGCACCGCCGGCAGGATTTCCTGCGCCAGCACGCCGGTGGTCACCGGTCCGATGTGGCCGCCGGCTTCCGCCCCTTCGATGATCAGGGCATCCACGCCCTGGCGCACCAGGCGCTTGGCCACCCCCAGCGCCGGCGCAAAGGCGAGAACCCGCGCGCCGTTGTCCTTGAGCCGCTTGATGGCGTGGCTGGGCGGAAGGCCTCCAGCGAGCACCACATGGCCCACCGAATGCTCCAGGCACACGGCGATCAGCCGATCCAGGTCCGGGTGCAGGGTGATGAGATTGACGCCGAACGGCCGTTCGGTCAGGTCTTCGGTGGCGGCGATCTCGGCCGCCAACCGGTCGGCATCCAAGGAACCGCAGGCGAGGACGCCGAAGCCGCCGGCGTTGGAAATCGCGGCCACCAAGTTGCGCTCCGACACCCACGACATGGCACCGCCGAGAATGGCGTAGCGGGTGCCGAGAAATGCCGTGCCGCGCCGCCACAGCCCGTCCAGCCGGGCCATGGCCGGGGTCATCGCGGCGGCATCAGGCGACATCGAGGCCGTATGCCGCATGCAGGGCGCGCAGGGCCAGTTCGGTGTAGATTTCCTCGATGAGCACGCTGACCTTGATCTCCGAGGTGGAGATGACCTGGATGTTGATCCCCTTCTCGGCCAGGGTGCTGAACATCTTTTGCGCCACCCCGGCATGAGACCGCATGCCGACACCGATGACGGACACCTTGACCACGTTGGCATCCGAGCGCAGGTCGGCGTAGCCGATGCTGTCCCGGTGCGCGCCGATCACCGCGACCGCCCGTTCCAGATCGGCCTCGCGAACGGTAAAGGTCAGGTCGGTGGTGGCGTGTTCGGCCGAGACATTCTGGACGATCATGTCCACGTTGATGCTGGCCTCGGCCAGCGGGCCGAAGATTCCGGCGGCAACGCCGGGCCGATCGGGCACGCGCAGCAGCGTGATCTTGGCTTCGTCGCGGCTGTAGGTCACGCCGCTGATGACTTCCTGTTCCAGCACTTCGTCTTCCCCTACCACAAGGGTTCCCGGCACGTCCTCGAAGCTCGACAACACCTGGAGCCGCACCGCTTCTTTCATGGCCAACTCGACGGCGCGGGTCTGCAGAACCTTGGCGCCGAGGGAGGCCATCTCCAGCATCTCTTCAAAGGTGATCTTGGTCAGCTTCCGCGCCTTGCTCACGATACGCGGATCGCAGGTATAAACCCCGTCGACATCGGTATAGATGTCGCAGCGATCCGCCTTGAGCGCCGCGGCCAGCGCCACCGCACTAGTGTCCGACCCGCCCCGACCCAAGGTCGCCACCCGGCCGTCGGGCGCGACACCCTGAAACCCGCACACCACCGGAACCTCGCGCCCGGCCAGCCGATGGAGCAGTTCCTCGGCCTCGATCTCGGCGATGCGCGCCCGCCCGTGGGCGCCATCAGTCCTGATGGGCACCTGCCAGCCTTGCCAGGACCGGGCCGGCACCCCCGCCTGCTGCAACACCAACGCGAACACGCCGGCACTGACCTGCTCGCCGGAGGCCACCACCACATCGTACTCGCGGGCGTCGTAGAGCGGACCGACAGCCTCCACCAGCGCACACAGGCGATCGGTCTCCCCGGCCATGGCCGACACCACGACGGCAACCTCGTCCCCGGCGTCGTAAGCGCGCTTGACCCGCTCCGCCACCGCCTGCATGCGCGCCAGATTGGCGACCGAGGTGCCCCCGAACTTCTGTACCACTCGAGCCATGCGTCTTGATCCTGTTGACGGATTATTGTTGCATCGGGGAACAGTGGACACCGATGCGGCGTTCCCGAACGGGTAATAGGGTTGAACACGCACCTCGGCAATGGCGCCGGCACAAAATCCGGCGCCCGTTGCCGAGGCATCGATCAAACCGTTACATACCCGTTCACGCAAATCTCGGCAACACGCGCGAAGCCAGCCAAGAAAGGAGCCATCCTGATGGGACGGTACGCGACAGGGGTTACGAAGGCCGCGGAAGGCTCGAGCGGCGGCACCGCGTCCGCGGACGAGATCGCCCGGTTCGCCGCCATCGCGGATGCCTGGTGGGACCCGGCGGGCGAGTTCCGACCACTGCACCAGCTCAATCCGACCCGCATCGCCTATACCCGGGATGCCCTGGCCCGGCATTACGGCCGGGCGCCCTTGGCGCCGCGGCCGCTGCAAGGGCTTCGCGTGCTCGACGTCGGATGCGGCGGCGGCCTGATGGCGGAGCCGCTGACCCGGCTCGGTGCGGCCGTCACCGGGATCGATGCCGATGCCATGGGCGTCGGCGTGGCCGAAGCGCATGCCCGGTCGGTCGCCCTCGACATCCGCTACCGCTGCTGCCTGCCGGAGGACCTGGTGGTCGAGGGTTTAGCGGGAACCTTCGACGCGGTGGTCAGCATGGAGGTGATCGAACACGTCAGTGACCCGGATGCCTTCCTCGATGCCTGCGCGACCCTGCTGCGACCGGGCGGAGTGCTGGTGCTGGCCACTCTCAACCGCACCTTGAAATCCCTGGCGCTGGCCAAGATCGGCGCCGAATACATTCTGCGCTGGCTTCCGGCCGGCACCCACGATTGGCGCAAGTTCGTCCGCCCCTCGGAACTGGCGCGCGGCATGCGCCGCGCCGGCCTTACCCTCACCGACATCTCCGGCATGTCGTTCAACCCGTTGACCGGCACTTGGTCGCTGTCACGGGATCTCGACGTCAATTACTTGGTCAGTGCGGTGAAGTCCGGTGCGGCCGGACCTGCGGCCGGCGCTTGACCGCGCCGCGCCGTCAGTCGTTGCGGCGCGGCAGCCAGGGAATGCGCGTGACGGCGATGCCTTCATCGGCCAGCGCCTTGGCTTCGCTGGAACTGGCCTCGCCGAAAATGCTCCGCGCTTCGGTTTCACCATAGTGGATCCTGCGCGCCTCCTCCGGAAAGCGCTGGCCGACGTAATCGCAGGTCGCTTCCACCCGCCGGCGGAGTGCTTCCAAGCCGTGCCGCAGACCATCGACAGGACCATCCGCGCGCGCCTCCGCCACGCTGGCGCTGGCGGCGGAGTCCGACCCCGCACCCTCTTCAGGCCGGGACGCGATCCGACGGGCCACGTGTGGCGCCATGGGTGCCTTGACCACGTGCGTCAACCCGCAGTGCGGGCACGCGATCGCATTCGCCTCGCGCTGTTCATCAAAGGCTTCGCCACTCAGGAACCAACCCTCGAACGCGTGTCCCTGGCCACAGATCAGGTCGAACAGGATCATGTTCCGGCATCCGATTGAATTGGCCAACTCATGCTTTTACCCTCGCTTCGCATTGTTACAGTGTAAGCCTGCAGCCGGCGCGGCACCAGTCCGTCCGCCTGGATCTCAATCGGCGATTCCCGTAAGGGTATTTTTAACGGGACCCGATGCCTAATTCCCGCGTCCGGCAATCGCGTCGCAGGGACGAGAAGCCGGTGCGCGAATGGTGACCCATGCAGACTTCGGACAATATCGGTGCGGCAGCGCTGGTCGATCTGGTATCCGATTTCTACGGTGCCAGCATGGACGGTCGGTTCTGGCCGACTGCCCTGGCCAAGCTGCGGGATGCCCTGGATGCCAGGCTGTGCGCGCTGGCATCGCACGATTTCGCCACCGCCACCGGCGGCTTGCAACACGCGGTCGGTGTCGACGTGAGCCTGATCGCATCCTACGGCGATGTGTACCTTGAGAGCAACCCCTGGCTGCAACGGGAAGATCCGTTCCGGACGCCGGGTGCCGTGTTGATCGGCAGCGAGATGGTGTCCGAGAAACTTGCCCACGCCAACGACTTCGCCCGGCACTGGCTGGGGCCGCAAGGGCTCTCGCATCAGCTGTTCGCCGTACTGGAACGCCAGGGAGCCCAGATATCCTACCTGCTCGTGGCCAGATTGAGCGATCAGAAACCGTTCGGCGATGCGGAAGCGGCGCTGTTGCGCCGGCTCATGCCGTATCTGCAGCGGGGCTTGCGTGCCGGCGCCATGCTGCGCCGCAGTCAGAACGTGCGGCAGGTGGCGTTGGATACCCTCGACCTGATGCCCATCGGCGTCATCCTGGTGAGCCTCGGCGGCGTCCCGCTGGCCACCAATCGGACCGCCCGAGCGGTCCTGAGCGATCGTGAGGTGTTCGTCGTGGGCCGCCTGGGGCTTGAGATGATCCGCGAGGGTCGCCGGGTGCGGCTGCGCGATCTCATTGCCGAAGCGCTGCACGCGGGGCCTCGCAACCGGGCCGCCCGCACAACCGCATTTTCCATTGCCCGTACCAGCGGGGGGCGGCCGGTTTCCGTCCTGGTCAGTCCGGTGCGCAGCAGCGGCGACACGGCCGGGTGGGAAGAACCGGCAGCGGTCGTGTTTGTCGGTGATCCGGAGCATGCGGGCGAGGTGGACGAAATCCGTCTTCGTCAGATCTACGGGCTGACCGGCGCCGAGGCGCGTGTGGCGGCTCTGCTGGCCAACGGCTATCGGCTCGACGAAATCGCCGAATTGCTGGATGTCGCCTACGAGACGATCCGCAAGCACCTCAAGCAGATTTTCTGCAAGACCGGAACCGGGCGCCAGGCGGAGTTGGTTCGCATGGTGATTTCCGGACCGGGCGGCCTCAGCCTGTAGCAGGCCGATCCCCGGCGCGGTGCCGCCGGGGCCTTGCCAGCGCCGTGGCTTTCCGGTATCGCACCCCCGCGCCCGCAGGACCGGGCATACCAGCCGCCCATTCACCCGTCACACGGCCCGGATTACCATGGCACCGCTCAAGCTTGGCATCCCCAAGGGCAGCCTGGAGGCCGCCACTGTCGACCTGTTCGCCCACGCCGGGTGGACCATTCAGCCCCGGGCACGCAACTACTTCCCGGCGATCGACGATCCGGACATCGCCTGCGCCCTGGTCCGGTCCCAGGAAATGGGGCCCTACGTGGCCGGCGGCACCCTCGATGCCGGTCTGTGCGGGATCGACTGGATCCTGGAAACGCAGGCCGACGTGGCCGTGGTCGCCGATCTGGTCTACTCCCGCGCCTCGGACCGGCCGGCCCGGTGGGTCCTGGTCGTCAAGCAGGAATCCCCCGTCGCTTCGGTCGCCGACCTCACGGGCCGCATCATCGCCACCGAACTGGTGGGCTATACCCGGCGGTACCTTGCCGAGCAGGGGGTGGAGGCCACCGTGCAGTTCTCCTGGGGCGCCACCGAGGCCAAGGTGGTGGAGGGGCTGGCCGACGCCGCTGTGGAACTGACCGAGACCGGCACCACCATTCGCGCCCATGGTCTCCGCATTCTCGCCGACGTGCTGCACACCCACACCGTGCTGGTTGCGAGCCATGCCGCCATGGCGGACGCGGGGCGCCGCCACAAGATCGAACAGATCGCGCTGCTGTTGCAGGCGGCTCTGGCCGCCCGCGGCAAGGTGGTGCTGAAGATGAACGTCCCGGCGACACACATCGACAGTGTCACCGCCTTGCTGCCGAGCCTTCATGCCCCGACCGTCAACCACCTGACCGACTCCGGCTGGCTTGCCGTGGAGACGGTGGTCGATCGCCAACAGGTGCGGACGCTGGTACCGCAGTTGAAGGCCGCCGGCGCGGAGGGTATCCTGGAACTCGCCCTGAACAAGATCTGTTGAACGCCCTGGTGAAGCGACAAGCCGGACGGCAGGCGCTCAACCAAGCGTTGGCGCGAAACGGGGCCCAACATCGGCACCCTACTTGCCGGCCGGCGTACGAGCCACCACGTCGGATCGTGCCGACGCCGCGCTGAGCCACGCTGCGTTGCTGTCTCGGGTGGACTTGCGCGGCGAAGTATGCTCATAGCGTCCGCGAACGACAGAGTGCCAGATCCGAGGGAGAAGCGCCATGGTGTCCGCATCCGGCCACGATACCCTGAACGCCCGCCGCAGCCTTAAGGTCGGTGATCGGACGTACGAATACTTCAGCCTGGACGCCGTCGCCGCGGCCGGCTTCGGCGACGTGACGCGGTTGCCGTTCTCTTTGAAGGTGCTGCTGGAGAATTTGTTGCGGTTCGAGGATGGGCGCACCGTCACCGTCGACGACATCAAGGCGATGGCACTCTGGCTGCAGTCGCGCAGCTCCACACGGGAGATCGCGTTCCGCCCGGCCCGGGTCCTGATGCAGGACTTCACCGGCGTGCCGGCCGTGGTCGACTTGGCGGCAATGCGCGACGCCATGGTTCAGCGTGGTGGCGATCCGCAGAAGATCAACCCGCTGGTGCCTGTGGACCTGGTGATCGACCACTCCGTGATGGTGGACGAGTTCGGTAACGCCGACGCGTTCCGTCAAAACGTCGAGCGGGAGTTCGAGCGCAATCAGGAACGGTACGAATTCCTGCGCTGGGGGCAGGAGGCATTTCACAACTTCCGGGTAGTGCCCCCCGGCACCGGCATCTGTCACCAGGTCAACCTGGAATATCTGGCCCAAGTGGTTTGGACCGGGGATGCCGACGGCACCACACTCGCCTACCCGGATACCCTGGTGGGAACCGACAGCCACACCACCATGATCAACGGCCTGTCCGTTCTGGGCTGGGGTGTCGGCGGGATCGAGGCCGAGGCGGCGATGCTGGGCCAGCCGATTTCCATGCTGATCCCGCAGGTGGTGGGCTTCAAGATGATCGGCCGCCTGAAGGAAGGCACCACCGCCACCGACTTGGTGCTGACGGTGACCGAGATGCTGCGCAAAAAAGGCGTGGTCGGCAAGTTCGTCGAGTTCTACGGTCCCGGCCTGGACCACCTGACCCTGGCCGACCAGGCCACCATCGGCAACATGTCGCCGGAGTACGGCGCCACCTGCGGCTTCTTCCCCATCGGGCAGGCGGCCCTGGATTACCTCACCTTCACCGGCCGGGATCCGGAGCGGGTTGCCCTGGTCGAGGCCTATGCCAAGGCGCAGGGGCTGTGGCGGGACGCCGACACGCCCGACCCGGAGTTCAGCGACACCCTGGAACTCGACCTCGCTACCGTCGAGCCGTCGCTGGCCGGGCCCAAGCGGCCGCAGGACCGGGTGGCGCTGTCGGCGGCGGCAACAGCGTTCGAACACTTCCTCGCATCGGAGCGGGGCGTCCATGGCGCCAACTCGGCCAGCGACATGGAGGAGGAAGGCGGCGGCACCGTTCCTCAGGTTGACTGCGAAGTGGCGGTGGAAGGGGCCAATTACAAACTGTGCGATGGTGACGTGGTGATCGCCGCGATCACCAGCTGTACCAACACGTCGAACCCCAGCGTGCTGATCGGCGCCGGCCTGCTGGCCCGCAACGCCCGACGCCAGGGTCTTACCGTCAAGCCTTGGGTCAAGACATCGTTCGCGCCCGGCTCGCAGGTGGTCTCGGGCTACCTGGAAGACAGCGGCCTGCAAACCGATCTGGACGCCCTCGGCTTCAACCTGGTGGGCTACGGCTGCACCACGTGTATCGGCAACTCGGGTCCGCTGCCGGAGCCGATCGCCAAGGCCATCGACGAGGGTGACCTCACGGTCGCCGCGGTGCTCTCGGGCAACCGCAACTTCGAAGGACGCATCCACCCGCAGACGCGCGCCAACTATCTGGCCTCGCCGCCCCTGGTGGTGGCGTATGCGATCGCGGGGACGATGAAGGCGAGTCTTCTCAGCGACTCCCTGGGCACCGGTGAGGAAGGCCAGGACGTGTATCTCAAGGACATCTGGCCCAGCAACAAGGACATCCAGGATCAGATTGACGAGTGGGTGACCCCGGACCTGTTCCGCGCGCGCTATGCCGATGTGTTCCGCGGCGACGACGTCTGGCGGGGACTGGAGGTGGCGCGTGGCGAGACCTATGCCTGGAAGCCGGAATCGACCTACGTCCGCCATCCCACTTTCTTCGAAGACCAAGGCGAGCAGGGTTTCGCCGACATCAACGGGGCCCGTGCCCTGGCCATCGTCGGCGACAGTGTGACCACCGATCACATTTCCCCGGCCGGGGCCATCAAGAAGGACAGCCCGGCCGGTGCTTACCTGATCGAGCACGGCGTCAGTTACCGGGACTTCAACTCCTACGGATCCCGCCGCGGCAATCACGAAGTGATGATGCGCGGCACCTTCGCCAATATCCGCATCCGCAACGAGATGGCGCCGGGCACCGAAGGCGGCGTGACCCGGCTGATGCCGGACGGCACGGTGATGCCGATCTATGACGCCGCCATGCACTACCAGAACAACGGCACACCGTTGCTGGTGTTCGCCGGCAAGGAATATGGCACCGGGTCGTCCCGCGACTGGGCGGCCAAGGGAACCCGGCTGCTGGGCGTCAAGGCGGTGATCGCCGAGAGCTACGAGCGCATCCACCGCTCCAACCTGGTGGGCATGGGCATTCTGCCCCTGCAGTTCCAGGAAGGGACCACGCGCAAGACACTTGGTCTCGACGGCTCGGAAACCTTTGACGTCACGGGCCTCGACGGCGAGGTGAAGCCGGGCATGGAAGTCACCCTCACCATCCACCGGGCGGACGGGTCGGATCAAGAAGTGCCACTTCTGTGCCGCATCGATACGGTGGACGAACTGGACTATTACCGGAGCGGCGGCATCCTGCAGTATGTCTTGAACCGGCTCGGCCAAGCGACTTGAGGGCGTTGACCAGCGTAATACCCGGCGGTGATCCGAAGATCACTGCGCCGTGATTGGGAACGGCTGCTGAAGCGCATTAGCTACGGCGTTATGGGGCGGCTCATCCTGCATGCTTCGGCGGTGGCGTTGACGGCTGTTATGCTGTCGCTGCGTCTGGTGCCCGTGATGCCGGCCGCAGCGGGGGAGCCCCTCACCGTGGTGGAGCTGTTCACCTCGCAAGGCTGTCCGCGGTGCCCGCCGGCCGACGCGCTGCTGCGCGAACTCGCCGACGAGCCCGGCGTCCTGGCTCTCTCCGTTCATGTGGACTATTGGGACTACCTCGGCTGGCAGGATCCGTTCGCCACGGCCGAGGGCACCCGCCGACAGCGGGCTTACGCCGATCGCTTCGATCTTCCCTATGTCTATACACCGCAAATGGTGATTCAAGGGGTCACTCATCTGCCCGGCACCGATGCATCTACCGTCAGACACCGCATCAGCGAGGCACCACGTGCCGATCGGGTCTCGGTAACCCTGAATCGCCGCGATCCTGACGACCTGAGCATAAACCTGAGCGACGGTCCCGGCCGGAACCCCGACGGTGGCGCCGACGTGTGGCTGGTGGTGTTCGACCGGGAGCGCAGCACGGAGGTGCAATCGGGCCACAACGCCGGGAGCCGCTTGCGTCATGTCAACGTGGTGACCGAGCTACGCCGGCTGGACACATGGGACGGCGGCAACCACCACCTGACGGTTCCCCTGCCCGTCGCCGACGGGAACACGGGCGCGACCACAGTGGCGGTGATGGTTCAGGCACGCGAAACCGGGCAGATCATGGGCGCGACAACGCTTTCCATCGCACCGTAGCCCGCCGCACGGAGACAACTCACCGTTTAACGCGATTAAGTTGCAAACCTAACTTAAAGTGTTTCGCAGCGCCATACTTGCGCTTGTGCTGCAGTGCACACGTGCGTATAGTACTAGTTTGGGTGTTGCGCTATCGACGTCAGGTTCTCCGATAAGCAGCGTCCTTGGCTGCGTACGCGCAACTGAATGACCAATAATATCCAGGCGCGTGCGATGGCACCCGCTCCGCTTCCTGTCGGGAAAGCCGGGCTGCGGCAACTAAAACGGCGAGTCCTGGTTCGCCGAAAAGGGAGGAAACTATGCTGGGTTTGTCCTGCGAAACCATATCCGGGCGTGCCTGGGCACCGGGCGGCCGTCCCCCACCGCGGCGTCGGCGCGGTCGGAACGAACACTTTGCCGAAGGCGGGATCGAGCCTTCGGTCGAGGATCTGATCAGCGATCCCGTAACGGCGGCCATCATGCGGTGCGACCGCGTGAGCGAAGCCGACTTGCGCGGCCTCGTGGACGGCGTGCGTGCCGGTCTGCGCGCCCGGCCGGCAGCCCTTTGACCTGCGTCAAGCTCCGGTCGGCCTCGATAAGCCCGTAGCCGGATTGCGTGGAGCAATCCCGGAAGGACGGAGCATCGCCACACGCCTCGGTTTGTCGTCGCGACAGCGCCGGCCGGCCGGGGCGTTAGGAACATTTACCTTGCCTCGCCGGTAACTTTATGCCATGATGTCGGGTTGGCCCGACGCATGCCGGAAGCAGCGTCGGCGCTGAAATGCTAAGCGCCTGATTCTAAACACGAAAATCGTCAAAATGATAACTTTTGTATACAAATGCATACATCGGCGCGCGCCGGACGTGCTGTTTTCGTTTGGTATCAATGGGTTGGCTCGGAAAAACGCGTTTTTTTCGCCCCAGAACCGCGCTTTTTCGCACCGAAACGGCTTCAATCGTAGCGCAGCGTGCCCATGGCCGACCCGCGGGGGCGTCGGATCACGTTCAGCTCATGTATCGTGTGAGCGCGTGAGGCGGGCACGGATCTCGCGCCGGACCGGCTCGGGACAAGCTTCGATCGCGTCTTCCACAGTGCGCAGCATCTGTCGCGCCGCGTAGAGCTGGTCCAGCAGGTTGAGCACCATGGCCAAAGCCTCGTCATCCACCAGCAGATCCTGGCGCAACTCCCGGATCAGCGCGATCCGCGCCTCGTCCACATCATCGAAGACGAAGCCTTCCGGCGTGTGTGCCGGCCGCACCCACCGCCGCTCGATCCAGGCGGTGAGGTCCACCCGCTCGACCCGGTAGATGCGCACGATGTCATCGAAGCTGGTCATGGTCTGGTTCCGGTCCGTTACTGCCGGTCTGTCACTGCCGGTCACGCACGCGATAGGGATGGCGCGCCGCCCACTCCTCCACGAACCGGCTCAGTTCCGGGTCCGGCTGCTCGGGCAGAACGACCTTGAGAGTGACGTAGTGATCGCCGCGACCGCCGCCACCGGCGGCGGGCACGCCCTTGCCGCGGAGGCGCAGCCGCGTGCCCGAGTTGGCCCCTCTCGGCACGGTAAGGCTGACGGTGCCGTCCACGGTGGCGACATCCACCTTGCCGCCCAACACCGCCTCGGCCAGGGTGATCGGCACCTCGGAGTGGATATCCTGACCGTCGCGCTGGAACGTCGGGTGCGGCTGCACCTTCAGCTCGATGTTGACGTCGCCGGCCGGTCCGCCGCCGATGCCGGGCATGCCCTGCCCCTTCAACCGCAGCACCTGACCATTCTCGGAACCGGGCGGAATCGTCAGCTTCAAACGCTTGCCGTCGGGCAGTGTGATCTCCTTGACGGCTCCGTTGATCGCATCGAGAAAGCCCACTTCCAGGGTGGCGCGAACATCCGAACCGCGCGCCCGGGCGGCGCGACCGGCACGGCCGCCGAAGAACTCCGCGAAAATGTCGGCGTCCTGGAAATCGCGGAAGAATTCCTGCGGGTCGTGATAACGCGTACCCGGATCCCCTTCCGCATACGTCCGGTAAAAGCGCCGTTCCGCCTTGGGCGCGCCGCTGGCGTCGATCTCGCCACGGTCGTATTTGGCTTTCTGCTCCGCATCCGACAGAAAGTCGTACGCCGCCGCGACATCCTTGAAGCGGCTTTCCGCCTGGGTATCGCCAGGGTGGAGGTCCGGATGCAGTTCGCGCGCGAGCTTGCGGTAGGCCTTCTTCACCGCCTTGATGTCGGCGCCCTTGGCGACGCCAAGCACTTGGTATGGGTCACGCATTCGGTGTTGAATTCCGAAGGTCCGCCGTCACTGGACGGCGCTGTCGCCGCTTGAAAGGCGAGCGCCGGTCCAGCGACATGTCACACCATGGCGTCAGCGGATGATCTGCCAACTGCCATCGGCCTGCCGGCAGGCCCGTCCGGTCAGCCGTTCCTGCCGTCCGTCGATCACGACGGTACTGTTGAAGTCGCGGCACGGCTGACCGGCCGCGGTGTAGGACGTGCTTACCGGCGTGATCGACCCGGACGCCCCGGTGTCGGGGTTGCGCCAGGTGGACGTGCGACCGACCGGATTGCTTTCCAGCGCATTCTGGGCCGTCCGGGCGGCATACAGCTGATCGGTGCGGTCCATGGACCGGCCGATCTCGCCGCCGACCAGAGCACCCACGATGGTGCCGGCCGCGGTCGCCGCCAACTGGCCGGTGCCGGTACCGAATTGCGCGCCGAGCAGGCCGCCGAGCGCCGCACCGCCTGCGGTGCCGATGGTTTGTTTGGTGCCGCCGGTGGTGTCACAGCCGGCGAGCAGGGCCGCCGCCAGCGCGACGGGAATGACGGACCGAAGAGTCATCGTGCTTGTGTCCTCCAGTGATCCAGGATACGGGCCTCAGCCGAAGCCTCAGGCAACCGCCTTTTTCGTGAACGCGCGATCCCGTTCACCCGCTTCCAGAGCCGCGGTGTCTTCAGGACGCCTCGGCAACATGGCAGGAATATGATGCCGTAAGGTTGCCGTCGCGAGGAACACCGGATCACGAGCGGGTGACCTTCGAATCAGATAGTTGGAAACCGAGGGCCGTGCCATGACCGCCGATGACCCGTTTACGTTGTTTGCCGCCTGGTTGCAGGAAGCCGAGCAGAAGGAGCCCAATGACCCCAATGCCATGACCTTGGCAACGGCCACCCCGTCCGGGGCACCGTCGGCGCGGATGGTTCTGCTCAAGGGCCTCGATCTGCGCGGGTTCGCATTCTACACCAACCTCGGCAGTCGCAAGGTGCAGGAACTGGAAAGCAATCCGCAAGCCGCGCTGTGCTTCCACTGGAAATCCATGCGCCGCCAGGTGCGGGTCGAAGGGCGGATCGAACGGGTCAGCGACCAGGAGGCCGATGCATATTTCGCCACCCGATCGCGCGTCAGTCAGCTGGGCGCCTGGGCTTCCAAGCAGTCCCGGCCGTTGAGTGCGCGGCTGGAACTGGAGAAGCGGGTGGCCCAATATACCGCCCGCTTTGCGCTCGGGGCGGTGCCGAGGCCGCCGTTCTGGTCCGGCTATCGTGTGCTCCCCGATGTCATCGAATTCTGGGAGGACCGGCCGTTCCGGCTGCACATGCGCTTTTGCTACCGTCGGACCGGTGACGGCTGGGCCGTCGAGGAACTCTACCCTTGAGGGAAGCCGGGATCATTCGTGAGATTGAACAGGAAAGAAAAAGCGGCGACCGGCTGAAGCGGCTGGCGGCGGCGGCTTCGGTCAGTGTTGCCACGGTCCTGATCATCGCCAAAACGTCGGCTTGGCTGGCCACCGGGTCAGTCAGCCTGATGTCCACTTTGATCGACTCTGTGCTCGATCTCGCCGCCTCGCTGGTCAACCTCGTGGCCATTCACCAAGCTCTGCAACCGCCGGACCGGGAGCATCGCTTCGGCCACGGCAAGGCGGAACCGCTGGCCGGACTGGCTCAGGCGGCCTTCATCGCGGGCTCAGCCGGGTTCCTTCTGTTCCACGCCGGCGAGCGCCTGATCAACCCGACGCCGATCAGCAATTCCATGATCGGCTACGCCGTCATGGCGTTCTCCATGGCCCTGACGCTGGCGCTGGTGATGTTCCAGCGGTTTGTCACCCGGCGCACCGGGTCCATTGCCATTCGGGCCGACGCGCTGCACTACGCCGTGGATCTGCTCACCAACACCGGGGTGATCCTCGCCCTGGTGCTGAGCACGCAGTTCGGATGGCTGGTGGCCGATCCCCTGATCGCCATCGCCATCGCGCTGTTCATTCTCAACGGCGCGCGCGGTATCCTGAAGCGCAGCCTTGACCTGCTGATGGATCGGGAATTGCCGGAAACCGATCGGGAACGGATCCGTGAGGTGGCGAAGGGACATCCCGGCGTGATCGACGTTCACGACATCCGCACCCGCTGCACCGGGACCGACACCTTCGTGCAACTGCATCTGGAGATGGACCCGAGCCTGACCCTGCTCGATGCCCACACCATCGGGGATCAGGTCATGCGCGGCGTGCAACAGGTGATCCCCGGCGCCGAGGTTCTGATCCATCAGGATCCCCACGGCATCCCTGAGCCGAAAGCCTTCTTCCGCTGATCAGCGCCGGGCACAAGGACGTTTCCGCCCTTGCCTTGAGGGCTCAAGCGGTTAGGCTGCCCGCCAAAATCGGCAAGGGAGGCCGCCGCCATGATCGTCGAGGACCAGAGCGAGGTCATCGGGTTCCTGTCACGACCGGGAACCTACGGCGGCAGCGTCGACCACGTTGACGTGATCGAAACCCATGCTTCGGTGATCTTCCTGGCCGGCGATCGCGCCTACAAGCTGAAGCGAGCGGTCAAATTTCCGTACCTCGACTATTCCACGGCGGACCAGCGCCGCCGCTTCTGCCAGGCGGAACTGCGCATCAACAAGCGCACGGCACCCGATATCTACCTCGCGGTGCTGCCGGTGAGCCGCGATGAGCGCGGCTCACTCAGGCTCGGTCCCCGCGGCGATCCACATGGAGAGCCGGTGGACTGGCTGGTGGAAATGGGACGGTTCGATCAGGCGACCCTGTTCGATCGCCTCGCACAAAAAGGCGTGTTGGACCGCTACGCCATGGAGGATCTCGCCGATACCATCGCCCGCTTCCATCAGGGTGCGCGCCAGGTGACCGATGCCGGCGGCCGCGGCGCCATCGCCCGGATCATTGAATCCAATACCCGTTGCTTCGCCGAAAGCGCCACTGGCCTGCTGGATTCCGACAAGATGCGGAAGCTGGGCGAAGCCTCGTGGCGGGCGCTTGCCGGCACCGAGCAGTTGCTGGAGGAACGCCGGGCCGCCGGGATGGTTCGCCACTGCCATGGTGACCTGCACTTGCGCAATATCTTCCTGCACAAGGGTCAGGCCACGCTGTTCGATGCCATCGAGTTCAGCGCCGAGTTGGCCGATATCGACGTGCTGTATGACACCGCATTTCTGGTGATGGACCTGGACCACCGCGGCCTCCGCGACATGGCGAGCATCCTGCTGAACCGCTATCTGGACAACACCGGCGATGCCGGCGGCCTCGGGGCGATGCCCTTGTTCCTGTCGCTCCGGGCAGCGATCCGCAGCCATGTCCTTGCCGCCAGCCTCGCCCCGCATCCCGATCGTGCCGACGCCGGAGAGGTGGTGGCCGAGATGGCCAGCTATCTCGATCGCGCGCTGGACTATCTGACGCCGATACCGCCGCGGCTGATTGCTATTGGCGGCCTGTCCGGCAGCGGCAAGTCGCGGATGGCCCGCTGGCTCAGCCCGCACCTGGGCATGGCCCCCGGCGCCCGGGTGGTCCGAACCGACAGCACCCGCAAACGCCTGGCCGGCATCCCGTTGGGACAACGGCTCGGGCCCGGCGGCTACTCCAAGCGGATGACCGAGCGCACCTACCGCGCCGTGTACGACGAATGTCGGCGGGTCCTGATCGCAGGCCAGTCGGTGATCGCCGACGCGGTCTTCGGCGAGCCGGAGGAGCGCCAAGCGATCGAACAGGTGGCGCACGAGGTGGGGGTCCCGTTCCACGGGGTTTGGCTGGAGGCCTCGCCGGAGGTGATGCAGGAACGGGTGACCCGACGTACCCGCAACGTATCCGATGCCACCGCCTGGGTGGTGCGCCTGCAGCTGCAGCATGATGTGGGGCCGATGACATGGACCCGCCTGGACACCAGCGGCACCAAGGATCAAAACACTCGGGCCGGGCTCAAGCTGCTGGGTCTCGCCTGAGCCGGATCTTTAAGGGCTGCGACTGCGGCCGGTTGCCGCTCTGGCTTTTTACCCACGGCGGCGCCATCATGACCGGGATGTGAAGAACGGCATGGCCGCAGCGGGCGGCCGCGCGGGAGTGCGGTAGCATGTCGATCCGTCGAATTCTGGTTCCGTTCAGCGCGAGCGACGCAGGAGAGAGGGCGCTGCACTGGGCGTTCGGGCTGGCACGAGGACTGGACGCCCACGTCGCGGTGCTGCATGTGCGCGCCGACCCTAAGGCCACGGTCCCCTTGCTGGGCGAAGGGGTTTCCGGCGCCATGGTGGAGGAGTTGATCGTCCTCACCGAGAAGGAAGCCGAGGCACGGGCGGCCAAGGCGCGAGATCGGTTCGAATCGATGCGCGCCGAGGCCGGATTGGAGATCCGGGAGAAGGCCGGTGCCACCGGCTCGTCCACCCGGTTTCTTGAGGTGGTCGGCCGGGAGGATGACGTCACCGTGCGCGAGGGCCGGCTTTCGGACCTCATCGTGATCGGGCATGCTCGGGACGACGGGGACCCGTTCGCCCGCGCCACCTTGGATGCGGCCCTGTTCGAAAGTGGTCGGCCGGTGCTGATCGCCGGCGGCCAGCCGGTCGCCGTGACGGGCACACGGATCGCCATCGCCTGGAACGGCAGCGCCGAGGCGGCGCGGGCGGTCAGTTCGGCCTTGCCGCTGCTCCATCATGCCGACACCGTCCGGGTCTATGCGGTGGAGACGGAGGTGACCCGCGAAAGCGGCGATGGATTGGTAGCGTTCCTGGCCTGGCATGGTATTGCCGCCGCGCTGGGCGCGCTTCCGGAAGACAAGGGATCGATCGGGGAAACGCTGTTGACGGCGGCAGCGGCCGATCGGATCGATCTCCTGGTGCTGGGGGCCTACACCCACAGCCGGCTGCGCCAACTAATCCTGGGCGGCGTCACCCGCCACCTGATCGAACACGCCCCATTGCCTCTTCTCATGGCGCATTGACCGGCGCCGGGCGGCCGAGCCACACGCGCCTCGAAGAATCGCGTCCCCACCCCACGTCATCAACGCCTTGTTAGTGCCGAATGCGGGAGAGTATGGCATGAAATTCCGACGACATCTTTTGCCGGTGTTACTGGTCGCAGCGGCCGTGGGTCTCGGCCAAGGAGCGGCCGCATCTGGCATCGGCCCCGATCTGGAACTTGATCGGGAACTCCGTTCCGGGGCCGACCGCTCTTGCCGGGAGGATGTCGCACCGCCCATGCCCCGCACCCGCCCGGCGCCGACGGCGGCCGCGGTACTGCCCCCCGCTCAAGGGCCCTACATCGGATCCTATCAGATCCCGGCATCACCGGAGGAGATCGACGCGTTCGCCGGGAGTACCGGCGGCTTTCCGCCAATCGTGTTCACCTTTCACGACTGGTATGACTACGCCAGCAGTCGCGAAGAACCTGCCCAACCCTTCAACGCGCCGCTCGAAGGAGACGGCAACCTTCGGCCGCTGCAACTGGCGGAACACCTGCGCCAGCGGGGCTCCGTCCTGGCGCTGGCCTGGAGCATCTACTGCTGCGATATCGATTCATTCTGGTTCTGGGCACGCGTCAAGCGCCCGTACGGTCACTTCCAGCGCATTCTGGATGGCGCCGACGACGAGTTCATCCGGACCACCGCTCGCCAGATCCGGGACTGGGGCCATCCGATCATGTTGACCATCGTGGCCGAGTTCAACTGGCAGGGGCAGTTCGCCTTCGGTGCCGATGGCCGGCGCTGGATGGACTCCGTCGACGACATTTGCGGACAGTACGGCGATCCGGCTTGGCCGGACGGTCCCGAACGCATCCGTGACCTGTTCATCCATGTCATCGACCTGTTCCGCGAGGAAGGCGCGCATAACGTCACCTGGTTCATGTATTCCGGCAACCAATATATGACGCAAAACGTCGAGGGTCAGAGCAAATGGCTGCACCCTCGGTTCTACTACCCAGGCGATGACTATATCGATTGGGTCGGCCAGAGCGTCTACTTCATCGACCCCGCCTGGCCGGTGGACTTCAAGGATACGGGCAGCTTCGAAGCCGTATTCCGCCCGGGCTACGAAGCCTGGCGAACGGTCACGGATCGGCCGTTGTTCCTGCCGGAGTTCGGCATCCTCGCCGAGCCGGAACGCGACCGGCGGGATCTGTGGCGGCGCGTGTTCCAGGAGTACCTGCCCGGCATGCCCGCGGTCCAGGCGGTGACCGTGGCGGATTCGCTCCTTTTTGAGCTCTACTTCAACCTGCCCCGGATCAGTACGCGGGCTGCCGACAGTGCGTTGCTGCGACAATTGATCGACGACGGAAACTACTCGAGAACCTTGCGGACCGGCCCGCGGCAATGACGCGGGCAATCTGCACCGCTCAAGGACCATCCACATCGAGGTGACTTCCGGTGACCGAAACAACGCAACAGCAAATCCAGCCGGCGCGACCGACGCCCAAGCTGAGCGTGGTCCTGCCCACGTTCAATGGCGCGGACTACCTGGAAGAGACCATCAACAACATCCTCGGGCAGGATTATCCCAATCTCGAATTCATCATCATCGATGGCGGCAGTACCGACGCGACGGTGGACATCATCCGCCGGTTCGAAGGCCGTCTGGCCTACTGGGTGTCGGAGCCCGATCGTGGCCAGTGCCACGCCATCAACAAGGGATTCGCCCGCGCCAACGGTGACATCCATTACTGGGCCAATGCGGATGACCTGCTGGAGCCCGGCTCCTTCCACCACGTGGCGGACTTGCTCACGGACTTCTCGAAGCCCCAGTGGCTCGTGGGTGGCGCCCGCCTGATCGACGGACGCGGCCGACAGTTCGGCGAGCGTGTCCCGGAACGGGTGGACGATACCACCTTCCTGTTGTGGTCGCTCCGCTGGATCCCGACGCAGTCGGTGTTCTGGAACCGGGCGATGTGGGAAGCCGCCGGGCCGTTCGACGAGCACCTCCACTACGTGATGGACCTGGGCCTGTGGCAGCGGATGCATCGCGCCGCGCCGGCCATCGTCACGCCGCGCATGCTCGGCTGGTATCGCCTGCATTACACCTCGAAGTCGCTCAGTTCCGTGGAGAAATCCCGGGCCGAGCGGAAAACACACCTAGCCTCGCTGATCGCGGCCGACTTCGCCGATGCCCGGAGCCAGGGCGACGAGGCGGTGCAGGCGGTCGCCGCCCGCTACGCCTTGCTGCTGGACGAACTGGCCGACCAGTGCGTCATGCTGGAGAAGATGCAGCGCAACCGGTTCCTCGGCCCCATCCTCAAGGCCTATCGCCGTTACGCCCCGTGGGCGCCGGAACTCAAGGCCTGATTGCGGCGAGCCGGGATCAGACCCACCGGCGTCAGATCGGCTGATGGATGCCGAGCAGATCGAGGCAGCGGCGAAAGCGGTGGCGCCAAGTGTGCTCGCCCTCGCTCCGCGCCCGCGCCCGGCGTCGAATCTCCTGGCGCGCCGTGTCGCGCGCCGGATCGAGCCAGAACCGCGCCTTGTCCGTCAGTTCCTCCAGACTGTGGTAGAAGATCATCTCCCGATCTTCCTCGAAGTATTCCTTCAGCTCGGGGTAGCCGTTGGCGAGATGAACGGCACCACACATAGGCGCCTCGAACTCGCGGAAGCGGATGGTGAACAGAGGCTGCTTGAGGACGAACGTGCTCGACACCTCGAGGGAGCCCAGCGAAATGGCGTGCTCGGCAAGGCAGGTCGGCATGTCTTCGAACGACGGCCCCGGGTGGTATTCGATCAGGGGGTTCTTGAGGTGCTTTTCCGGCACGTCGCGGACCATTGTTTCCACGGAACGGGCCAGCATCGCGCGGATGCACGTGCGCCCCGTGGCGTAGCTGAGGCTCTTGAACAGCCGCTCCCACCCTTCCTGGTAGTAACTGAGCGCGCGAAGAGCCGGCACCGGCACCTGTCCCGCGCCGTAGACGTCAAACGGACTGGTCCCATAGACCCGCACCGGCACGTCATTCTGCGAGAGCGTGGCCACCGACCGTGCGCGGGCACCGTAACAGGCGCCGACGAAGCAGACCGCGCGCGTTTCCGAGTCAGCCGCGACGGGATGAAACGTGTGCGGGTTGGCCGCGAATGGCATCTGGACCAGTTTCCGCGCGCCATAGCGCCGGATCAGCGCCTCGTTCTCCCGCACCGAGGTCCAGACCAGATCGAAGGCCGGCGTGATTTTCTTGACCCTGTACGGATGGGTCAGATCGTCAATGTCGAGATTGAGGGTGGGAATCCCCAGCCGGCCAATCTCCTGCACCGCGTCGGGCCGCAGGGCATGGTCGACGGCGGTGGCGAAGAACAGGTCGCAACCGCCCTCGGCCTGGAACTCGCGCACCCGGGCGACCGTGACCTCGCCGTAGACATCGGGGGTGTCGTACCGGCCCAGGATGCCGGCCGGATTGATATGCAGCACCTCGTGCCCGGCGCGCCGGAGTTCGTCGATCATGTGGACGTGGTGAGCATCGTACTGGTACGGTCGGTCGTGAAATTCAGGCCCACCGGCATTAAAATGAACGATACGCATGATGCTATCCTGTGTTTTGCGTTGGTGCGTCTGCGGTTTCAAATGGGAAAGACTGCGACGACCACGTTCGCGGTGCTCTACATCGCACATCTCTCCCAAGGTCACGTTAACGTCCTGCCGTGACACTGTCGTTCGAGCCCTTGTCAGGGAGCGCGGAAGCAATGGCCAGGAGGCTTTCTCGGCGTGATTGAGCGGATGGTCAAGGGAACGCTGTCGCTATCGGTGGGCGGGCTGCTGGGCGTCATTGCGGCCGTGTTCTCATTCAAGGGAGCGGTCGTCCTGCCGGCCCTGGTTGCCGCCGGCGTGATGCTGGCGGTGCCCTACAGCGCCCTTTACGCGGTCGTGGCTGTCGTCCCGGTGAACGTGCAGTTCACCGACAGCATCACCGTCGCGCGTCTCGTCATCGTGGCCAGCCTGGGCGTGATCGCGTTCCAGGCATTCGCTCGCAAAGTCCCCATGCCGAGCTTGTTTCTTTGGCCTTACGGTATCGCGGCCCTGGCGTTCTTTGCTGCGATCCTGGTGTCGTCCGTGGCCTTCGGCACGGCCGGGCTGCTGAGCCGGGTCGGGTCGTTCATCATCTACGCTGCGGTCTTCTTCGTGGTGCTGAACCAAGCGGACGACCCTGATCGGTTCCGACGTGTCCTCTGGGTGCTCGTGGGCGTCGCCGCGCTACAGGCCCTCCTGGTGATGGCGGAGGCCTTCTACAACTTCACGCCGTTTGGCGGCTGGCAGCAGCATCTCGCCGAAGAACGCGGGATGGAAAACATCCGGGTGGTCGGGACTCATGCCCACCCCATCACCCTCGCCGGCTTCTTCCAGGTAGCCATCGCGGCAGCGGTAGGGCTCGCCCTGACAGCTCGCTCGACCCTGGTACGGTTGACCTTGCTGATCGCGGTCGGGCTGTTTTTCATCGGCTGGTGGTACACCTTCGCCCGCAGCTCCTGGATCGGCATGCTCGTGCTCATCGCCGCCGCCATGGTCGCGGCAACACGCACCACCCGTACCCTTGCGCTGATCGGCCTGTTCTCCGGCGTTCTGCTGCTGGCGATGTATGATTTTTCACCCGGGGCCATCATCCGCGATATCGAGAGCATCGGCACGGTGCGGTCTGCGACCCAGACCGCCGACGTCGCAGAAGCCTCGGAATCGCTGCTGTGGCGTCAGGAGAATTGGGCAGCTGCCGTCAACATGATCCTGTCGCACCCGCTCTTTGGCGTCGGCATCGACCACAGCCCAACTGTCGCGCGGGACTACCTGCCGCTCGGAGCGTCCGCCCACAATTACATCGACACGGCCGTCCCGCATAACATCTTCCTGCAGCTTGCGGCGGAGGCCGGCCTGCCCGCGCTGGCAGCCTTCCTGGTGCTCTGGGTCCTGGCCTTCCGGGCCTTGTGGCGAGCGGCATCGGTGGAGACGTTGCGCGCCTACGCCGTGATCGTGTTCGTGATGCTGGCGGGACAGCTCGGCACCTTCATGTTCAACCCCATGCCCCGGGAGATCTGGCTGACACTGGCACTGGCCATGGTGCTCGGGCGGATGGCCGAACGGGTCGCGCCCGTGGCCACCCCCGCGCGGGCGGCGACCGCTCCCGCAACGCCGGCCGCCGCCGAGTGAGCCGCTCAAGCGGCCCGCCGGGCCAGCAGCACGAACACCAGGGAGAGCAGGCCGCCGGCCAGGACGAGGACCGGCCCGGCCACCAGTAGTTCTCCGAACCGAGCATCGATCAGCCCCGCCGTGCGCGCTTCGATCAACGCCGCCAGGGCGAGCAGCACGCCGATCCCCGCCACCAGCAGTGCGGTGGCGAGACGCCCGGCCCGCAACACGCGAGCGTGCATGGCCGCCAGGACCAAGGCCAGAGTCGGCAGGGCGGCCAGCCGCGCCCAGGCCGCGCCTTCCAGCCCCAGTTTTGGCAGGAGCAGCGCTGCCACGGCGACGATGACCAGTCCATGGACCAGACCCGCCGCGGTGTTCCACCCGGGCAGCCCTGCGCCGTTGAGCAGATAGAATGGGGCGACGCCGATCCCCCAGATGGCAAAATAAATCGTCAGCAACCGCAACGTATCTGTCCCATCGGTGGCGAAATCCGGTCCGATCCAGACCGTCAGAACCTGCGGCGCCAGAACGTACAACGGGATGGCAATGACACCGATCAGCGCCAGGGTCAGGCAAACGCCGTGGCTGTAGGCCTCGCGAAGGGCGTGGCCACCGTCGCCGCTGCCGGCCGCGCCGCTCGCCGCCGGCATGATGAAGGCAAGGGCCCGGACCAGAAGGAGGTGGATCTGCTGCGCAAGTTGAAGGCAGACCGCGTAGACGCCGGCGGCGGCCGGGCTTACCAGCGCGCCGACCAGGAAGCGGTCCACCGTGTTGCTGAGCGCGCCGGAGGTGATTTGCAACCAGCTGTGCGCGCCAAAGCGCACGACGTCGCCTGTCACCTCCCGAGAGGGGGCGCGGAACAGGCGCAGTTCCGGAAGGAAACGGTGCATCACCACCCGGTATGTGGCCACGGCTTGCCCGGCCAAGCCGACCACGGTGATGGTCATCAAGACAATCAGCCCGAAGCCCAGGAGAGCGGCCGCCGCGTTGGCCACGATGATGCCGGTCCGGGCGACCATGCTGATCCGGGCGGTGAGATCGAAGCGTTCGAAACCGTTGATGGCGGATTCGAAGACCTTGAGCAGGCTGGTCACGACCAATGCCAGCCCCGCCAAGCGCAGGCCCGCGGTCGCTTCCGCCGCGTGCGTGGCGCTGACGCCGAGCGCATGCACCGCGAGCCACGATGCCGCCGCCGCCACGCCGGCCCCGAAAACGATTCCGGCCGCGAGGTAGAGCACGAACGTGGTCTCGACCACCCGATGCACCAGATCGTCCCGCCCGTCGGCCCGGTATTTGGCGACGAAGCGAATCGTGGCCTCGCCGAAACCCAGGCTGAACACCCCGCCCAGGCCCACCACCGCGTTGATCAGCACCCAGACCCCGAAGCGCTCGTCCCCCAGTTGTGCGATGAAAATCGGCGTCGAGACCGCCCAGAGCACCAGCAGCAGCACGTGGTCGGCGGTGCTGAACGAGACGTTTCGGATGCGGCTTACGCTGGCGAGGGTGCGCCATCGTCGTGGTTGAGAGCCGGCAGGGCCGTTACCGGGATCGGCGGGGTGCATTTGGCTGCTCACGGGCAGCCGCCTCGTGCCCGGCGCAGCACGAATGGCACCGGCCGGTCGCCTTCGGCTTCGGCCCAGCGGATCGTCCGGTCCAGGCCATCGCCGAGCGGCGTGGTGGCGCGCCAGCCGAGCAGGCGAACGGCTTTGCTCCCGTCGGCGGCGAAGCGGCGCATTTCGTTGGATCGCGTCGGCAGCGCCCCCGGCAAAGGCCGGCCGCCGCGGCCCGCCCGCCGGTAGATCTCCGTGACGATGTCGATGACGGTGTGTTCCACGCCGCTGCCGAGATTGATGGCCTCGCCGAGGGCGGCCGGCGTGGCGGCGGCCCGCACGAAGCCGTCGACCACGTCGTCCACGTAGGTCAACTCGCGCAGCTGTACCCCCTCGGTCATGGGGAAATCCCGTCCGGCGATGGCATGCAGGATGGCCGATGGCACAAGGCGCGGGGGCGCCTGCCCAGGTCCGTAACAGAGAAACGGCCGCAGCACGACGGCCGGCAGCCCGAAGGTATCATGCATCATCTTGAGCCATAAGCTCGCCGCCGCTTTGGCGGCGGAATAGGGCGACAGCGGGCGGAGCGGCATGTCCTCGTGCATCGGCACGTCGGATCGGCCGTACTCCTCCGCCGTGCCCGCCGCCACGAACACACGAACACCGACACCGAGAGCCGCTTCGGCCAGGGCGATCGTGGCGCGAAGGTTGGTCATCAGGGCCACGTCCACGTTACGGACATCCCGGGCCGGGTCCGTCAAGGCGGCGAGATGATAGACCACCTCCGGCCGGACCAAGCCGACGACGTGGCGCAGCGCATCGGCGTCTTCGAGGGCCGCGGCATGCACGGTCGCGGCGGGCCCCACTTCCGCAGCGACGGCGCGCGCGGCACTGGGACGGGTTACCAGGACCAGCCTCATGCCATCCCGGAGCAGGCGACGGGTCAAGGCCCGGCCGATGAAACCGGTCGCGCCGGTGATCAGGATCGGTCCGGCTGCACCCGGCATGTCAAAGCCTCACCCGGCCACCAGATCGCGCTGCACCGAAGCCGCATGGTTGCCGGCGTCGATCCCCCGGAGGTGATCGGCGAGGCGCAGCGCCAGGGCGACGATGGTCAGGGTCGGGTGGGCCTGACTGCTGGTCGGGAACACCGCGCTGCTGGCCACGTAGAGGTTCTCCACGCCATGGACCCGGCAGTCGGGATCGACCACGCCATCGGCCGGGTCGGCGGCCATGCGCGCCGTGCCGACATGATGCCCGAGCGTGGCCTTGCAGGCGCGGATGTCCGCACGCGGATCGGCCCCGAGGAACGCAAGCCGGCCCACACCTTGCCCGCGCAGTTCCTCATCGATGATGCAATGCGACCGGTACACCCGGTCCACATCGTCATCGTTCACAAGAAAATCGATGCTGAGATGGGGCACTCCGAGGTGATCGCAGGACGGGGACAGCCGCACCGCGCTGGCGCGGTCCGGCGTCTGTTCCGCGTGGAAATACAGATGATAGCTGTTGTCCGCGCGGGACAGCAGCAGCGAGGGGACACGCCGACCGGACAGAAACCGCTGCCGGCCGAATTTCGGCAGGACGCTCAGCACCTCTGGTGCGCCCGTGAGCAGGTTGCGGACGTGCCGCCAGTAAAGCCCCAAAGCCGAGCCGCCGGCCCCTGTTGACGCGCCCGGCGACTGTTTCTGGACGAGGCGCTTGGCAAGATAGGCCAGCGAGAGGATGGCGCTGCCGTGCTGCGCGTCGTCCAGGAGTGGCCGATCGAGCAGGGCATACATGTTGACGAGACCATGCTCCCGCTGCGCTTCGTCCGACACGCGGAACCGCCGCCTGACGTAAACGCCTTCCGGGTCCTGCTCATACCCGAAGATGATGCGCTGGCCGGGATTGAAGACGATGCGCGCGACGACGCCCCCGATGTGGGTCATGTAACCGCGGCCGAGCCAGCCGGAATGGTCGCCGAGAGCCCGTGGCCGGTCGCGCCCGGTGACCAGGAGCAAGCGGGTGGACTCGAGACCGCCGCCCGCCAGGACCACGCGCCGCGCACGCACGCCGAACCGGCGGCCGCGCAGAGTGCGCACCGTCACGCGGGCGACCCGGATGCCGCCCCGGTCCGGTTCCAGTCCGACGGCCACGCCGCCCGTTACCAACCTGATGGCTTCGGACCGCTCGAGCTCCGGTCGGAACGACGTCCCGAAATGGGTTGGCGGGCTCCATCGTTCGATCGAACCGGTGGTCACCGCGCCATCGCGGAACCCCTCGATCAGCGCGCCGGGCAGACCGGCGGCCGCAGCGTCATACGCATACGCGCCGCAATCGACGTACCGCTGGGCGCGGCGGTAGAACGGCTCCAGGGTATCGAGACCGATCGGCCAGCCGCTGGCGGCGATCCACGGGCGAGGGGCGAAGTCGATGGGGTCATAGGGCATGCAGCGCCCGCCCCACAACGCCGTGGTGCCGCCAAGGCCGCGGCTGCGATCGCGGTCCGGCGCCAAGTGGCGATCCGGATCGTTCACCGCCCCCCGGTAAAGACGCTGACTTCTTGCGCTGCCGCTGACAGAGCCGGCCTCGAGCAGGATCGTCGCGATGCCGGCGCGTCCCAGTTCGATCGCGAGTGCGATCCCGGCGGCACCGGCGCCGATGATACAGACATCGGTCTCCAGGGTGGCGCCGTCATCGATGGTAGCGGCCTTGATCAGCATTGTCCTACGCGGGCACGGCAGGGTGCTGGCGGGACGGTGCGGTGGTTCCTGCCTCCGCAAGGGACGCCACGGCGGCGACGTTGGCGGCGAGGTGCCCCGGCGTGGTCACCCCCACCAGCGCCGCCGCCATCCGAGGATCGGCGACGACTGCCTTGAGAGCCTGATCGAACGCCGCCGGATCGGGTGGCGAGGCTGCGGATCCGACGAGCACGCCCCCCGCGAAGACCTCTCGCGCGATCACCCCGACGCCGTGCGCGGCGGCCTCGGCAAGCAGCTCATCGGCGCGGGCAAGGGCAGCGGCACTCAAGGGCACCTGCACGACGTCAACCCGGCCGGCGGCGATGACTTGGCCCGCATCCTTCAGGGAGCGGCAGGAAACCCCGGTTGTCCGGGCAAGCCCGTTCTCGACCACAGAGTCCAGCAGATCGTACAGCGCCCCATCGGCGAGGGCCGTGAGTGGCGGGCTGTGGAGAAGGAACACGTCCACATGGTCAGTCTTGAGCCGGCGCAGGCTGCCCTCCAGTCGTTTGCGCAGGCGCTGCGGCTCGAATGCCGTGTCCTCGCTGCCCTGGCGAACCGCCGACGCCGCACGACCTAGGCGCCCGACCCGGGTCAGCACAGGTCGCAGAGCCGGCTTGGCCAGCCGGATCAGGGTCTGGGAAGTACGCAGGGTCAAACCGGCCTTGGTGCAGATCACGGCGGCGTCGCGACGACCGCTCAGCACGCGGCCGATCAGCCGCTCGCTGTCGCCCTGGCCATAGATGTCGGCGGTGTCGAACAGCGTGATGCCGTGGTCCAGGGCGCGCTCCAGCAGGGCCCGCATCTCGGCCGGCGATCGCCGCGTACCGAGGGACGCAATGCGCGAGCATCCCAGGCCGAGCGCCGACACAGTGAGGCCGGTGCGACCGAGGGGCCGGCGAATCATGCTGCATCCCCGAGCAAAGCATTGTTGCCGCCGCAGACACGGCGGTAAACCTCGGCCGTGGTGGTCGCAACCGACTGCCAGGAGGCCTTGGTCCCTTCGACCGTTGCAGCCGCCGCCATACGACCGTAGAGGTCGGAATCGGTCAATGCGGCAACGATGGCATCGGCCAATGCCGCGGGATCACGCGGCGGGACCACAAGTCCCGTGTGTCCGGACGTAACCACCTCGTCGAAGCCGCCGACGGCCGTGACCACCACCGGCTTGCCGAACCCGAAGGCGGTGGCGAGGACACCGCTGTTCCAGCCTTGGTGATAGGGCAGGGTGACCACGTGCGCCGTCCGGAAAAGCCCGACCAGTTCCGGAAACGTGGCGTAGCGGTCGACGATCCGGGCGTCGTCCTCAAGGCCTTGGTACGCGATGGCTTGGCGGTAGGGCTCGACATCGGTGAGCGCCTTGCCCACCACCAGAAGGAAAGCCTCCGGCGCCCGATCACGCACCTGGGCAAAGGCCTCGATGAGCGTATCGATGCCCTTGCGCGGCTCGATCAATCCGAAGCACAGAACCAGCCGACGGCCGGCCGGAACGTCGTTCGGCGGTTCGGGCACAAGATCGTCCCGGGCAAACGCCACCAGGTCCGGGATCGGCAGGACGGTGACCCGGTCCGGCGTCACGCCGAAGTACTCCGAGATCATGCCGGCATTCTGGCGCGCATTCAGGAAAACGTGCTCCATGCGGCGGTAGACGGCACGATACGCCTTCATGTGCCACGGCCGCCGCGCGTTCGACAGCACGTCCTGGGGTGTCCAGACAAAACGCGCGCCGGTGAACGGGCGCAGTACGCTCCACATCAGGAGATAGAATTCCGGATGCTGTGCACCCTGGAAATGAACCACCTGGGGAGACAAGCGCCGGACCGCCCGCAGAAGGGCCGCGAACCGGCCGGGATGCGGGGTCGTGCCGTCGAACACCTCCACGACATCATACCGGCGGGCAAATGGCTTCATTTCAAAGTCCATGGCGGCGGCGACCAGCACCTCGTGCCCCAGATCCACCAGCGCATTGGCGAGGTTGTGGGTATACTGCACGGTGCCGCCCACCGGCGACGGGATTACGAACAGGACGCGCATAGCGGCCATGTGGTGCCGTGCTTGGTGGGACCGGCGTCGGGACCGGGCGTCATCCCGCAATCCGTTCCAGTTCGAATTCCTGGCGGAAGTATTCGATGGTCGCCCTCAGTCCGGCTTCCAACGGCATTTTCGGCGCCCATCCCAGCGTTTCGCGGGCCAGGGAGATATCCGGCTGGCGCTGCTTGGGATCGTCCGCCGGCAGCGGATGCGTGGCAAACGTGGAGGATGAACCGGTCAATCGCACCACGGTCTCCGCCAACTCGGTGACCGTGATCTCATGCGGGTTGCCAAGGTTGATGGGTCCGGTGACGTCGTCGGGGGCATCCATCAGACGGATCAGGCCGTCGACGAGGTCGTCCACGTAGCAGAAAGAGCGAGTTTGCGTGCCGGAGCCGTAAAGGGTCAGGGGCTCGCCGCGCAAGGCGCTGATAATGAAGTTGGAGACGACACGGCCGTCGTTGGCGAGCATCCGTGGCCCGTAGGTATTGAAGATGCGGGTGACCCGAATGCTGAGCCCATGCTGCCGGTGATAGTCGAAGAACAGGGTCTCGGCGCAGCGCTTGCCTTCGTCATAGCAGGCGCGCGGCCCGATCGGATTAACGTTGCCGTTATAATCTTCGGTTTGCGGGTGCACCGATGGATCGCCATAAACCTCGCTGGTGGAGGCTTGCAGGACGCGAGCCTTGACCCGCTTGGCCAGCCCCAGAACGTTGATCGCCCCGTGCACGCTGGTTTTCGTCGTTTGCACGGGGTCGAACTGATAGTGGATCGGCGACGCTGGGCAAGCCAGGTTGAAAATCCGATCCACTTCAACATAAAGCGGGAACGTGATGTCGTGCCGCATCAGTTCGAAGTTGGGAGAGGAAAACAGGCGCGCCACGTTTGTGCGCCGTCCTGTGTAGAAATTGTCGACGCACAAGACTTCGTGGCCCTGTTCCAGCAGGCGTTCACAAAGATGAGAACCGATAAAGCCGGCCCCGCCGGTCACCAGAACACGATGATATGGCATCTTTATGCTTGTTCCTCGTGCCAACGTGCTTGTGAATGTTGCGCCACCCTGGCAACCACCGCAAACCGCGCGACAGAATGGGTAACGCTGCGCTCAGTACGAGCCGGCGCCGCGAAACACTGCCGGGATGGTCTTGAAGAAGATCTTAACGTCGTTCCAGAGTGACCAGCTGTCGATGTACTCCAGATCGAGAGCCACCCATTTATCGAAGCTGAGCGTGCTTCTCCCGGACAGGACCCATGAGCAGGTCAGGCCCGGCATCACACTGAAGCGACGGCTGTGCCAGTCTTCTTCAAAGCGTTCCACATCGCGGAGAGGCAACGGTCGCGGACCAACCAAGCTCATCTCACCGCGCAGCACGTTGATCAACTGCGGCAGTTCATCCAGGCTATACCGGCGCAGAAACCCTCCGATCCGGGTGATACGCGGGTCATGGGCGATCTTGAACACCGGACCTGATGCTTCATTCAGGCTTTCCAAAGCTGCCATTCGGGCCTCCGCATCCTGCACCATGGTGCGGAACTTATAGAGCTTGAAGACTCTCTTGTTCTGGCCCACTCGTTTCTGCAGAAACAGGGCCGGCCCCCGACTGTCGAGCCGCACTGCCAGCCCGATCAGAAAGAGAAGCGGCGACAGAACCAGCAGCGCCGCCGCCGCCACCACCACATCGATCATCCGTTTGCACATCAACGAGCACACCGCCGACGGCCCGGTATAAAGCTTGACGCTCAGGGCCGCGCCGATGGCTTCCATCTTGCTTTTGGTGCCGTCGAGGTCGAAGAAATCGACAAACAGACGCGCCGCAACCCCGAGCCGCTCGCAGGTCTTTAACGTCGTGTAAACGTTATCATAATTGGACCGAACAGGGAGCGCGATCAGCACCTCGTCCACCGGCTGATGCGCCAGCACGCGGCTGAGCGTATCGAAGCTGCCGAGGGCATTGCAGATGGCGGGCAGCTTTTTCAGGTGCGCTTCATCGTCGACGAAGCCGAGGACCCTGAAACCGAAGCGCGGCTGCGACGCCAGCCGTTCTGCCAGCGCCTGTCCGCGCGGTCCGGCCCCCACGATGACCGCGTACCGGATGTTGCGACCGCGCGAACGCAGTATGCCCAACAGCAGGCGGACCACCATCCGACCACCGACGATCGCAGCCGTCAAGCCGACCCAGAACGTGATCGCGAATGCCGCTTCGGCAAACGGCAGAGAACTGAGCGTGCCGACCAGGGAGAGCACGGCCGTCGCCGCGGTCGTCACGCCGATCAGCAGCGCGGCCTCCTTGACCCGACTGCCGAACCGGCGCGACTTATAGAGTCCCAGTGTCGCGAGCAACGAAGACCACAGAACCGCGAGCAACAGGACGCCGACGGCACCAGGGCCGACGACATCGACAGGCCCCCAGCCCTCGGTTGCACGCACACCGGCGTACACTGCCCCGAGAAAGACCAAGCCTTCCCAGATTTGAAACGATCGTAATGCAATGAGGCGTCGCATCGCCACCCTCCTACTCCCCAGAGGCAGAAAAGTGCTCAGCGCCGAAGGCACCGGGCCAGCCCAGTGACGCCGCTACCCGGTCCCGAATCCGCCGCAGAGCCGCCGATCACGACACCCCGGCCCACACCTGCCCATGTTTCTTACCACTTTATGCGCACAAAACCACCAAACGATAAAGACCCATTTGGGCCCCCGCCTCCAAACGCGGCAATCGCTGAAGCCAAGCGGCACAGAGTTTCGGGACATTTATAAACACAATTTCAGATTTTCACGGAAATGCCATGTTTTATACTTATGGCCGACGTCAGTATGAACGCTCTAGTTGGGCAACGGGCGTTTTCACAAGTGGCCTCCTGTCGAGCCTGCCATGTGTCGCCACCGAATCGCGTGATCCGTCAGAAAGCAGATCGCGCGACCACGAACCCGGACAAAGTGGCCAAACGTGACCCACCCAAAGTTGTATCGCGCGATCTTGGTCCGGTCAACCCAAAATTACTTCTATAACGCGCATTGGTGCGCTCGGTAGCCGGTGATGGCCGGCGAGCCGTGGCGCCAGCCGCCGTCGCATTACCGTTTGCCATCGTTCCGGGCTGCGCATGCGAAAGAAAATCTCTTGATGCGTGCAGCCGAAGCGAATACTGTGCCCCGACTGCGCAAGAGGCCACAGATTCCCTAGGGAATCTTTAATGATTATTTATGTGTAAATAAGGGGTATTTTGAATGACTGCTGGGCATGCTCCGGCGAACGAGGCAGTGCGTCGCTTCGACCCGCGTCTGGACTTTCCGTTGGTGCGGCGGTTGCCATCCGGTGCACGCAAAATGGCCAAGCGTGTGCTCACGTTTCTACCCGCCTCTCTCGGCTGGCGCATCATCGCCGCAACCCCGTCGTTGCGGACGTGGCGCAAAACGCACCTGAATGCGTCCACCCCCACCCCTTCGTTCGCCGACCGCGAAGCCCCTTATGACCATCTGATCTCCGCCCATCTCCCGCCCCGCTTCTGCTATCTCGAGTTCGGGTGCGCGAGCGGGAACGTTGTCAAGCGCTGGGCTCGGACCTGCCCGCACCCGCAGGCCCGCTTCTTCGGGTTCGACACGTTCACCGGGATGCCCGAGGAATGGCGCGGTCTCGGCTGGCGGGTGGAGGCGGGCACATGGACGCTGGGCGGCGAGCTGCCGGTAACGGACGACCCGAGGGTCACGTTCGTCAAGGGCCGCTTTCAGGATTCGCTCCCGGGATTCCTCGCCACCACGGATGCGCTCGCCGCCTGCGACACGTTCGTGATTCACATCGACGCCGATCTCTACTCGTCTGCACTGTACGTCCTGTGCATGCTTCGGCCTCTTCTACCTAAGGCGATCGTTATTTTTGATGAATTCGACTGCGTTCTGGACGAATTTCGCGCCCTGGAAGACTTCTGTTCCGCATTCGGGATCTCGTACACGGTGCTGGCCACCGCGACCGATTGCGAGAAGGTGGCCATTCGATTCCGCGGCGCCGCCGATGGCGGCGGTTGCCATCCGGCATCGGAGCCGTCAGCCGCCCCCGTCGCCGAACACAAGTGACGCGTCGCCGGCCGGGCCCCCTCAGCGATGAGCGGATGGGTCTGGCGGGAAACCGACGAGAGAAGGCCAAGGCATCCATAACCTCAGTGCGCCAGCCTGTGTGGTTGGGTGCTCAGAATCGAAAGGAAATCTCCATGAACTGGAGTAGTCTTGATGTCCTGATTACCGGGGGTGCAGGGCAGATCGGATCGAACCTCGCCAAGGCTCTGCTCAAGCTGGGTGCTGACGTGTCTGTTGCTGACAACTTGTGGCGCGGCAAGAAGAGTAACCTCTGCGATCAGGGCAAGCCATTTATCGACTTCGACACACGCTTTTTCGAGGTTGACCTGACCGACGCAGATGCGTGCCAACGCCTCTGCGCCGGGCGGGATCTGGTCATCCACCTTGCCGACGTGGTCGCCGGGATCAATTTCGTTTTCGGCAATCAATTATTCGTTTTCAATCAGAACCAGTTGATTGACAACAACATGATCCGGGGCGCCCTTCAGGCCGGGGTCGCCCGGTACGTTTACGTGGGTTCGGCGTGCAGCTATCCGGCCGAGAAGCAGGCCGTTCTCAACCCGCCGCCTTTTCGGGAGGATGACGTCTACCCGGCATCACCGGAGTCGGCCTACGGCTGGTCAAAACTGATGGGAGAGTATCTCGCCCAGTTGGCGTCAGAGGCCGGTACGATAGACGTTGGCGTTCTGCGCTTTCATAACGTCTACGGGCCCCGCTGCGAGATGGACCCGGAGAAATCGCAGGTCATTCCGGCGCTGATCCGCAAGGCGATCCGGTACCCGGACGAGGAGTTCGTGGTCTGGGGCTCCGGTGCCCAGAGGCGCGCATTCGTGTATGTGGACGATGCCGTCGATGCCCTGATCCGCGTGGTCGAGCGAGGCCTGGGCGCCGGCGTCATCCAGATCGGTCCGGACACGAGCACATCGATCCGGGAAATCGCCGAGCAGGTCGTCGCCGCGTCGGCCCGAACGATCCCCATGCGCTTCGACACCACTAAGCCGGAAGGGGATGTGGACCGGGCTGCCGATTGGAGCAAAGCCCGCGACGTCCTGGGCTGGCATCCTACCGTCGACATTGCCGAAGGCATTCGCCGAACCTACGCGTGGTGCGCACGCGAATTGGCCGCCGCCACCGCGTAACGGCGTCACGGGACCGGCGCAGTCGCCGGTCCCGTTTCGCCGCCGGTCCCGTTTCGCCGCCGGTCCCGTTTCGCCGCC
>REEP01000037.1 GCA_007695045.1 Rhodospirillales bacterium | reverse complement strand
TGGCTTGCCGCGCCTCGCCGCCATACCAGCGCTGGAAGAACAACGGCGCCACCCGCTCGCCCACGGCCACCCGGTCCACGCCGTCGCCGACAGCCACCACCTCACCGACACCGTCCGATGCCGGGATCAAGGGTGTCCTGACCCGCGGACCGTAGCCGCCCTCGACCACCACCGTGTCACGGTAGTTGAGGGATGCGGCCCGCATGGCCAGCAGCACCTGCCCACGCCGCGGCTCCGGATCCGGCCGTTGTGCACGCTCCAGATTGTCGAGGCCGAAGGCGCTCTTGAGTTCCCAGACGTGCATCGGACATCCCTCCCTTTTCCTGTCAGGCCTGCTCACATTACCCGGCGCGAACGGGCCCGAACACCTCCGTCTCCGCACCCAGGCGGGTGACGTCTGCGCTATCGATCCGGGCAGTGGCCTGCAAGGCATTGGCGGCGCCGGCGGCGGTGGCCAGACGCAGTGCCGCATCCGGCCTGTCCCCGTGGCCCCAGCCGATCATCAGCCCCGCGAGGAAGGCATCGCCGCTGCCGACGGCGCTCACGGCCCGGAGGCGAGGCGGACGGGCGATCCAGGTGCCCGCCCCGCATGCGAGTGCCGCTCCCTCTGCGCCCAGCGTCACCGTCGCTACCGACACCCCGTCCGCGACCATGGTTGCAGCCGCGGCGGCAGCCTGTTGCCATCCCGTGATCGGTCGGGCGAGCAGTGCTCCGGCCTCGTCGGCGTTGACCTTGATCCCGAATGGCCGGGCAGCGCTGGCGGTCGCCAGTGCCTCGCCGCTGCAGTCGACCCACACCGGGGCACCGTGCCGCGCGGCGGCGCGTACCAAGTCCACGATGGCCATTCCGGCGATCTTCCCCGGCATGCTGCCGCTCAAACATACCGCATCGGCGGTTGCGGCAGCCCGCGACACATCGGCGACGAAGCGGGCCCATTCATCGGCCGCGACCGCCGGCCCCGGCTCGTTGATCACGGTGGCCTCGCCACCGCTGACGACGATCACGCAGGTGCGGCTTTCTCCGGCAATCGGGGTCCACGCGGATTGAAGGCCCTCCGCTGCTGCAGCCTCCGTGGCCAGCCGCCCACCGTGCCCGCCGACCAAGCCGGCGCAGGTGGCGGTATGCCCGAGGGCGATGACGGCGCGGGCGACATTAATCCCTTTGCCGCCGCAGACGACGCTTGCCGAGCGTGCTCGCCACACCGCCCCGGCGGCGAAGCCGGGGACGTCCAGGGTGCGGTCGATGGCGACGTTGGGCGTGATGGCGAGGACGCGCATGGCACGGAAGCTGCCAAGGATTCGGGTCGGTGCGCAACGGCGTTCGTGGCGCCTTGCGCCGGAGATGCCGCCTTGGTTTAGTGCCGGCCAGCTTCAGATGCGGAAACTGCCATGCCGTCCAGCCATCCGATACTCTGCGGCTCCATCGCCGGGCGTCCCGGCCGCTTCGGCGTTGCCATGCACAACGCCGCCTACCGGGCGATGGGGCTGGATTTCGCCTATGTCGCCTTCGGGACGGAGGACACCGGCGGGGCGGTCGCCGCCATGCGCGCTCTCGGCATCCGCGGGCTCGGCGTCACCATGCCGCACAAGCAGCGGATCATGGCCTACCTGGACAGGATCGACGAAACCGCCTGGGCCATCGGCGCCGTCAACACGGTCGTCAACGATGACGGGGTCCTGACGGGGCATAACGTCGACTGGATCGGTGCTGTCCGCGCCTTTCGGGAGAAGATGGATCTGGCCGGCAAGGTCGCCGCGGTGGTCGGGGCGGGCGGCGGTGCCCGTGCCATCATCTATGGCCTCAACGAAGCAGGTGTGCGCGTCAGCGTCTTCAACCGAAGCATCGATAACGGGCGGGCGCTGGCGAAGTCCATGGGTGCCGTCTTCGGCGGGCCGCCGGAAGCGCTCGAAGCCGCCGGTCCCTTCGACCTGATCGCCCACGCAACGCCAGTGGGCTTTGGCGATGATACCGGCTGCCTGATCCCGGAAGCGGCGCTCACCCGGGGCGTGGTGGTGTTCGATGCGGTGCCGGTGCCGGTGGAGACCGAGCTGCTGCGTACCGCCGCGGCGCGGGGCTGTGTCGCCATCCCTGGCGTGCGCATGCAGCTACAGCAGGCCGCGTATCAGTTTAGGCTCTATACGGGCCGAGAGCCGGACCTCGCGGTTCTGGAGGCCGCCTTATCCACGGCGATGGCTGCCGGCTGAGGGCCCGAGGCTCTCAGTGATAGCCGGTGTCGCCGCGCACCTTGCCGCGGAACACCCAGTACGAGAACGCGGTGTAGGCGAGCACGAAGGGCGTCACCGCGACTACGCCAAACAGCATGAAGGCCTGGGTCTTGGGGGCCGAGGCGGCATCCCAGATGGAGATGTCCGGGGGCACCACGTTGGGCCAGAGGCTGATGGCGATACCGAGGTAGGATAGTCCGAACAGGGCGATCGCGCCAATGAACGGATATCCCTCGAACCGCCGCCGCAGCGCCACGAACAGCCCGAGCGCCACTAGACCGGTGACGATCGGCACCGGCGACAGCACCGCGATATTGGGCCATGCAAACCACCGGGCGGCGATGTCCGGGTCCATGAACGGGGTCCAGACGCTGACGATCGCAATGAAGCCCAGCACGGCGAGCAGGGCTCGTTCGGCATTGCGATATGCCCAGGCCTGCAGGCCACCCTCCGTTTTCATCACCAGCCACGTGGTACCAAGAAGCGCATAGCCCGCGATGAGGCCGAAGCCGGTGAGGATCGCGAACGGCGTCAGCCAGTCGAGCGGGCCGCCGACGAAATCCCGACCCTCCACCGTAAAGCCTTGAATAAAGGAGCCCAGAATCACGCCTTGGGCAAATGCGGCAAAAACGGACCCAAGGTGGAACGACCAGCTCCAGGCATGTTTCTGGCGGCCTTCGGCCTTGAACCGGAACTCGAAGGCGACGCCGCGGAAGATCAAGGCGATCAGCATGAGCAGAACCGGCAGGTAGAGGGCCGGCAGGATGGTGGCGTAGGCGAGGGGGAATGCAACCATGAGACCGCCGCCGCCCAGGACCAGCCATGTTTCGTTCCCGTCCCAGACAGGGGCGACCGAGTTCATCATGATGTCCCGCTCGCCCTCGTCGCGGACGAACGGGAAGAGGATCCCGACGCCCAGGTCGAAGCCATCCATCAGCACGTACATGAACACGGCGAATGCGATGATTCCGGCCCAGATGAGCGGCAGGTCAATGGTCATTCCGCCGCACTCCCCGACGGCTCCCCGGCGGCGGAGAGCGGGCGTGCCGGTCGGCCCTTGGTGGCCGGCGGTTCATCCACCGGCCCCTTCCGGATCAATTGCACGATATAATAGATGCCGGCCGAGAAGATGATTGCATACGCCACGAAAAACGCGACAAGCGAAATCAATACCTCGGTACCGCCGACCGCCGGCGACGCACCCTCGGCCGTCCGCATCACCTCGTAAACGATCCAGGGTTGGCGACCGACCTCGGTGGTGACCCAGCCGGCCAGGATAGCGATTAGTCCGGTCGGAACCATGGCAACGCAGATCTTCAGGAACCACGGCCGGTCGAACATTCGGCCGCGCAGTCGCAGCACCATGCCGGTCACCGCGACAAATACCATCAACAACCCCATCGCGACCATGATCCGGAACGACCAGAACACGATGCCCACCGGCGGCCGGTCCTCCGCCGCCCACTCCTTAAGGCCCGGGACCTCGCCGTCCAGGTCGTGGGTGAGGATCAGGCTTCCGAGCTTGGGAATGCCGACCTCGAACCGATTGCGCTCCGCCTCCCGGTCCGGCAGTGCGAACAGGATCAGGGGAGCGCCTCGCTGGGTTTCCCAATGACCCTCCATCGCCGCCACCTTGACCGGCTGATACTCGAAGGTATTGAGACCGTGAAGATCGCCGATCAGCACCTGCGCGGGCGCGAGCAGGAACACCAAACCCATGCCCATGGAGAGCATGGTGCGGGCGTTGTCCTCGTGGCGCTTTTGCAGCAGATACAGCGCGGCCACGCCCATGATCACGAACGCAGCGGCGAGGAAGGTCGCCATCACCATGTGAGTGAGCCGGTAGGGGAAGGAGGGGTTGAAGATCACCTCCAACCAGCTGGTTACGTGAAAGGTTCCGTCAATCAGTTCGTACCCGGCCGGCGTATGCATCCAACTGTTGGCTGAGAGAATCCAGAAGGAGGAGAACAGCGTGCCGAACGACACCATCAGCGCGGAGAAAAAGTGAACCCAGCGCGGCACCAAGTGGCGTCCGAAAAGCAGGATTCCGAGGAATGTCGCCTCGAGGAAGAAGGCGGTCAGAACCTCGTAGCCGAGCAGCGGGCCTAGGACATTGGCGGTCGTGTCGGAAAATCGGCTCCAGTTTGTTCCGAACTGATACGACATGACGATGCCCGAGACGACGCCCATGCCGAAGCAGACTGCGAAAATCTTCGTCCAGAACCGGGAGATTGCAAAATATTTCTCGCGACCTGTTTTCAGCCACAGCCCTTCAAGAACGGCGATATACGCGGCAATGCCGATGGTGAGAGAGGGGAACAGAATATGGAAGGCGACGACGAACCCGAACTGAATGCGGGACAGGAGGACGGGATCCAGCTCCATGACGGGCCTTTCAGGTCAGCAGCTAACGGGAATTTAACTTTCTCACACTATCATTAAGTGCTACGCGATCGACCCGGGTGACGGATCAGGTCGACCGAATCGCACCCGCCCGCCACGGCCAAGTGGGCGTCGGTCAGCCGGCTGTTGACACGAACCACCGTGTGCCAGTCCGAGTTCCCCGGTGTGGGACAGATGGTGACCGCGTCACCCATGCCGAAGCGCGGGTGGCGAGTGCCGCGCTGAAATCTCGATGGCCAAGCCACGTGAACCTCGGCTTGGTCCTACCATTTTCGTGCGGCCCTTCCCCTTTTCGTATTCTCATCAAGGAATTGCAGCCATATTTGGCCCCTAAACGCTCAGAGATATTATATTAGGAAATGCTAATATCTTCGCTTGCGTTTGACAAGCGGTTTCCGGCCCGCCGTGCAACGGTCAGACGACAACCCGACCGATTGACAATGACGAGATCAGGCATATCCTTATTATGCGCACTGGCGCATATGCGCATTGACCGGAGCACATTCATCATGGACCTCCGACGGATCTTGTCAGCCTTGTCCGAGCCGACCCGACTCGGCGCCATGCAGATCGTTTGCGACGGCGGTGAGCACTGCGTCTGCGAGCTGATGGAGCGGCTGAACGCGACCCAATCGCGCATGTCTCGTCATATGGGTGTCCTTAAGTCCGTGGGACTCGTCGTTGACCGGCGGGATGCGCAATGGGTTCGCTATCGATGCAATCCTGATTTGCCCCAAAGCATTCAGCGCATCATTGATGCCGTACTAGATGCGGCGGAGACAGATGAGAAGGCCGCGGCATGAGTGTCGATACGATTGCCGCCGGACGCGATGAGCCGAACCGTAACCGTCTATGGAAATGGATTGCGGGCCTTGGTTTGGCGCTTATCGGCTGGGGGTTTGCCTACAGCCAACTTGTGCCTTTTTCAGAATGGCTGGTTTCACTGTTCCCCGTGGATCGGGCAAGCCATCTTGGGGAGGCGCTTGCGTTTTTCATCTATGATGTACCCAAGGTTCTGCTGCTGCTGGCGCTCATCGTGTTTCTCACAGGCGTCTTGAGGAGCTGGTTCAGCCCGGAAAAGACCCGCGCCATTCTGGCTGGCAACCGCGAGATCCTGGGTTATCCGCTCGCGGCTCTCCTTGGCGTGCTGACCCCTTTTTGCTCCTGCTCTTCCGTCCCACTTTTTATTGGGTTCCTATCGGCGGGAATCCCTTTGGGCGTGACGTTCTCTTTCCTGATCGCGGGCCCGATGGTTGGTCCCGTCGGCCTTGGGCTGCTTTTTGGCCTCGTGGGCTGGCAGGTCGCCTTGATCTACCTTGTCTTCGGCTTCAGCATTGCGGCGGTCGCCGGTTGGGTTCTCGGCCGCATGCGCCTGGAGCGGTACCTGCAAGACTGGGTGCGCGAACTGAACACCGGATCTGTGGGCGAGGCGCCGGAGGAGCGGCTCGACATCGTGGATCGTCTGAAGATCGGTGCTGACCAGGTTCGGGAAATCGTCGGCAAGGTCTGGATTTGGGTGGTGATCGGCATCGCCATCGGGGCGCTGATCCATGGTTACGTTCCTGAAGCAACGATGTTGCGCATCATGGGCGGCGAGGCATGGTGGTCGGTGCCGGCCGCCGTCATCGTGGGTGTTCCGATGTACACCAACGCTGCGGGTGTGATCCCGATTGTCGAGGCGCTTCTTGGCAAGGGGGCAGCGCTTGGCACCACCCTCGCTTTCATGATGTCGGTGATCGCGTTGTCCCTGCCAGAGATGATCATCCTCAAGCAGGTGCTGACCTACCGCCTGATCGCGATTTTCATTGCCGTCGTGGCGGCCGGTATTCTTGCCACCGGGTTCCTGTTCAACGCTATTATATAAAGGAGAGCCTCATGAAAACAGTCAAGGTCTACGGCCCCGGCTGTAAGCGCTGCGAAACGACCGAGTCAATGGTGAAGGACACTGCGGCAAAGCTCGGGATTGAGGTCGAGGTCGAAAAGGTAACGGATCCGAAGTCTATCGCCATGGCGGGAATCATGTCCACGCCGGGTATCTCGATCGACGGCAAGCTCGTGCATGCGGGTGGCCTACCGAAGGAAGACGCCCTTGTGACATGGTTGCGAGGGTCGTGAGGGGGTAAGCTCTATAATCAAGTAGAATCTGCTTGGCGTCGCGGAGATCCAGGCGTGTCGTCGTGGAACCATCGAGATATTTCGGTATCGCCGAAGCGGCAGGTTCTGCGCGCTGGGATCGAGCGCATGTAGATCCTGCTCGAACACAGGTCATAGGAGAGTCTGCCCACCTCTGTTCAACCGCCAAGGTGTGGCCTTGCACTCCCCCCTCCCGAACCCCTCAATCACAGCGAGAGGCGGACCTCGATGACGCTGGGGTCGTCCGAGTTGGCTTTTTGCGTGAATTTGAACAACTCGCAAATCTTTAGCATCGGCTTGTTCTCCCGCAGCACGTCGCCGACGATTTCCTTGATGCCCCGCTTGCGGCTGTAGTCGATGATCCGGCGCATCAAAAGCGGACCCAACCCCTGGCCCGCCATGTCGCTGCGCACGCTGATGGCATATTCCGCCTTCTCTCCATCGGGATCGGCGGCAATGCGGACACCGCCGTATACATCGCTCTTGCCGGCGGGCCCAGGCTCGGCCAGCACCAGCGCCATTTCGCGGTCATAATCGATCTGGGTCAGTCGCGCCGCGAGCGCATGGCTCATCTCCTTCTTCGGGGCAAAGAAACGCATGCGGATGTCCTCCGGAGACATGTGTGAGAACATCTCGACGAATGCCGGTTCGTCCTCAGGGCGTACCGGGCGCAGCAACAGCTCGCGGCCATTCGGCAAGGCAATCGTTTCTTCCAAGTCCCGCGGGTACGGCCGGATGGCAAGCCGATCCGCCGGCGAACCCGTGGGCTTTTGAACCCGGATGCGGGCATCCAGCGCGGTCACCCCGAACTCGTCGGCCAGCAGCGGGTTGATGTCCAGCTCGGCGATCTCGGCGAAATCGATGACCAGTTGCGAGACCTTGATCAAGGTCAGGGCAATATCTTCCAGCGCCACGGGAGGACGCCCGCGAAAGCCTTTGAGCAGGTCGAAGACCCGGGTCCGCGAGATCAGTTCCCTGGCGAGGTTGAGGTTCAGCGGCGGCAGAGCGAGCGCAGTGTCATCCAGGATTTCCACCGCTGTGCCGCCGTGACCGAACAGGATGACCGGCCCGAACAGGCGATCCACAACGATGCCAATGATCAGTTCGAACGCATCCGGCCGGTCGATCATTGGCTGTACCGTGAAGCCGTCGACCTTGGCATCCGGCTTGCGTTTGTGCACGCGGTCCAGCATCGCTTCGGCGGCATCGCGGACGGCCGAGGGGGTACGCAGGTCCAATACCACGCCGCCCACATCGGACTTGTGGGTGATGTCCTGGGACAAGATCTTGAGCGCCACGGGGCCCGTCTGCTTGGCCGCCGCTTTCCCGGCGGCCGAGGGGTCTTCGGCGATGAGAGTCGGCACCACCGGCACGCCATAGGCGCTCAGCACCTGCTTCGCTTCCGGTTCGGTGAGCCAGTCTCGGCCTTCGGACAGGGCTTCGGTCAACACCGTGCGCGCCGCTTCCGTGTCCGGCTCGAACTCCTCGGGGATCGAGGGCGGCGTCTGCATCAGGGCTTCCTGATTGCGCCGGTAGTTGACCATATCCATGAAAGCGCGGACCGCCCGTTCCGGGGTGAAGAATGTGGGGATGTTGTTTGCCGCAAACATGCGCCGGGCCTCGCGCGGCGCCTGCTCGCCCAGCCAGCTGGTCAGCACGCAGGCCTTGCGCCTGCCGACGGTCTGGATCACAGCCTGGGCCGCTTCCGCCCCGGATGCGACTGCAATCGGGCAGTTAAGCACCAGTACGGCATCCGCATCGGGTTCTTTCAACAGGATTTCCAGGGCCTTGGCGTAGCGCTCCCCTGGTGCATCGCCGATAATGTCCACCGGGTTGGCGCCGGACCAGGTGGGGGGCAGGACTTTGTCCAGGGCCTCGATGGTTTCCGGCCGGAGTTCGGCCAAGCGGCCGCCGTAATCGACCAGGGAATCGGTGGCCATGACCCCGACGCCCCCGCCGTTGCTGAGGATCGCGAGACGGTCGCCCCGCGGCGTCCGGCCCATGCCGAGGGTTTCCACCGCACCGAACAGGCCGCCGAGATCAGGCACGCGCAGCATCCCGGCACGGCGGAAGGCGGCGTCGTACACGCCGTCCATCCCGGCCAGAGCACCAGTGTGAGAGGCCGCCGCCTCCGCGCCGGCCGCACTGCGCCCGGCCTTGACCACGATCACCGGCTTGACCCTGGAGGCGGCGCGCGCGGCGGACATGAACTTGCGCGCATGTGTGATCGCCTCGATGTAGAGCAGGATACCGCGCACCTGCGGGTCCTGCGCCAGGTAATCCAGCATGTCGCCGAAATCCACGTCGCTCATGTCGCCGAGAGAGACCATGTGCGAGAAGCCGATGCTGCGGGCGGCCGCCCAGTCCAGCACCGAGGTGACGATGGCGCCCGACTGGGCTACGAAGGCGAGATGCCCCGGGGTGGGCGAGATGTGGGCGAAACCGGCATTGAGCCCCGTGCCCGGCACCATGATGCCGAGGCAGTTGGGGCCGACCACCCGCAGGGTGTGGGGGCGGGCCGCGTCCAGCACCTGTTGGCGCAGGGACGTGCCTTCGTCGCCATCCTCCGTGTGGTTGTTGAAGCCCGCGGTGATGATGATGACGGCGCGCGTGCCCTGGGCCGCCAAGTCGGCAACCAGCCCCGGCACGGTCTCCGGCGGGGTGGCGATCACCGCCAGGTCAGCCGGCTCCGGCAGCGAGGCGACGTCCGCGTAGGCGAGCACGCCCTCGATCGCCCGGTGCTTGGGATTGACCGGCATGACCGGGCCATCGAAGCCGGCGTTGAACAGGTTGTGCGCCACCACCGCCCCGACGGACGACGGCGTCTTGCTGGCCCCGATCAAGGCCACCGAACGCGGTTTGAACAAGTAGTCAAGATTGCGGATGCTCACGGTGTGGGCTCCCTGTTTCGCAGATGCGAAGGGCAGTATACGCGGAGCCGCGTTGATGTTGCGACGGCAGAGTGATCACCCGCATGGTCCGACGCCCAGGCTTGGTACGGGGTGCGGCGCTGCCCGGCAGCCGGACTTGGCTTCACATGGTCGTGAGCGGCGATGACGCGGTGCCCCGGCCGTCGCCATGATAACGGGAACGTTCGGCATTCAGGGGGATTGCGCCAATGACCGTCTGGCTCGCTCTCGTGGTGGCAGTGACCGCCGCTACCGGCTTTCTTTTGTCACCGCGGGCGCGTGATACCGGCAGCTTCTTTCGCGGCCGATCGATCGATGGCGCACCACCGGGGTTGCTGACCCTGACTTTTTCTCAGGTCACCACCTGGATTTTCGCCCGGTCGCTGCTGAATGCCGCGATCCTCGGCTATTATTTCGGTATCGGCGGCACGCTGGCCTACGCCGCCTACTACCTCTCGTTCGTGACCGGCGCCTGGATCATTCGGGAACTGCGTTTCCGACAGGGCTATCCCAGCATCCACGCCTTCCTGTCTGCCCGGTTCGGGGCCGTCGGGGTCGGCTGCTACACCATCGTGATCGCCTTGCGCCTGGTCAGTGAAGTCTTCGCCAACCTGCTCGTGGTCGGGCTCTTGTTCGGCGCCGCCGACTCGATGGGGTATGCCCTTTCCGTGATCCTCGTCGGCGCACTCACCCTCGGTTACGCGGTACGCGGTGGTCTCCTCGCCTCCCTGCGCACCGACGTGCTGCAGATGAGCGTGTTCCTGGCCCTGCTGATCGGCCTCGTGGCGGTGGCCGGCCTGTCCGCCGGTTTCTCCCTGCCGGCCATCATCGAAAGCAGCCCGGATATCGCCTCGGCCGGCTGGGTCCTGCTGATGGTGGCTTTGCTTCAGGTGTGGAGCTATCCCATGCATGACCCGGTGATGATGGACCGCGGCTTCATTGCCGACCGACGGGTGACCATGGCCAGCTTCTATCACGCGGCGTGGATCAGCATTCTCTGCATCATGGCCTTCGGCCTGCTCGGGGTCTATGGCGGCCTCCATCGCGCCGAGGGGGAGGAGTTGATCGCCACGCTGACCCGGCTGCTGGGCGACGTGCCGATGCTGCTGTTCAGCGCCGCCCTGATCGTCTCGGCCATGTCCACTCTCGACTCGGCGCTGTCCAGCGCGGCCAAGCTCGGCATCGTCGACATGCGGCTCGGTGGCGAGACGGTCCGCAACGGCCGCCTCGCCATGGCCGGCTTTCTGGTAGCGGGGCTGCTCATGGTCTTCATCGGCAGCCAGGACCTGTTCAGCGCCGTCGCAATCAGTGGCACGGCCTCGATGTACCTGGCACCGGTGATCTTCTTCTCGCTCTGGCTCCGGTGGTCGGTGCCGGTCTGGGCCTACGCCGCCAGCTTCGTGGCCGCTATGGTGGGCGCCGGCGTCTACTTCGGAGAGGAGGCCGGCTACCTCCAACTAATGACCCCGCTGCTCGGGCTGGAGCACAAGTACAGCAAGTTGCTGGCGATCAGCGGCACGGTCCTGGCGGTGGGCTGCGGCGCTTTCCTCGCCGCCTGGGCCATCCGACGACACGTTGCGCCGGCGACGACATGAGCGGAGCAGCGGCGGAAGAACCGGACCGGCAACCGGTTCGGGATCTGGGCACGATCACGGCACCGGTACTGGTATTCGGGGGCCCTTACAGCAACCTCGAAGCCGCCGCGGCGATGCGGCGGCGGGCGCAGGAGCTTGGCATACCGGCCGACCGGGTGGTCTGTACCGGCGACGTCGTGGCCTATTGTGCCGATCCGGAGCCCACCGTGGACCTGATCCGCGACTGGGGCGTTCACGTGGTCATGGGCAACTGCGAGGAATCGCTGGCCAGCGCGGCCGCGGACTGCGGCTGCGGCTTCGCTGAAGACAGCACCTGCGCCGTTCTGTCCGAGTCCTGGTACCGCTATGCCGACGCCGCGGTGAGCCCGGCGGCGCGGGCATGGATGGCGGCGCTGCCGCGACGAGTCACCTTTCGTGCCGGTGCTCTTCGTTTCGGCGCGATTCATGGAGCGGTCAGCGCGATTAATCGCTTTGTCTTCCCGTCGACGCCGTGGCCGGAGAAGAGCCGCGAACTCGATGCCGCGGGCGTCGACGGCGTTCTAGCCGGTCACAGTGGTATCCCGTTCACGCAGATCGAAGGTACGCGCATCTGGCATAACGCCGGGGTGATTGGCATGCCTGCGAACGACGGTACGCCCGACGGATGGTACAGTGTGCTGGTTCCGGGCGAGCGGGGTGTGGTTCTGTCTCATCACCGCCTTGTATACGATGCCAATACTGCAGCCGCCCGAATGCGGGAGGCTGGCCTGCCGGAGGGGTATACCCGCGCCCTGACGACCGGCCTGTGGCCCAGTCTGGATGTGCTGCCGGACGCGGAACGACGCCGGACCGGGCAGCGACTGACACTGTCAGACGCCCTTTAACGTGTTACCGCACGCCGCTCTGCCGTGACCGGGGGGCCGGGCCAAGCCGACTTCGCTTGTCGGGATTGCGAGCGCGCATGGCGCGCGCACCCTGTTTCGCACGCGCGAAAGCCGCTATAGTCTCGGTCGAAGCAGCCCGGCGACGGAAGGGCCGATGAGCGTTTGGGACTTGGCACGGACGAGGCTCGATGGCCTTCCCGGCGGGGAGGGGCGGAATATCGCCTTCGAAGCCGTGGATCGTCATGTGGCCCACGGCAACGGCGACCGGATTGCTCTGCGTTTCCTGTCGTCGGAGGGCGCGGCCAGGGATGTGCGTTACCGGACTTTGGCCCTTGACAGCAACCGATTTGCCAATGGGCTAGACGCCCTGGGTGTTGGCAGCGGCGATGTGGTGGCGACCCTGCTCGGCCGGGTGCCGGAACTTTACATCGCTGCCATGGGTACCCTCAAGGCCGGTGCCGTTCTCTGCACCTTGTTCGCTGCGTTCGGGCCGGAACCGGTCCGCGTCCGCTTGGCTAAAGGCCACGTCAAGGTGCTGGTCACCACTGCCCGACAGTACCGGCGCAAGATTGAACCTTTGCGCCGCGAGCTGCCGGACCTGAAGGCGGTGATCCTGATCGACGAGGCGTTGCCGGGGACCTGCAGTTGGCAGCGCCTGATGGCAGCGGCCAGCGACCGGTGGCGCATCCCGGCCACGTCCCCGGACAGCCTGGCCCTGATCCACTTCACCAGCGGCACCACCGGCACCCCGAAGGGGGCCGTGCACGTGCACGAGGCGGTGGTTGCCCATGAGGCAACGGCCGCCGCCGTGCTGACCCTCGGACCCGGAGACCTTTTCTGGTGCACCGCCGACCCCGGATGGGTAACCGGCGTGTCCTATGGCATCATTGCACCGCTGGTGCGGGGCGCCACCAGTGTCATCGATGATGGCGTGTTCGAGCCGGAGCGCTGGTATCGCATTCTCCACGACCAGAGTGTGACGATATGGTACACGGCCCCGACGGCGATCCGGATGCTCATGAAAGCTGGCGATGCTCTGGCGCGGCGGCATGATTTTCGCACGCTGCGCTTGGCGGCCAGCGTGGGCGAGCCGCTGGATGCCGGCGCGGTCGCGTGGGGAGAGGCGGTGTTGGGTCGGCCGTTCCACGACACCTGGTGGCAGACCGAGACCGGCGCCATCATGATCGCCAATCTGCCTGACGCGCCAGTTTGCCCGGGCGCCATGGGCCGGCCGCTTGCCGGCATCGAGGCGGCCGTCGTCGAACGGTGCGGCGGTCCGGAAGAAGCGCCACGTATCGAACCGGCTGCCGAGGCGGGGGAACTCGCCCTGAAGGTCGGCTGGCCGTCGATGTTCCGCGGCTATGTGGACGACGAGGCCCGCTACCGCGCCGTCTTCGCCGACGGCTACTACCTCACCGGGGACCGCGTCCGGCGGGACGAGGACGGCTGGTACTGGTTCCTCGGCCGTGCTGATGATGTGATCAAGTCTGCCGGCCGACTGATCGGCCCGATCGAGGTGGAGAGTGTCCTGCTGCAGCACCCGGCCGTGGCTGAGGCTGCCGTGATCGGTCTGCCGGATCCGACCGTGGGCGAGATGGTCAAGGCCTACGTCACCGTGAAGGATGGTATTGCCGCCGACGAGGCGCTCCGTCGCGACATCCTGGCTGCGGCGCGCAGCCGGCTGGGTGCCGCCACGGCGCCGCGCGACATTGCGTTCCATGCTGCCCTGCCGAAGACGCGCAGCGGCAAGATCATGCGTCGGCTGCTGCGGGCCCGTGAACTGGGACTGCCGGAGGGCGACCTGTCCACGCTGGACGAGTCGACTCCTGTCACGACGAGCGACAGCACCACGGAGGATTGAACTTGCGATGTGTGCCGATGAAACCTTGGACGATACAGCCACCACCATGGACCGCGACGCTTTGGACGGTGCGCAGGCCAGCCGGACCGGCGCGCTGCCGGGTGTGAAAGACCGGGAGACCCCGATGGACCGTGACCAGATTCCCCCACTGGTTCTTGAGACCCTGGCCGAGGTGGCACCTGAAGCCGACCTCGAGCAACTGAATCCCGATGTTAGCTTCCACGACCAGCTGGACATCGATTCGGTGGATTTCCTCAATTTCGTGCTGGCACTGGAGAGGAAGCTCGGGATCAGCATTCCGGAAGGCGACTACCCGCGGCTCGGCTCCCTTGTCGGTGCGACCGAGTGCGTCTCGCGGCTGCTGGACAAAAATGCCGGTGCGACAACGTCCTAAAGGCGCGGGCTCGGATGGCACGCGTTGCACACCGGCAACACAAAAGAGTCGACGCATGCACGCGTTGTGATCCCGCCACTTTCGTTTGCTCTCGCGGTTGGGTTGTGTAGTGTTGGGTGCGTCGCAGAGAGTCCAACGGGGGTGTGCCGTGCTCAAACCGCTCATGGTGTCGATGGTCTTGTTGGTGTCGCCGGTGGTCGCCCAGGCGGAGACGCAGCTCGCCCGGCTGGCTCCGCTGCCGGTGATCAAGGCGGACAAGATCGTCGTCCTGAAGGGAGCTCGGCAACTGATGTTGTTGCGCAACGGCGGGGTGTTCCAGGTGTACCCCATCGACCTCGGTTTCAGGCCAACCGGACACAAGGTTCGCGAGGGCGATGGTCGTACACCGGAGGGTCTCTATGAGATCGACTGGCGCAACCCGGGCAGCCGTTTTCACCTGTCATTGCGTGTGTCCTATCCGAACGCGGCGGACCAAGCGCGAGCGGCGGCGCTGGGCGTGGCGCCGGGCGGCATGATCATGATCCACGGCCAGCCCAATGAGATGAACGGGCGAGCGCTGCAGCGCGACTGGACGGAGGGCTGTATCGCCGTCAGCAACACGCACATGGAGCAAATCTGGCGCGCGGTCGACGACGGCACCCCGATCGAAATTCGTCCGTAACCCGTTTGAATTTAGGCTCTTGCGTCGAGCGCGCGCGAGGGCTAGGCTCAAATTCCATCGTTTGTGCTCGCTCAAAGGGGCCATTGACGTTGCTGTGGCAGTCCGTGAGGGGCGCAGGTTCAGGGGAACACAGCGAAGGAGACTTCAGAATGATTCGTCGCAATCTCATGGCTGTGATGGTTGTGGCCGGGACGGCGTTGGTTGCCGGCTGCGCAAGTCAAGCCGAAGTTGATCAATTGAAGACTGATGTCGCGGGCCTCCGGGCCGACGTGAACGCTCTGCAGGGCCAGATGCAGGCCACACAGGACGCCGCCATGCGGGCACAACAGTCCGCCGAACGGGTGGAAGCCATGTTCCGGGGGCAGCTGCGCAAATAAAAATTTTCGGACTCTGGAGCCAGAAGGGCGGCATTTGACCCGCAACAGCGCTGGACTCCTTGATCTCCGACGACGGGTTACCTGGCACGGCGTCCTGTCATCAGGCGCCGTGCCGGCCTTTTTTCGGGGCGGCATTGATGCGGGACGCAGCCGCTTTTCTGGAAGCGCGGCGGGTGTACCCTGTTCGGAGCACATCTATTCTAAACACAAATCACAATAATTATTCAAAATGCGGGGGGATGAAAAACAGGTTATCCCGTCTGCTCCGCTGCCGAGGCTCTCCTCCTCGGGGAACACGGACGAGCGACCCGAGTACATGACCGTGGCGGCAAAGAGGCCGTGGACTGCCGGGTCCGGACGGGCAAAGACGCAGGATGAGGTCTACTGAGCGGGCCGATGTTGGCTGGCCAGATCGATAGAGACAAGTCTTGAAGTCGGCCTCACCTCTGTCCGTCCGTCAGGCAGCCTAATTATCGGGTACTTCGATCAAAATCTTCCGAAGTCCAAAAGGCTGCTAGTCCATTAGAAACTCACGGAACAGGATGCGATCGGCTTTGGCCGGGTGGATGAGCGCATTGACGATCTCCAGCACTTCTTGACGCAGGCGTTGCGCTCCTTCGGCGCCCTCCAGGTCGCGGCGACGGTAGTCCCTGAGATGAACCTGAACGGCGTCTTCGATGGCGGCATTCATGTCCGTCAACTGTGGAGCGTGGGCCGCGGGGACACGGACGACGAGAGCGATCCGGACCACCGCACGCCGCCCGCGGTCGGGACGCAGGTCCGTTACGAAGGCGGGCAGGTTGACGTACGTACTGGGTGCGGGCAGAGCCGTGATGGCGACTTCAACTGAGGGCCGGGATAACGCCCAAGCCGATCCCAACACCGCAACGCCCATAACCAGACCGATCATGCCGATGATGGCCGGACGGCGTAACGGCCTCGAACAGCGTAAGGCGATGCGCGCCATGCGCTTCGCGAGCAGAACAGACCCAGGGCGGTCGCCGCCGTCGCCGCGATCCTCCGTTTCCTCGTCCTGCTGACTTGGTTCCATCACCAATGCCCGCGTGCGACGCCCAGGGGCATCGCCGACAGCGACTCTACGACCATAAGGGTGGAGGCTACAAGGGAGCAGGTTGCAGAACGGTTAGCCTACCAGAGTCAGCCGAGTTCGCCCGGCGCCCGAAGCATTTTCTCCACTTCACCGGCGTGGCTGGATTCCTCGGCGATCATCTTTCGCGCATATTCCTCCAGCATCACGTGCCCTTCAACCAGATCGAGCAGCTGCCGATAGAGACTCAGGGCTTCGTTCTCGTGCTCCAGGGATTCCTTGAGGATGCTCAGGACATCGTGGCGATGGCTTTCCAGCAGCTTGCCGATCCCAAGCGACGGGTGACCGCCAAGGTATGTAATCAGTTCCCCTGCCTCCTGGGCGTGCAACAATGATTCATCCGCCTGCGAGCGCAGCCAGCTGATGATCGGGATGCGGTTGAAACCAAAAACCATGAACGAATAGTGCGTATAACGGACCACCCCAGCCAGTTCGGCTTCAAGGATTTTGTCCAGGACCGCGATCACCGCGTCCTTGTCGATCTGTCGGTCAGCCATGAGCCACTCCCCACTGTCCAGACGTTTCGTGCGCCTTCACCGTGCAGCACGCTTTCGGCCGATGCATCGTCGAGTGCAGCATCGTGCCAAATGCATGACCTCGGGACGATTTCTATCGGGTCGCTATCAGATTACGGGGCAAGACGCAACGAGCGTGGGGCCGCCGCCAGCCGCACCCGACGAGCCTGTAACATCGTTGCCGGCTCTACAGCGCCTGCGCCGCCTCCAGCACTGCCGCAGCGTGCCCGGGAACCTTGACCTTGCGCCAGACGTGGCGGATCACTCCCTCGCCATCGACCAGAAAGGTGGCACGCTCGATGCCCATGTACTTTTTGCCATACATATTCTTTTCAACCCACACACCGAAAGCCTCGCAGACACGGCCGTCTTCATCGGACGCGAGGGTAAAGTTCAGGTCATGCTTCGCCTTGAACTTGTCATGGCTGGCCACGCTGTCCCGTGAGATGCCGACGATGCGTGCCCGTGTGGTGCCGAACGGGTCTGCCAGGTCGCGAAAGGCCATGGCCTCCTTCGTGCACCCAGAGGTGTCATCCTTGGGATAAAAATAGAGCACCGACGGGTTGCCCCGCAGGTCGTCGCTGCGGATGGTGCCGCCGCCGTCGGTGGGTAGAGTGAAATCGGGGATGCTGTCGCCGACCGACACGGTCATGTCGTCTCCTCCTTGCGAAATGGCGATGCGCGAATTACGGGTGTGCCGGCGTCTCGGATCAGCCGGGTTCCCCTTCCGGCCGGTCGGCGGCAACGCCGGCCGGCCGATCGATCAGACGATGATAGATTTCGCGCACGCGACCAGCCAGCACATGCATACGTTCGACCAGTTCGGAGACGGACTGAGCCTCCACCGGCCGGAGTGAGCGACGCAAGGCTTCCGGCGCATCGTCGGCGCCGCGAGCCGAAATCGCACCGGAGAGGGTAAGGCGGATGCGCCCCTGTACCGCTTGCCACAGTTTAAAGGCCTCCAGGAGGGTTGCCGCGGTGTCGTCGTCGAGCAACTCGGCATCGCGGCAACGCTCCAAGGCCTCCGCCGTGCCGGTGGCGAGAACGCCGGGGTGCTGATGAGCGTGGCGAAGCTGCAGGTATTGAGCGATGAACTCCACATCCACTAGGCCGCCGCGAATGTGCTTGACCTCCCAGATTGAGTCCGTGTGGTGCTCGGCATCCATGCGTAGACGCATGTCGGCGACGGCGCGAACCAGGGCCGCTTCATCCCGTTCCTGTTTCAGCACCTCGCCGATCACCTGCTCGATCGCCACAACCAGGGCTGCGGGCCCGGCGACCGCTCGTGCCCGTGTCAGCGCCATGCGCTCCCACGTCCAGGCGTCATCCCGCTGATACCGTTCGAAGGCTGCGAAGCTGACCGCGATCGGCCCGGCGCGCCCGGACGGGCGCAGACGCATGTCCACCTCATACAGCGTGCCTTCGGGTGTCGGCGCCGTGACGGCATTGATGAACCGCTGGCTCAGTCTGGCAAAGTAATGGCTCGCCGAAAGCGAACGGCGTCCGTCGGATGCCGCGCCCTCATCGGGCGTGGTGTAGACAAAGATCAGGTCGAGATCAGAGGTGGCGGTCATTTCCCGCCCACCCAGCTTGCCCATGGCGATGACCGCCATGTCGCATCCGGCGACCCGGCCGTGGTCGCGTGCAAAGTCATCTTCGACCCGGGCCAGTAGGGTGCGGATGGATACCTCCGCAATGTTGCTGTAGGCGAGTGCTGCCAGAGCGGGGGCGAGCGTGCAGCGCAACTCCTGAACCCCGACCTGGAACTTGCGGTCGTTGGCCCATCGGCGCATCAGGTCCAGCACATCTTGGGGGTCCTCGGCCCGGATCAGCGCCGCGTCAAGCTCCGATGTGAGATCGTCGATGCCGGGCGGCGCGTCGAAAAAATCGGGCATCACAACGCTTTCCAGAAGGCTCGGCTGGCCGGCCAGCCGGGCCGCGAGTCGCGGCGCTCCGCCCATGATCTCAGCCACCAGTGCCAGCACCGGCGGATTGGCGTGGAACAGGGAGAATACCTGGACGCCGGCCGGAAGGCCGGCAAGAAAGCGGTCGAAGGTCAGCAAGGCGGCATCCGGATCCGGCGTGTCGGCAAGCGCCTTGAGCAGGAGCGGCATCAATTCGGTCAGGATCTGCCGAGCCCGGGTGCTGCGGGTGGCACGATAGCGGCCGCGATGCCAGGTGCGCACGACGGTATCCACCGTGCCCGGATGAGAGAAGCCCAGGTGGCGAAGGGTTTCCATTGTCTCGGGATCGGCTTCGTCACCAGTGAACACCAAGTTTCCGGCCGCGCCGTTGGCAAGGGATAGGGTCGGGGCATCATCGAACAGCGCGCCATAGGCCTTCTCCACCGCTCGCAAGTGCGTCAGAACTTCGGCCTCGAAGCCGGCGAGGTCGGTCGCGCCGAAGAAGGCCGCCACGTGGGCAAGGTCGGCCGAACGCTTCGGCAACTGGTGGGTCTGCTCGTCGTGGATCATCTGTATCCGGTGTTCGAGCCGACGCAGGAAGCGGTAGGCGGCGATCAGGGACTCTGCTGTGGCGGATTCCGTTTGCCCATGTGCCACCAGGGCCTGCAGCGCCGCGACCGTGGAAATCGCGCGGAGTTCGGGTACCCGCCCGCCCCAGATCAACTGCTGCGTTTGGGCGAAGAACTCGATTTCGCGGATGCCGCCGCGGCCGAGCTTGATGTTGTGTCCGCCGACGGCAATCCGGCTGCCACCGCGGTGCGCGTTGATCTGGCGTTTAATGGAGTGGATGTCCTGGATCGCGGCGAAATCCAGGTGCTTGCGCCAGATGAAAGGCCTGAGCCTGTGCAGCAGCGCTTCACCGGCCTCGCGGTCGCCGGCCACCGGCCGTGCCTTGATGAACGCGGCACGCTCCCAGTTCTGCCCGAGAGACTCGTAGTAGGTCTCGGCCGCCAGCACGGACAGCGCCGGTGGGGTGATGCTGGGATCCGGGCGGAGGCGAAGGTCGGTGCGGAACACGTAGCCGTCAGCTGTTCGTTGTTCCATCAATCGCACCAGGGAATGGACGAGGCGCACGAAGTGACGCTGCAGCCGGTCCGGATCCTTGGTGTCAATCCGGTCCGTATCGTAGAAGACGATCAGATCGATATCGCTGGAATAGTTCAGTTCACGCGCGCCGAGCTTACCCATGCCGAGAATGATGAGCCCGGAGCGAGCGCCTGGGGCCTCGGGGTCGGGCAGTTCCAGGACACCGCGTTGCCCTGCCTCGGCCAGGAGATGATCCGCCGCACAGTCCAGGGCCGCGTCCGCAAAGTCGGACAGGGCGCCTGTTACCTCCTCCAAGGGCCACGCCCCGGTGATGTCGGCGAGCGCCGCGGTCAAGGCCAGCCGACGCTTGGCGACACGCAGCGGCCGCGACGGGTCGGCGCCATCAATGGCCTCGGCCCGCGCCTGGGCCACCTCGGCCATGACCTCTTCCCGTGCTTGATCGGCACCGACCGAAAGCAGGTGGAGCAAGAATCCGGCGTCCCGTTCGGCGGCCGCACTCAGAAACGGGCTGAAGGCGAAGACCGCGTCGAGTAGGCGCGCCGTACCGGTGTCGCCGAGCGCGGCCTGGGCCCGTCTCTCCAGATCCGCGTCAGCTTCGGCCAGCACGGCCTCACACCAGCGCTCGCGGGCCGCTCGGGCCATTTCTGGATCATGCGGGCGGGGTACTCTGTCCAACGGGAACGCGGCGGAAAAATTCGTCATGTTCATCGCTATCACTTTCCCTCACACTGCAAATCCGGTGGCGCCGGGTCAAGGCACCGCCTTGTCCGAGGGACACCAACGAGACGAGGGCCGGTTTGATTGCACGTCGCGTCGGGTGGTTGTGGCAGACCTGCGCCGGACTGGTCGCCGCCGTTGCCATTGTCGTCAGTCTGATCGGCTGGCGCTTGGCGCAAGGGCCGGTTTCTCTGCCGCTCTTGACACCACTGGCAGAGCGGCTGGTGGCCGCTCGGATCGCTCCCTTCGGTATCGGGATTGCCGACACGCGGCTCAGCTGGGAAGGCTGGGACGATGCCTTCGACCTGCGCCTGATCGATATCCAACTAACTGGCCCGGGTGGCGATGCCTTGGTCCAAGCGCCAGCCCTGGCAGCGACACTGAGCCCGCGCGCGCTGCTGCGGGGCGTGGTCGTACCCGGCACGCTTCGGCTGTTTGAGCCTCGTTTCGCCATCCGCCGGGATGCCGACGGTCTGGCCTTGATTGTGCCGGACGATGCCGGCGAGCACCGATTCCGGCCGGCCGATCTGGACTTGCCGGAACACAGTGCGAACACAACGGGCCTTGCCGGGTTTCTCGGACACCTGCGACGCGTCGAGATCGTCGATGCGCACCTCCGGTTTGACGATGTGCGGCTCGGCATTAGCGTGGTGGTACCGGATGCGACGCTCCAGGTGTGGCGCGACGGGAAGGCCATCCGGGTCGCAGCCGACCTCGCTCTTGTCGGTGCCGACCCGGAAGAAGCGGGGCCGAAGCGTGCGGCCGCCGAGGTCAGCATCAAAGGGCGGTACGTTCCCGAGACCGCGCGCCTTGACATCGGCGCAGTCTTCGCCGATTTCCGCCCGGCCGTGTTTTCCCATTCCGGCTCCGGGCCTGCCACGATCGGCGGCATCGACCTCCCGTTGAGCGGCACCGTCATGCTGGACTTGACGTCGGCCGGCGGGCTGGTCGGTGCCGGGTTGGATATTACCGGTGGCGCCGGCACTCTCGTCATCCCGGGTGACCTGATGCCCGGGGCCGCCGACGATCCCCACCCGACCCGCGTCCCCATTGCCGGCATCAATCTGCGCGGGGGGCTGGACGCAGATCAGGGGGTGCTGTGGATTGGCGACCTCGCCCTGGACTTCGGCGAGCAAGGGCATGTGCGGCTACCCGAGCCCCTCGACCATGACCTGCCGATGCGTCGGTTGTCCCTGCGCGGCCAGTATGGTCTCGTCAATCAGGACCTCCGCATCGACGATTTGCAAGCCGACCTGCATGGCCCTCGCTTGGCCGGCCATGCGATCGTCGACGCGGCTGCCGACATTCGCCGTATCCGCGTTGCCGCCGCCCTTCAGCATCTCGGCGTCGACGAACTGAGCCGTTACTGGCCGCCCCCCATCAAACCCGGCACCCGCAAGTGGATGACCGGGAATTTGGCCGCGGGCAGGTTCCCCCGCGCCGCAGTGTCCCTCGATCTCCGCGAAGATGCTTCGGGCCACTATCACGTTCACGGACTGGCCGGGACGGCCGAGTTGGTCGGGGCGCGGGTACGCTACCTTCCGTCGATGCCGCCGGTGGAAGCAGCCTCCGGCCATGCGATCTTCGATACCGAAGCCGTCACCATCACGCTCGACGGCGGCCGCTGGAATTCGCTTCGCGTCACCGCAGGTACAATCCGCTTTGATGACCTATCAGCAGCCCGGGATCGGGCCGATATCCGGCTCACGGTCGAAGGGCCGCTCAGGGATCATCTGAGCCTGATCGATCACCCGCCGCTGGGTTATGCCCAGAAGATCGGTATCCGCCCTGACGCGGTGAGCGGGGCGGCCGTGGTGCGACTCGCCATCGGGTTCCCCCTGCTCGCCGACCTAAGTTTCGACGACGTCGCGATCCGGGCGGACGCCGATGCAGAGGCGGTCACCGTCACCGACGCCATACTGGGCCGGGACCTGACCCAGGGCCGGTTGACCCTGTTTGTTGACAAGGACGGCCTCAAACTGAATGGCAGTGGGGCGCTTGGTGGTGTCGCGGGCACCTTCGAGGCGCGTGAGACATTCGATCGCAGCCGGGAGATTCTGCGAACCGTCACCGTCACGATACCATCGGCCGACGTGGCGCAGGCTCAGGAGGTCATCTTCGGCCGGACGTTGCTGGCGGAGGCCATGGCCGGTGGGTCCCTCGCCGCCGTCGTGACCGCGACCGAAACGTCGGCGGGTCAGGGTGCGCTGACGGCGACGCTGGACCTTGCGCCGCTTGCGCTGAATGTTCCAGCCTTGATGTTGAACAAGCCCTCCGGTGCGACTGGCACCGCCGAGATCGCCCTGACGATGCAGGATGGTCGCGTAGCCGAAGTGAACGCCGACGCATTCCTTGCCGGGGGCACCCATCGCGCCGGCGGAACGGTGCGGTTCAGCGCCGATCAAGCGGTGGAGTCGGTCGAGATCACCACGCTTGTTGCGGGCCGAACCGATGCCCGAGGGCACGCCAGTGCCTTGGCCGATGGTGGCTGGGCGGTACACATCAGGGGCAACAGCCTGGACCTCGCGCCCATGCTCGAACACCTGCGCCGACCGTCGGCAGGACCGGCCGTGGTGGGCGAGGAGCGCGAATTGCGTCTCACCGCCGATATCGGCAGCATCTGGCTCGGCGAGGATCGCCGGCTGCATGATCTGGCGGGATCGCTGACACAGATCGGCCCGCGGCTCAGCCGCGTCAACGCTCGCGCCAACACCACCGCCGGCAGCCGCCTCACAACACTGCTGCAACCCGACGACCGAGGCCATCGTCACCTTCTTGTGACCGCCGACGATGCCGGGGACGCCCTCAGGACATTGGGCCTGTTCGACGCCATGACAGGCGGTCATCTGACCCTGGACGCCACTTTTGCGGACCATCGGCCCAGCCGGGCCCTGGAAGGGCGGTTGCTGGTGCGCGATTACACCGTCACCGGCGCACCGTTCATCGCCCATTTGCTGAGTGTCATGGCCTTGACCGGGATTGAATCTGCTCTGCGGGGGGAGGGCCTCGCTTTCTCGGTGCTGGATGTGCCGTTCACCTACAGCGGGGACCTTCTGGAGTTCACCAACGCCCGCGCGTCGGGCCTGTCACTCGGCATCACCGCCTCCGGGAGAGCTGCGCTGGAAGCGGGCACCGTCGATGTTCGCGGGACCGTGGTCCCGCTCTATGCGGTCAACGCCACACTCGGTCGGATACCGGTCCTCGGCAACCTGCTCACCGGCGGGGAGCAGGGGGGGGGCGTTTTCGCCGCCACCTACCGTGCCACCGGATCACTCGACGACCCGCACATCTCGGTTAACCCGCTGGCTGCCTTGGCACCGGGTTTCGTGCGCAACATCTTCGGCGCGCTTGCCGGAACAACTGTTGACGGAGGCAAGCTCCCGCTTGAGCCGGCCGACTCTGTACGATAACACGGAACCCTACCGCCGTGTCGTTTGCACGCGCGCGCCGCGGCTCAGACGGCACGGATGAGTGCATGCCGCTTACGTCCGGCAGACAGCTTGACCACTCCCTGAGGCGTCAGGTCGGCAGCGGTGACCAGCCTGTGCTCGCTGTCCACGACCGTGTTGTTGATACGGGCGCCCCCGCCCTTGATCAGGCGGCGGGCATCGCTGTTGCTGGCGGCCAAGCCGCTGCGGCGAAACAGTTCGGGCACCGGCACGCCGTCCGCCAACTCGGACGTGGCCACCGCCACGGTCGGCAGATCGTCGCCGGTGGCCTGTTCGGCGAAGGTCTGGCGTGCCGTCTCCGCGGCGCTGGCGGCGGCGGCCTCGCCGTGGCACAGGCGCGTTGCTTCGTTGGCGAGCACCTCCTTGGCGTGGTTGATCTCGGCCCCCTGAAGCGTTTCCAGTCGCCGGACTTCATCGAGCGGCAGTTCGGTGAACAGACGAAGAAAGCGGCCCACGTCAGCATCTTCGGTATTCCGCCAGAACTGCCAGTACTGATAAGGCGACAGCATCTCGGGCGAAAGCCAGACCGCCCCGGCGGCGGTCTTGCCCATCTTGGCGCCCGACGCGGTGGTGAGCAGCGGCGTGGTCAGGCCGAACAAGGTGCGCCCGTCGATCCGCCGCGCCAGATCGACACCACCGACGATGTTGCCCCATTGATCGGAGCCGCCCATCTGCAGCACGCAATCGCGGCGCCGCGCCAGCTCCAGGAAGTCATAGGCCTGAAGGACCATGTAGTTGAACTCAAGAAAGCTCAGTGGCTGCTCCCGCTCCAGGCGCAGCCGCACCGAATCGAATGTGAGCATGCGGTTGACCGAGAGGTGGCGGCCGTAGTCCCGCAGGAACGGGATGTAGCGGAGGTCGTCCAGCCAGTCAGCGTTGTTGACCATGACGGCATCGGTCGGTCCGTCGCCGAATCGAAGGAAGCGGGCGAAAACGGTGCGGATGCCGGCCATGTTGGCGGCGATGGTAGCGTCATCCAAGAGTTGACGCGCCGCATCCCGGCCCGAGGGATCGCCGATGCGGGTGGTGCCGCCCCCCATGAGCACGATCGGCTGATGCCCCGCCTGCTGAAACTTGCGCAACAGCATGATCGAGACCAAGCTGCCGGCATGCAGGCTTGGTGCGGTGCAGTCGAAGCCGATATAACCCACCATAGCATTGCCGCCGGTCAAGTGCGCGTCCAACGCGTCGAGATCGGTGCACTGATGCAGATAGCCGCGGTCGACGACGGTGCGGAGGAAATTGGAACGGTAATCGGGGGACATATCCATGGACCGGTGGAACGAGGACGGGGACGGCAACCGTGGCGGCGCCTGTAGCACACAATCCGCCGTCGACACAACGTCGGCACCGGGACCCGCCCAGAGCTGCCAGGATGCGGTAGACCGCACCGTCGACACCAAGCCGCTGGTCGCTGTGGGGCTGATGAGCGGCACGTCCATGGACGGCATTGATGCAGCACTGCTGACTACCGACGGTGAGCGCGTGCTGCATTTCGGTGGCGTCGCCACCTATCCCTATGCGGAGGCCTTCCGTACCCGCTTGCGCGCCTTGCTGGGATCCGCCCCGGGCACCGAAGCTGACGATGTGGTCCGGGAGTTGACCGTGCTGCACGCCGCGGCGGTCGAGCGGCTTCTGACGGCCGTTGGGGTCGATGCGGCCGCGGTCGACGTGGTCGGTTTTCACGGTCACACCGTGCTGCATCGGCCGGAGCGACGACTTACCCGGCAGATGGGTGACGGGCAGGCTCTCGCGGACTTGCTCGGAATCCCGGTGGTGGCGGATTTCCGCTCTGCCGACGTCGCTGCGGGTGGCCATGGGGCTCCTTTGGCCTCATTGTTCCATGCCGCCATGGCGTGGTCTGTGATGAAGCCGGTGGCGGTGCTCAACATCGGCGGGGTCGCCAACGTTACTTGGATCGGCGATGCACCGGACGGCGGTGACCTTGTGATGGCGTTCGATACCGGGCCGGGCAACGCCCTGGTCGATGACTGGGTGCGGCGGATGTCCGGGCGCCGCTGGGATGAACGTGGACGGCTCGCCCGTGGCGGCCGGGTGCGGGATGACTTGGTAACCGCTTGGCTCGGCGATCCGTATTTTCGGGCGCCACCGCCCAAGTCGCTGGACCGAAACACCTACGCAGCGGTGCTGGATGCCGTTGTCGGCTTGAGCGCCGAGGACGGGGCGGCCACTCTGACTGCTTTCACCGTACGTGCCGTGGCCCAGGGCCAGGCATTTCTGCCGGTGCCGCCGTCGCGCTGGTTGATCTGCGGTGGCGGGCGGCTCAACGGCACGATGATGGCAATGCTGGCCGATGCCTTGCCGGCGCCGGTGGAACCGGTGGAGGCAGCCGGCTGGGACGGTGACGCACTGGAAGCTCAGGCCTTCGCGTTCCTGGCGGTACGATCGGTCAAGGGGCTGCCGCTCAGCCTGCCGTCCACCACCGGTGTGCCCGCGCCAACCCGGGGCGGGGTGATGCATCGGCCGGGCGGGGTTGCTGCGGCGGGTGCGGGGCTGCGGTGACGCGGCCGCATCACGCCGGAGCGAGAGCGCGGTCCAGGTAGTCGCCGACCACGGTCATCAGTTCGTCCATGCCCGTGGAGAACAAGTGGTCGGCGCCGGCGACGGGATGGTATTCTACTTTGATGTTGCGCTGCTGGGCCAGCTTGGCCGCCAGCTTGGCGACCCCCTGGATCGGTACCAGCGTATCGGCATCGCCGTGCACGATCAGGCCGGAAGCGGGGCAGGGCGCGAGGAAGGTGAAATCCTGCGCTCCCGCCGGCGGTGCCACGGTGATGAATCGGGTGATTTCGGGACGGCGCATCATAAGCTGCATGCCGATCCAGGCGCCGAATGAATAGCCGGCGATCCAGCATTCGGCCGCGTTTGGATTGATGCTTTCCAGCCAGTCCAGCGCTGAAGCGCCGTCATTGAGTTCACCGTGGCCGTTATCGAACCAGCCCTGTGACCGCCCCACACCGCGGAAATTGAAGCGCAGCACCGAGAAGCCGCGGCGCTGAAACGCCTGAAACAGGGCGAACACGATCCGGTTGTTCATGGTGCCGCCTTGCAACGGATGCGGGTGCAGAACCAGCGCCACCGGCGCAGACGGCCGCTTGGAATGATGATACCGGCCCTCGAGCCGGCCCTCGGTTCCGTTGAAGATCACATCGGGCATGGTCTCTGCGTCATCCGCCGTCTCGGCCCGCTGGCGAGCCGTTGCCGTTAACCCGAGTCACGCGCTCGGGGAAGCGCTATTGAAACGCTGCTGTTTGGCCCTGCATACTTGAATGCCGGACTCGGACATCCTATTATGTCGAAACGTCATTGGAAGCCGTTGAACGAAGCTCCGATTGCGCACCGCAAGCCGGAGCGCGCCTTTCATGCGAGCCCTACAGAGTTACCGCAGCGACCATGTTTTTCAAGAGGATACAAGAAGATATCGATTCATTCATGGCGCGTGACCCGGCGGCACGGTCACGGCTGGAGGTTGTGCTGTGTTACCCCGGCTTCCATGCCATCATTTTCTATCGGCTGTCCAGCGCCCTGTGGCGGCGCCGCCTCCGGCTGCTGGCGCGGTTGATCTCCCAGTTTGCACGGTTGCTGACTGCGATTGAAATCCATCCCGGCGCCACCATCGGCGCCCGCTTCGTGATCGACCACGGCTTCGGCGTGGTGATCGGCGAGACGTCGGAGATCGGCGACGACGTGACCCTGTACCAGGGGGTGACCCTGGGAGGCATTGCCCCCTCGGTCGACTCCCATACGCAAGTGGACATCAAGCGCCACCCGACGCTCAGGAATGGTGTGATCGTTGGCGCCGGTGCGCAGGTGCTGGGGCCAATCACGATTGGCGAGGGGGCGCGGATCGGTGCCAACGCCGTGGTCTCGCGCGATCTGCCCAAGGGTGTGACCGCCGTCGGCATTCCGGCCCACCCGGTGATGCCGCGCGATCGGATGGCCGCGCAACGGTTCGTCGCCTATGGCACTCCGGCGGAAGGCTGCCCGGACCCGGTGCTGGCCACGATCGAGACCATGCGCGCCCAGATGTCCGCTCTGCAAAACCGCATTGGCGAACTCGAAGCGCGTCTTTGCGAGGCCGGATCTTCTGCCGACGATGACGCGAGGGACCTGAGAGCTGATGCCCACGACGGGATCCCCATGAGTACCCCCATGGCTGCGGTCGGCGATCACAGGCGCCGCTGACGCTGACTGCGGTGCGTTTCGTTTCAAGGTGTGGCCCGCTCGGGACCGGCCCGGCGCGGGCAGTGACAAAGGAGATCCGGCAGTGAAGCTCAGCACCAAAGGACGCTACGCCGTCATGGCCATGGCCGACCTCGCCTTCCACGGCAACGGCAAACCGGTCACACTCGCGGACATCGCGGACCGACAAGAAATTTCGCTCTCCTACCTGGAGCAGCTGTTTGGCAAGCTTCGGCGGGCCGGGCTGGTCAAGAGCGTGCGTGGCCCCGGCGGCGGCTACTTGCTCGGGCGGGCGGCGGCGCAGCTTCGGGTGGCCGACGTGATTCTGGCGGTGGACGAGCCGATCAAGGCCACCCGCTGTACGCCGGGCTCGCCCACCGGCTGCCATTCCCACCGTGGCCGCTGCCTCACCCACGATTTGTGGGAGGAACTGGGCAACCAGATTTTTTTGTATCTGAGTTCCGTCAGTCTTGCGGATGTCTGCGAGGGGCGCATTCTTGGCAGCAGCCGGGCACTGTTCCAGTCGCTGCGCGCTGGCGGCAGTGGGGGCGACAGCCTCGCCGTGCATGCCGCCACCACCCAATAAACGGGACGCCCCGGGAGCCACGGGCCGCCTCGACCTCTTTGCGCCTTCGCTATGCCTGAGACGATTGCTTACCTCGACCACAACGCCACCACACCGGTGCGCCCGGAAGTGGCCGACGCAATCGCGGAAGCTTTGACGATTGCCGGCAACCCGTCGTCTGTGCACCGCTCGGGCCGCGCCGCCCGGCAGTGCATCGAACGAGCGCGCGCGCGTGTGGCGGCTCTGGTGGGGGCGTCCATGACCGAGGTTGTGTTCACCAGCGGCGGCACCGAAGCCAACATGCTGGCGGTGCATGGGACCGGGCGATCCCGGGTTCTGATGGCGGCGACGGAGCACGCCTCGACGCTGGAAGCCCTTCCGGAAAGCGAACGCATCCCGGTCGACGGTGACGGCATCGTGGATCTGGCGGCGCTGGAAGCGCTGCTGCAGGGCGATCCTCGACCGGCGCTGGTTTGCGTCATGCTGGCCAATAACGAGACCGGGACGATCCAGCCGGTGGGCGAGGTGGTGACCGTGGCCCACCGGCATGGGGCGCTGATGCACTGCGATGCGATCCAGGCGGCTGGCAAAATCCCGGTGGATGTCGTCTCGCTCGGGGTGGACTTGCTGTCGCTTTCCGCCCACAAGATCGGAGGGCCGGCGGGGTCGGGTGCGTTGATTGTCCGGCCTGGGGTGGCCATTTCTCCGCTTCAGCGAGGCGGCGGGCAGGAACGCGGCCGACGCGCCGGCACGGAAAACGTGCTTGGCATCGCGGGCTTCGGTGCCGGCGCCGAGGTGGCTCTTGCGACGCTGCCGGATTCGGCCAAGCTTGAGGGTTTACGCGATCGTCTGGAGTCGCGTTTGCGGCTGCAGATGCCGATGAGCATGGTGATTGCGGCCGGTGCGCCGCGTTTGCCGAACACCACATGCGTGAGCTTGCCGGGCGTCGCGAGTGACGTTCAGGTTATGGCGCTTGACCTGTCCGGGGTGGCGGTGAGTGCCGGGGCCGCCTGCTCGTCCGGCAAGGTGGGACGCAGCCACGTGCTGGCCGCGATGGCGGTGGACGAGCGGATCGCTGCCTCCACCATCCGGGTCAGCTTGGGCTGGACCACCAGCGAACATGATGTCGACCGGTTCGTTGCGGCCTGGAGCGACCTCGCCGCGCGGACCGCGGCGCGCCGGCGTGATGGTATCGCCTCCGCCGCATGATGGACACAAGGGTTTGAACTGTGGACATGACTCCGACGCGCATGCAGAGCGGTCCGGCGGCATCCGTCGGCCGGCCGGTCTATCTGGACTACCAGGCCACGACACCGACCGATCCCCGAGTGGTGGAAGCGATGCTGCCATTCTTCACGGAAGTATTCGGCAATCCCAGCTCCAAGAGCCATGCGTTCGGCTCCGAGGCGGCGGCAGCGGTGGAAAAGGCGCGCCGGCAGGTGGCCGATTTGGTGGGAGCGGAAGATCGGGAGGTCATTTTCACGTCCGGCGCCACCGAGTCCAACAACCTAGCCATCAAGGGGGCGGCCCGGTTCCATCGCGGGCGCGGGCGCGACGGCGTGGTCACCTGCACGACGGAGCACAAGTGTGTGCTGGAGAGTGTCCGACGATTGGAAGACGAGGGGTTTCGGGTGTCCCGCATTGGAGTTGGCGCGGATGGGCTGATCGATCTGGAGGCGCTGGCGGCCGCGGTGGATGATCGTACGGCCGTGGTATCCGTTATGGCGGTGAATAACGAGACCGGCGTGATCCAGCCTGCCGCCGAGATCGGCGCGCTGTGCCGGTCCCGGGGGGCGCTGTTTCACACCGACGCGGCCCAGGCCGCCGGGAAGACGCCACTGGACGTCAACGACCTACAGATCGACCTGATGAGCCTTTCCGCCCATAAGATGTACGGACCCAAGGGCATTGGCGCCCTCTACGTGCGGCGGCGCCCGCGGGCCCGCATCGCGCCTGAGATGGACGGCGGCGGACAGGAACGCGGTTTTCGGTCGGGAACCCTGCCGGCACCGCTTTGCGTCGGCTTTGGGGCCGCTGCGGCCGTGGCCGCCGCGGAACGCGCACACGAGGCCAAGCGCCTTCTGGGAATGCGCCGGCGCTTGTGGGACCGGATCCGCTCAGGAGTACCGGATGTCCGGCTCAACGGCCATGCCGAGTACCGAATTCCCGGCAACATCAACTTGGCCTTTCCCGGCGTAGATGCCGAGATGCTGCTAACCCGCCTGCCCGGACTCGCTCTTTCCACCGGGTCGGCGTGCACGTCGGCCGCGGTGGAGCCGTCCTATGTTCTGCGCGCCATGGGTCTGGATGCCGACTTGGCCGGGTGCAGCATCCGCATCGGTCTCGGCCGCGGTACGACAGACGCGGAGGTGGCAACAGCCGCGGACGCCATCGTCGCTGCGGTAAGATCGATCCGGGCGGAGGAGGCCTCGGTGCCGGGGACGACCGCGCCCATGTGACACGCCCAAGTGAGACGCCCAAGTGAGACATGGGACCGCGCGAAGCGGGCGCGCCCTGCCACCGGCCTCACCGATCACCTCACCGATCGCGTTGACCACTCAGGTCATCACTTGAACGAGCCAGAACTTGAACGAGCCAGAAAGGGAAAGCACGACAACCATGCCCAAGATGACCTTCGTATCCCCGGACGGATCGCAACGTAAAGATGTGGACGCACCGCTCGGCATGTCCGTTTTGGAGATCGCCCACCTCAATGATGTGGATATCGAGGGGGCGTGCGAGGGATCGCTCGCCTGTTCGACCTGCCATGTGATCGTCGACCCGGAGTGGTATGAGCGCCTCGACGAACCGTCGGAGGAGGAAGAGGATATGCTCGACTTGGCCTTCGGCCTTACCCCGACATCGCGCCTCGGCTGCCAGATACGCATGACCGAGGACCTGGACGGGCTGACGGTCGTGCTGCCGTCGGGAACTCACAACATGATGGGCGGAAGTTAGAGTGCCGGCCGGCAAAACCCTTTTTGAGCGTCTGAAGGACGCTGCCGTGACGGAATGGCAGGCTTATGTGGCGCACCCGTTCGTGCAGGCCGTTGCCGACGGGAGTTTGCCCGAAGCAGGGTTCCGGCACTACCTAGTCCAGGACTACCTGTTCCTGATCCATTTCGCGCGGGCCTATGGCTTGGCGGCATTCAAGGGCGAAACGCTCGACGATATTCGTCATGCCGCGGCGGGCCTCAATGCAATGGTCGGCCAGGAGATGGCGTTGCATGTGGGGTACTGCCGCGGCTGGGGCCTTGAGGAAGCCGACATGGCCGCAGCGCCAGAGGCGGATGCGACCATGGCCTATACCCGCTACGTGCTGGAACGGGGTCTGGCTGGCGATCTTCTGGACTTGGCAGTGGCCTTGGCACCCTGCATCGTGGGTTACGCCGAGATCGGACGGCGGTTGACCGCCGACCCGTCGACCAGGCGCGACGGCAACGCTTACGCCGCCTGGATCGATACCTACGCCGGTGCCGATTATCAGGACGTGGCGGCGGAGCATGTGGCACACATGGACCGGCTGATGGTCCGGCGCGGCAGCCCTCAGCGCTTGACCGCGCTGACCGTCACCTTCCGCCAAGCCACGCGGTTGGAAACCGCCTTCTGGCAGATGGGGTTGGACGCGGCGTCGTGAGGCCGGCGCCGGATCGATTGCCCGAATGCCGCGACTCGGCGATATGTATGGACGGAATGAACGCACTTCTTGAAGACATTGGCTGGAGGCCGGCTGCCGACATGGCGCTGCCCGGCCCTTCCGGGGGTCACCGGGTGGTGGTGGCCATGTCCGGCGGGGTCGATTCGTCGGCGACGGCGGCATTGCTGGTCGCAGCCGGCTACGACGTGGTCGGCATCACCCTGCAACTGTACGACCATGGCGCCGCGAGCCCACCGGTAAGGACGGGGGGCAAAAGCTGTTGTGCCGGGCAGGACATCTACGACGCGCGGCAGGTCGCCGAAGCGCTCGGCATCCCCCACTACGTGCTCGACTACGAGGCTCGCTTCCGCACCGAGGTGATGGAGCCGTTCGCCGACGCGTACCGCGCCGGGGAAACGCCTGTGCCCTGCGTTCTCTGCAACCGGACCGTGAAGTTCCGCGATCTGCTGGATACCGCACGCGACCTCGGCGCGGCGGCGCTGGCGACCGGTCACTATGTCCGGCGACGGCCGGGCGATGACGGCCCGATCCTGCTCAAGGGGGCCGATGTCGTCCGCGATCAGAGTTATTTCCTGTTCGCGACCACGCGCGCGCAGCTGGGTCTTCTGCGTTTTCCGTTGGGCGAACTCGGCAAGGACGTGACCCGGCAGGTCGCCAGCCGCTTTAGTCTGCCGGTGGCTGACAAGGCCGACAGTCAGGACATCTGCTTCGTGCCCACCGGCGGATATGCCCGGGTGGTGGAACGGCTGCGGCCGGGCGCACTGGAACCGGGCGAAATCGTGGACCTGGACGGTCGGGTGGTGGGGCGGCACGACGGCATTGCCCACTTCACGGTGGGCCAGCGGCGCGGTCTTGGCGTTGCGGCGGGATACCCGCTTTTCGTCGTGCGACTGGACCCGAACCGGCGCCAGGTGGTGGTGGGGCCCGAGAGCGCCCTATTGACGGAGCGCTTCAATCTGCGCGACGTAAACTGGCTCGGGGCCGAAGAACTTCCTGCCGCTGGGCTGCGCCTGGACATCAAGGTGCGCTCGACCCGTCCGGCCACACCGGCCACAGTCTACGGGCGGCACGACGGCGGTGCCGAGGTTGTGCTGGATACGCCGCAGGCGGCGGTCGCTCCCGGTCAGGCTGGGGTTTTGTACCGAGGTGACCGGCTCCTGGGTGGTGGCTGGATCGCCCGCGACGTCCTCTCCTGACGTCGCTCAGGCGAGCAATGCCGGCTTGTCGGGCGGGAGCGCCGTCGTCGTGGCGTCCAGGAGGTCGTCTGCCGTGCGCACCACCGCATCGACGGTCAGGCTGCCCATCAGGCTGCCGGTGGTGCGATGGTGGTAGCCGGGATGACGGGTCAACGCTTCGACACTCTCCGGCGTGCGAACCACCCGGCAATGCGGCCCCCAGGGGGCGTACAGTTCATCCCGGGTTGGGCCGAATAGGCCGACCGTGGGCGTGCCGGCGGCCGCGGCCAGATGCATCAGGCCGGAATCGTTGCCGACGAAAAGGCGGCAGCGTTGGAACACCGCGGCCACGGCGGGAAGTTCCAGTCCGATGCGGGCGATCAGCCGGTCTGCCGGAACGCCATCCAGGAACGGCCGCGCCATCGCCTCCTCGGTGGGACCGGCGGTGACGAAGATGCGCGCTCCGGCAAGCCGGCCGTTCGGCCCGGTCAGGCGCCGCACCAACTCGGCGAAGCGCTCCGCCGGCCAGATCTTACCCGCCCAGTTTGCCGTGGGTGCCACGGCCAGCATCGGCCCGTCACCGCCCGCCAGAATCTCGGCAGCCCGCGCTTGGTCGTCCGCACTGATCCAGATGCAGGGTGATGGTGGCGGATCAAGGCCGAGGGTCGCCGCGATGAGACGGACCCGGTGCTGGCCCGGCCGCGGATGGGGGATTGAGTGGCGGGCGTTGGCCCGTACCATCCAGGGCAGCAGCGATCGCCTGAGGTCGACCACCTTATCCCAGCGCCTTCCGACAACATCGGACCATAGTTTGTACCAGTGGCCAGCAAACCGGCGCTTGCTGACGGCGATAACGCGATCCACCTGCGGATGTGCCTCGAACAGCGACGTGACAAGAGGGCCGCAAGCCACCGTCAGCCGGGCATGCGGGTAGGTGGAGCAGAGCCACTGCAACAGGCCTGACGAGAGGACCACGTCGCCGATTCGGGTGGAGGTCACAAAAAGGATCTTCATGGAATCCGGACCGCGTGTCCGCGGGTGGTTCGAGATCAACGCCATCGGCGAGACAGCCGGAGTGGCCGGTGAAACAGGATGCCCGCCGATCCACTGCGCCCGGACGAGGCCAGGACAGATCGATGGAACGGAGCGCAGGGTAAGGCCTGTAACATCAATCTCCAACTCTTCGTTGTGACGGGTGTTGGTGCCGGTGTGGGCCGCCTTGGTCTCGGAGCGCCGCTTGATCGCCTCCGGCGCATGGGCGGATTGGGCGATGTTTCAGAGGTCTGCGTCGGCTGACCGTTTCCGTGCCAGGGTGAGGCCGTCGCCGATGGGAAGCAGGCTCAAATCGATGCGCGAATCACCGCACAACGCTTCGTTGAACGCTCGGATCGAAACCGTATCGGGGTCCTCGTTCGAGGGATCGGCCACCCGTCCACCCCACAGCACATTATCCACACAGATGACGCCGCCCGGCCGCAGCAGGGCCAGGCACCGCTCGAAATAGCCTGGATATCCTTCCTTGTCGGCGTCGATGAAGGCGAGGTCGAAAGGCTGGGATGCGCGGTCGGCCAGCAGTGCGTCCAGCGTTGCCATGGCCGGGCCCAGGCGCAGGTCGATACGGTCCGCGACCCCGGCCTCGGCCCAATAGCGCCGGGCCACGGCCGTCCAGGTTTCGCTGACATCGCAGGTGAGCAGCCGGCCGCCCGGTGGCAGTGCTCCGGCCATGACCAGTGCGCTGTACCCGGTGAAGGTGCCGATCTCCAGGATGCGACTGGTGCATGTGAGGCGCACCAGAAGTGCCATGAACTGCCCCTGTTCCGGCGCGATTTGCATGTTACGTTGCGGCAGCTGTGCGGTTTCCTCGCGAAGACGGCGCAGCACGTCGGGTTCCCGCACGGAAATCCGAAGCAGGTATGCATGGAGCGCATCGTCCAAAGCAATGGTGCGTGTGGACATTGGGCCAAGTCCTACGGTGCTGTTGGTGTTGGCGTGTCGGCCCACGGCAGCGCCGGGCAGCGGCGACGGATTTCCGCCGCCACATCATCGGCCGGCCGGAGCGGAGGATGTTGCCAGTGCTCCAGGCGGTCGATCAGCGGCCGGGCATAACCGCCGGCATACAAGGCTCGATGCATGTGCTTGAGTTTGTCTGTGGCGAGGCCGTCCGGGGCATAGATGTATACCGGCGCCCCCGTGGCACAGGCTTCGGCGCACATCGAGGCCGAATCGCCGGTCACAATCACGGCATCGGCCATGGCGAGATAACCGAGGTACGGGTTGTCGGACGGATCGCCCCAGCGAAAGCCGTGGTGAGGTGCGCCGATCTCGGCGAACAGCGCTGATGCCGCCGCACCGGTTCGCCGGCTCGTGGAGATCATCAGCGATCCTGGCGTCGTTTGCGCCATGGCCGAAACCGCGCGCCCGAGATCCCGTGCCATCGCCGGGGTGAACACCGTGTGACGCGTCGTGCCGCCCACCAGCACAGCGATGCGGGGGGGCGGCAACGACTCAAGGCGTGCCGCCCAAAGCTCGCGGGCGGCGCCCAGGGACGTCTCCGAAATGCGGTGGGGTGGCCCCGTCGTGACGAGCAGATTGGGTCGGTCCGCGAGCCGGTCATGCGCGGGCACCACCAGCATATCGAATGCCCCGCGGTGGCTGCCCGGGTCCATCAATTGGACGGCAAAGGTCCGACCGCGGCTCCGTCGCCGTAGGGCACGCACGATGGGCGCTGAACGCCGGCCAGCGCCGATGACCACGCCGGGCCAAGGCGGGTTGAGATCACGGCGCGTCCCGGCAGTGATGCCCAACAACGAGGACCCAAGGATGAGGTCGGGCAGCGCGGCTAGGGCCGAATACGCGACCTCGATCTTGCGAAACGGCAACCCCAATGCTTCGGCGACGCCGAGGCATTGACTGCGGTTGCCGGGGCGTCCGTCGGCCACCACCCAGACGTTCGAACCGGGCGGCGTCGTCACGCGTTCCCCGGCACCAGGACCGCCGCTCCCGTGAGGTGGCCCGCGCGCAGTCGGCCGAGAGCGGTATTGGCCTCCCGGAGCGGGAACAACTCGATGTCGGTCCGGACCGGGACCTGCTGTGCCAGGGCCAGGAAGGCCTCGCCGTCGCGACGGGTCAGGTTGGCCACCGAAACCAAGCGCTTTTCGCGCCACAGCAGATCATAGGGGAAGGCGGGAATGTCACTCATGTGGATGCCGCCGCAAACGACAGTGCCGCCGGGGCGGATCGCGGCCAGGGCCAGCGGGACAAGCGCCCCGACGGGAGCAAAGAGGATCGCTGCGTCCAAAGTTTCCGGCGGCGGTTGGTCAGATGCGCCGGCCCACACGGCACCATGGCGCCGGGCAAATGCCTGCGCCGGTGCATCACCGCTCCGGGTGAAAGCGAACACCCGGCGCCCTTGGAACCGCGCCACTTGCGCCACGATGTGCGCCGCTGCTCCGAAACCATAGAGGCCGAGCCGCTCGGCGTCACCGCAAGCGACCAGGCAGCGATAGCCGATCAGGCCGGCGCACAGCAGCGGTGCCAGGGCAGCATCGGGCTCGTCGTCGCTTAACGGAAAACAGTAACGAGCATCCGCAACCGTATACTCGGCATAGCCGCCATCCAGCGTGCAGCCGGTGAACCGTGCCTGCTCGCACAGATTCTCTTGGTCGGAACGGCAGTAGCGGCAGCGTCCGCAGGTCCAGCCCAGCCAGGGGATGCCGACCCGATCGCCGCAGGCGAGCCGTGATACGCCGTCGCCGACCGCCGCTACCCGCCCGACGATCTCGTGACCCGGCACCACCGGTTGTTTGACCTGTGCCAGGTCGCCGTCGATCACATGCAGATCGGTGCGGCACACGGCGCAGGCGGAGACCTGGACCAGCACTTCCTCCGGCCCAGGTTTCGGACGGGGAATTCGGCAAGCCTCGAGCGCCTCTCCAGGCGCCTTCAGAACCATTGCCGCCATCAGGTCTGCATCGGCCATGCTCTGAGGCTAGCCAAAGCCCGCCTGCTCCACAATGCCGGCTTCTTGCGCGCTGAGAAGGGTGATGGGTTCACCCCGGCCAGAAATAGGCATTTGGTCTTGCAAAATCGGCGAAGTTTAGGTATGATCTCCTTTATCACGACAGCTCCTCAAATCCCCGAGAGATCTCCCGCAATCGGAGGCCGCCGAATGGCTGAACTTCACATCACGGAATACGCTGGGGTGGGCCATGACAAAATGGGCACACCGGTCCAAGTGGCGCACAATGAACTCAATCGTCAGATTGTTCCCATTTCCGACTCAAGTGCCTGTTCAGGCAATGTATCAGGTAGTTATGTGCGCCTGTTCGCCGACTTTAATTGTAGGATAAATTTTGGTTCGAATCCAGTAGCTGATCATAATAGTATACCCTTGGCAAGCGAAAGTGTCGAGTTTTTTCATGTGAATCTCGGCGATAAGATCGCGGTTGTCTCTCGATGAACCGTGTTGCGCCGAGGCTCGGCCAGCTGGGGTCCATGGGCAGAACGACCAAGGGCCCCTTTTATGCGGAAATGCGCAAACGCCCGGCCGCTGTGGGCAGCAGAACCACGATAGCGGCCCGGGGGTCACACACAGCCACCTTCACAGCCACCACCACCTCCCTCCCCGACAACGGCGGCACCGTGATCGACAGCGCCACCCCCGGCGTCAAGTGGGTTCGCGATGGCATCTACAATCTGCCCCACGCGCCGATGAAGTTGTCGTGGTTCGAGCGGACCGCCGGCGGGGCTCTGCCGAAGCCCTACCAGGAGGTGGCCAACACGGTCGCGCACTTGCTCGCCACCGGGGCCAGCCCCACGCCGGGGACGCCCCGGGCCGAGGTGCCCCTGCCAAACCCCTTCGACGCCGAGGACGACAGCACCCCGGCCGGCTACTCTCCGATCATCGACCCCGCTGACGTGACGTATCGTCAGGTCACCGGTGGGTTCCTCCGGATGCGGAAGGACGCCAGCGGTCGGCAGGGTTTCACGAGGGATGGTGTCTCGGCAAACGACATCCACATCCTGGCGAAGGTGCGCTTCGGATCATTCGGCACCAAGCACGCGCGGGGCCTCGCTTTCCGGCTGACGCATGAAGGGGGGATCACCAGTGGTGTCTCCTTCGGCCTGACCGCCGGTGGCGGCTGGATACGGCGCGTGTACGACGACAGTGGCGAGTTCGCCGGCGACCAAAATCTTGGGGGTCTTAGCGGCTCGGAGAACACGTGGTATTACATGGAGGTTCTGTCCAAGGACGGGATCGACCACTACCAGTCCTGGCCAGCGGCGAACGGTTTGTTGGGCCGCCCCTCCGGTTGGCGGTACACCGAACCGGTGCAGACCACCCGCCCCGGAAGCTACGGCCTGTTCGCGTTCGGGACCTGTGAGATCGACTGTGAAGTCCTGGCCGTGAACTACGGAGCGCAGCCGGACCGGGTCTACCTGGAGGCGGACGTTCCGCTCAACGTGTCGTGCCTGGACGTTCCCGCCGGCACCCGCGAGCTTACCCTGACCGGCTCCGTGATCCTTGCGGCGAGCAGTGAGTGCGCCGTTCGCATCCGACAGGAAAGCACATCCGAGACGGACGTGACCCTCGGCCCGGACGTGTTCATCCCGATGGGCAAGGCGTACGGCGTCGTCGGAGACAAGGCGCAATGCAGCCTGACCATTGATGGCACGGCTCAGACGCTCG
>REEP01000038.1 GCA_007695045.1 Rhodospirillales bacterium | reverse complement strand
GGATCATGCCGATCTGGCTGTAGATGTTGAGCGAGTTGCCGGTCAGCAGCAGCGCCCCCAATCCGCCGGTGACGGCAAGCGGCACCGCCAACATGATCACCAGCGGATGGATGAAGCTCTCGAACTGGGCGGCCAGCACCAGAAATACAATCACCAAAGCCAGTGCGAACGTGAGGTAGATGGCGGCCGATGTCTCCTTGAATTCCAGCGACTGGCCCAGGTAGGTGATGCGCGATTGCGCCGGCAGTTCCTCGGCGGCGATCCGCTCGAAGTAGGTGAGGGCGCTGCCGAGGTCGTAGCCCGGCGCCAGGGACGCGGTGATGGTCACCGACGGCAGACGGTCGACCCGGCTCAGCCGCGGCGGCGAGCCCACCTCTTCCGTGGTCACCAGGCTGGTCAGCGGGATCAGGATGCCGCTGCCGCTGCGGATGAAGATGTTTTCCAGATTGCTGGGGCTGATCCGGTCCTCCGGGCGGGCCTGCACGACCACGTCGTATTCCCGGCCGCGGTCGATGTAGGTACCCACCTCCCGCGACGCGATCATGGTCTGCAGGGTCCGGGCGATCTGATCGACCGAGATGCCGAGGTCGGCCGCCCGAGCCCGATCGATCCGCACCAGCAACTGCGGCCGGGTTTCCTGATAGTCGGAATCCAGGTTGACGAGGCCGGGGTTCTCGCCCGCGCGTTCCAGGATGCGGTCCCGGTAGGTGCGGACACTGTCGTAGTCAGGCGCTCCGATCACGAACTGAACCGGCTGACGGAAGGCGCTCTGGCCGAGACCGGGCGGGTTGATGGCGAAGGCGCGCACGCCGGGAATCTGCTGAAGGCCCGGAAACACCTCATCGACGATATCCTGCTGGCGGCGGTCGCGCTCGCTCCAGTCTTTCAGGCGCACGATGGTAAAGCCGCGGTTGCCGACGCCGCCCCAGCCGACGATGGAGAAGATCCGCTCCACATCGCCGGTTTCGTCCCGGAACGGCCGGAGCACCGCTTCCACGTCTTCCACGCCGCGGAACGTGTGCTCCGGGGTGGTGCCCTCGGGCGCCCGGCTCGGCACGATGAACACGCCGCGGTCTTCCGTCGGTGCCAGTTCCTGGGGCAACATCTGAAACAGCTGGAACGAAGTCCCGGCTGCGATCAGCGCCCCGGTCAGCACCACGATCGGCGCCTTCAGCGCACGTTCCAGCAGCCAGCGGTAGCCGGCGGCGAGGCCATGGAACCACCGTTCGGTCATGTTCAGCAGAGGGCTGCCTGAACGGAGGGGCTTCAGCCATTTGGAGCACAGCATCGGCGCCAATGTCAGCGCCACCACGCTGGAGAAGGCGACGGCAGCGGCCAATACGAAGCCGAATTCCGTGAACAGGCGACCGACATTGCCCTGCATGAACGAGATGGGAACGAATACCGCGATCAGGGCGAGCGTCGTCGCAATGATTGCGAACGCCACTTGGCGGGCCCCGTTATAGGCGGCCAGCAAGGGCGGTTCGCCCTCGTCGATGCGCCGCTGTACGTTTTCCACCATCACGATGGCGTCATCGACGACGAGGCCCACCGCCAGGATCAAGGCCAACAGTGTCAGCACGTTGATGGAGAAGCCCATGGCCGCCATCACCGTGAATGCGCCGATGATTGAAACGGGGATGGTGAAGGCCGGGACCAGGGTTGCACGCACGGTCCGCAGGAAGACGAAGATCACCAGGATCACCAGCCCCACCGCGATGCCGAGTGCCCGCACCACCTCCTTGACGGCTTCCCGGACGAACACTGCCTCATCGTAGTTGACCGCGATCTCCAGGCCTTCGGGAAGGCTTTCGGCGATCGCAGCCACCTCGGCCCGCACCAAGTCGGAAACGGCGATGATGTTGGCCTGGGACTGGCGGATGATGCCGAGACCAATGGCTTCCTGCCCGTCGGCCCGCAGAATGGAGCGCTTGTCTTCGACCCCCCGCTCAACCCGGGCGACGTCGCCCAGCAGAACCTTGTAGATGCCGTCGCGACGGATCAGCAGGCGCTGGAACTCTTCCGGTTCCCGGAGGCGGCTGTCGGTACGGACGGTGAGTTCGCGGGTGACGCTCTCGAGCCGGCCGGCGGGAAGCTCCACATTGCCGCGCCTGAGCGCCGCTTCCACGTCTTCGGCGGTGACGTCGCGGGCAGCCATGGCCTCGCGATCCAGCCAGATGCGCATGGCGAACCGGCGTTCGCCGCCGATCCGGATGCGCGCGACCCCTTCCAGCACCGAAAGCCGGTCGACGAGGAAGCGCTCGGCGAAGTCGGTCATTTCCTGCGGCGACATCCGGTTGCTGGTCAGGGGCAGCCACATCATCGGGCGGGCGTCGGCGTCGGCCTTGCGCACGACGGGGGCATCGGCTTCCTCCGGCAGGCGGCTCTGGATACGACCGATGGCATCGCGAACGTCGTTGGCGGCGTTGTCCACATCCCGGCTGAGGATGAACTCCACCGTCGTCTCGCCGCGGCCGTCGCGGCTTTCCGACGTCATATAGCGGACCCCGTCGACGGCGCTGATGGCGCTTTCGATCACCTCGGTCACTTCGGTGTCCACAATCTCCGGTGCGGCCCCGGTGTAAGTGGTTGTGACGGAGACGACCGGCGGATCGATGTTGGGATACTCCCGCACCGCCAAGCCCAGGAGCGAGCCGATACCCAGCACCACGATCAGCAGACTCACCACCGTGGCCAGAACCGGCCGCTTGATCGAGATGTCGGAGAGAATCATCGGTCATCTCCTATCGCCCGCGGCATCGTCATGGGATGTCTAGCTCGCGCCCGCGCCGGGCGCAGAGCCCTGCGGCGCGTCACTGCGATCGGCCGTGAGCGTTCGCACCGGCCCGCCGTCGCGCACCCGGTCGACTCCTTCGGTGACGATGCGCTGCCCCGCCAACACCCCTGTCCGCACCTCCACCTCGCCGGCTCGCCGCAGGCCTAGAACCACTTCCCGGCGATGGGCATGGCCATCCTCGACCACGAACACGAAATGCCGCTCTCCTTGGGAGACAATGGCCTCTTCGGCCAGGATGACCGTATCCCGCTCTTCGAGATCGACCTGCACGGCCATGAACATGCCGGATCTCAAGCGCCCATCCTCGTTCGGGAATTCGGCCTGCACCCGGACGCTACGGGTGGCCGGATCGATGCGGGAATCGATGCGACTGACGGTGCCCGTGAAGGCGCGATCGGGGAACGCAGCGGTGCGCGAGGTCACCGTGAGCCCCGGCCGAAGTCGGCCGTAGAACCGTTCCGGGACCGAGAACTCGATACGGATCACGTCGATGTCGTCCAGGGTCGTAATGCGCCGGCCGGCCGACACGTAGGCGCCAGGGCTGACATCGCGCAGTCCGACGATGCCGTCGAATGGTGCCCGGATCTGCAGATCGCGTATCTCGCTTTCGATGATCGCAACGCGGGCCGCCGCGGCGTCGAATTCCGACCGAAGCTCGTCCACCCGCGCCTGCGAGACGTTGCGCGACTGCAGCAGTTGCCGCGCCCGTTTCAGTTGCGCCTCGGCGTCGTCCCGACGCGCCATGGCTTCCCGCAGCAACGCTTGCTCCCGGGAGTCCTTCAACTCGACCAGCACGGTGCCCGCGGTGACCCGCTGGCCTTCCTCGAAGCCGATGCCGACCACCCGGGCATCGAGTTCGGCCACCACCTCGACCGTTTCCCGGGCCCGCGCCGTGCCCACGGCTTCGATGCGTTCCACCACCGTATCACTGCGCGCCTCCGCCACGATGACCGGTGCCGGCGCATTGCCAAAGCCGCCTGGACCGCCTGCGGCCCCCTCCCCATCACCCTGGGTGCCCAGGAACCAAGCGGTCCCGGCAGCTGTCAGCAGCAGCACGGCGCCCACGATCTGCACTATCAGGCTTCGCGACATTCGCGTCATCCCGGCGTTGTTGGTATCAGGCTCGATGCTGGCGCATGGCGCCTCCCAGCACCTTACGCCCCTCTTACGCGCCCGCCCGTTTTGACGATCAACGCTGCCTGCCGGGTTGAGATGGCATTGACAGCGTCCCGGCGCCTCCCTTATCTGAACTATACGGTATAGTATTTGGTTCGGATGAGTTCAAGGGACCGGACCAGGATGGCCTTGGGATCCGCCGCGGGCCACAAGGAGGACGCCATCGCCGGCATGGAAGCGCCTTCGTCCATGGACGCGGCGCCGACGCCCGGCCGCGACAGCGGCAAGCGTCGGCAGATCGTGGAGGCCGCCACCCGCGTGTTTCTCGAGGTCGGCTTCGGCGAGGCCAGCATGGACCGCATCGCCCAGGTCGCCGGCGTCTCCAAGGTCACCATTTACAACCACTTCGGCAGCAAGGACGCCCTGTTCGCGGCGATCATCACCGATCTGTGCGACCGTTTGCTGGAACCGTTGACCGGGTATCGGGTGGAGGGCGGATCGCCGGAGCAGGTCCTCACCGGGATGGCCAGGCGGGTGCAGGAGATGTGCCGGGATGACGCGATCATGTCGGTCTATCGCGCCGTCATAGCCGAAAGCCCGCGTTTTCCTGAACTGGGGGCGATGTTCTATCGGCTGGGGCCGGCTCGGGCGGTAGCCAATCTGGCGGCCTGGCTGACAGAGCGGAGCGCCGTCGGAGACCTTCGGATCGATGACCCCGAGGCCGCTGCCGAGGCTTTCCTTGGCATGGCCCGGGCCCATGACGACGTCCGCCGGCTGCTGGGGGTCGCCATCGCGGACGACGAAGCCGCGGCGGAGGCGCACATTCGCTCGGTCGTCGCGGCGTTCCTGCGGGCCTACACGCCCTGAGCCGTGGTGCCGTTATCGAGGGTGCACCACACCGGGGCGTGGTCTGAAGGTTTGTCCCAGCCGCGCGGGGTGCGGTCCACGCCGGCATCTTTCAGTCGGTCGGCCACCTGCGGCGTCAGCAGCAGGTGGTCGATGCGAAGGCCATGGTCGGCGGCGAAGGCACGTCCCTGATAGTCCCAGTAGGTGTAGCCGGGTGTCTCGCCGTGCACGGCGCGAAGCGCATCGGTCAGCCCAAGGTGCAGCAGACGTCGGAAACCCGCCCGGCTCTCCGGCCGGGCGAGGGCGTCGTCGCGGAACATCTCCGGGTCCCAGACGTCCCGGTCGTCGGGAATGACATTATAGTCGCCGCCAAGGACGAACGCGTCCTCGCACCCCAGTGCGTCTTCCACGTGCTGGCGCAGCCGGTCCAGCCAGGCAAGTTTGTAGGAGAACTTTTCGGACTCGATCGGGTTGCCGTTGGGCAGATAGATCGTGGCGACCCGGATCCCGCCCACGAACCCCTCCAGGTACCGTGCCTGGTCATCATCAGGATCGCCCGGCAGGGCGGTCAGCAGCACGTCGATGGGGCTTTTGGCCAGGATGGCAACGCCGTTGTAGCTGCGCTGGCCCTTGCTGGCGATGTTGTAACCCAGGTCCTCGATTGCCTCGGCGGGAAATGCCTCATCCTGGACCTTGGTTTCCTGAAGCAGAACCACATCCGGTTCGGCGGCCTTCAGCCAGCGGGTGAGGGCCGGCAAACGCGCCTTGATCGAGTTCACGTTCCAGGTCGCGATCTTCGACATGCCGAAGCGGGGCGAATCGAAGGCCGGCTCAGACCGAGAACGACGTGCCGCAGCCGCACGTGGATGCGGCGTTGGGATTGCGCACCGCGAAGTACGATCCCATCAGGTCCTCGATGAAATCGATCTCGGCCCCTGCCAGCAGGCCCAGCGATACGTCGTCGATGACCACAACCACACCGTCGCGTTCGAATAGGTGGTCATCCTCGTTGCGCTGATCGTCCAGCGAAAAGCCGTACTGGAAACCGGAGCAGCCGCCGCCGGAGACCGAGACCCGAAGCATAAGGTCCGCGTCACCTTCGTCCGCGCGCAACGCGGCGATCCGGCGCACTGCGGACTCGCTGATCGCGACCGCCGGCGCTGCGTCCTGGGTGGACGGTTCGATCCCGTCGGGCATGGCACTCAACCTCCGTGGCACAAAGGGGTCTAGAGCCAAATGTAGCGACGTCAATGGTTCCGCGAAAGGGCAACAGATCCCGCCCCGCGCCGGTTGCGCCGCAACGCGCCCCCGGCTACGGTCCGCCCATGACCGACAGAGGCTCCCTGGCGCCGTGGGCCTGCCGGCCGCGGGACAGCCGGGGGCGGCTGCATCCCGAACCCGAAAGCGCCACGCGGACCTGCTTCCAGCGGGACCGCGACCGCATCATCCATTCCGCCGCGTTCCGTCGGCTGGAATACAAAACCCAGGTGTTCGTCAATCACGAGGGCGATTTTTTTCGCACCCGCCTCACGCACAGCCTCGAGGTCTCGCAGATCGCCCGCTCCATCTGTCGCTGTCTCGGTCTGGACGAGGATCTCGCGGAAGCGCTGGCGCTGGCCCACGACCTCGGCCACCCGCCGTTCGGCCACGCCGGCGAAGATGCGCTTCGGGAGTGCATGGCGCCGTTCGGCGGGTTCGACCACAACGCCCAGAGCCTCAAAGTGGTGACCCGGCTGGAACAGCGGTATGCCGAGTTCGACGGCCTCAATCTCACCTGGGAGACGCTGGAAGGACTGGTCAAGCATAATGGCCCCCTGTCGGGGGCCGGCCGGGCGCCGTTGCCCTATGCCATCGCCGAGTATGTGGCGGAACACGACCTGGCCCTGGACGGGTTCGCCTCTGCCGAGGCGCAGGTTGCGGCGCTGTCCGATGATATCGCCTACAACAACCATGACATCGACGACGGCCTTCGTGCCGGCCTGTTCACCGTCGATGACCTGGGCGACGTGCCGCTGGTGGGACCGGTCTTCGCGGCAATCCGCCGCCGGTACCCGAATCTGGCACCGTCGCGGCTGATCTACGAGGCGGTGCGCCGCCTGATCACCCACATGGTGGATGACCTGCTGGCCGAGAGCCGGCGCCGGATCGCCGACCTCAAACCTCGGAATCCAGACGACATTCGGGCTGCCAGCGCACCGGTGGTGGCGTTTTCCGAGGCGATGCAGGCGCATGACCGGGCCCTGAAAAATTTCCTGTTTGAACACATGTACCGGCACTACAAGCTCAACCGCATGACCAGCAAGGCGAGACGAGCAGTGCGGGAGCTGTTTGCCCTCCTGCTGACCGAACCGGGGTGTCTGCCCACCGACTGGCAGCGTCCGGCCGCCACCGCGGGTAGCACCATCACGGCCCGCACCGTTGCCGACTACGTTGCCGGCATGACCGACCGGTTTGCCTTGGACGAACACCGCAGGCTGCTGGACGTGCAGTCGAGAAGCTCATGAACCTGTTCCGACACTTCGAAGGCGCGGTGGCGGCGGCGGTGGTCGCTCTGACCCGGGAAGGGGGGCTGCCGGAAGGCCTGGATGCCAGTGCCATCAGTGTGGAGCCGCCGCGCGATCCCGGGCACGGCGACGTGACGACCAATGCGGCCATGATCCTGGCGCGCCCGGCGGGGCGGAAGCCGCGGGAACTCGCCGAAGCGCTGTCCGGCCATTTGGCCGCGATGGAGGGCGTGGAGCGCGTGGCGGTGGCGGGGCCGGGTTTCATCAACCTGAGCCTCTCACCCGGCTTCTGGTTCGCCCGGCTTCGCGACGTGCTGGCCGCCGGCACCGCTTACGGCGATTCGACTCTCGGCGCCGGCGAGCCGGTCAACGTGGAGTTCGTCTCCGCCAACCCCACAGGTCCGCTGCACGTGGGCCACGGCCGCGGCGCGGTGGTGGGAGATGCACTGGCGTCGCTTTTGGCCAAGGCCGGATTCCGGGTCACGCGGGAATACTACGTCAACGACGCCGGCGGTCAGGTGGACCAGATGGCCCGTTCCATCCACTTCCGCTACCTGGTGGCCATGGGTGCGCGCTCCCAGGCGGATTTCGACCGGGCGCGGGAGGCCGGGGAGATCCAGTATGCCGGTGCCTACCTTCAGGAAGTGGCCGACGCCATCCGGGCGGACGACGGTGCGCGCTGGGTGGACGCCCCCGAGGCGGCGTGGCTGCCGGTGTTCCGGGAGCGCGGGGTGGCAACGATGCTGGACGGCATCCTGGCGTCTCTGGCCCGCCTTGGCATCCACTTCGACGTGATCGCATCGGAACGCGCCCTGGTGGAGCGCGGCGACGTCACCGACGTGATCGATGCGCTGCGGCAGGCCGGCCACATCTATACGGGCGTGCTGGAGCCGCCCAAGGGTAAGCTGCCGGATGACTGGGAGCCGCGTCCGCAAACCCTGTTCCGGGCCACCGCGTTCGGCGACGATATCGACCGGCCGCTGCAAAAATCCGACGGTGCCTGGACCTACTTCGCGTCCGACATTGCGTATCATGGCGACAAGTTTCGCCGCGGCTTCGCCAGCATGATCGATGTCTGGGGCGCCGATCACGGTGGCTACGTCAAGCGGATGCAGGCGGCCGTCAAGGCGATCACCGGCGGTGCCGGCGACCTTGATGTCAAACTGTGCCAGATGGTCAATCTGCTGGACCGAGGGCAGCCGGTGAAGATGTCCAAGCGAGCCGGCACCTTCGTCACCCTGGACGAGGTGGTGGACCGGGTCGGCCGCGACGTGTTCCGGTTCATGATGCTGACCCGCAAGAACGACGCGCAACTGGACTTCGATTTCGCCAAGGTGGTGGAGCAGACCAAGGACAACCCGGTGTTCTATGTCCAGTACGCCCATGCCCGCTGCTGCTCGGTGCTGCGCCATGCCGCGGCCGAACTGGGCGACACGGTGGTGGACGCCGCCGCCCTTGCCGAGGCCGATCTCGGTCGATTGACCGATGCCGGGGAGCTGGCGGTGATCAAGTGGATCGCGCAATGGCCCCGGCTGGTCGAGCATGCGGCCATCGCGCACGAGCCGCACCGGATCGCCTTCTACCTGCAGGACCTTGCCTCGGCCTTTCATCTGCTGTGGACGCGGGGCAAGGATGAGACCCAGCTTCGTTTCATCACCGTGAGTGACGTCCCGCTGAGCCAGGCGCGCTTGGCTCTGGTGCGGGGTGTGCAACTGGTGGTGGCCTCGGGTCTCGGGGTGTTCGGCGTTCGGCCGGTGGCGGAGCTGCGGTGATGGCGCTGCATCCCGGCACCGAGGATCGTTCCGTTGAATCGAGTGAACCGCAGCGCGGCGGCCTGTTCCGGCTCAGGCTGCGCTGGATGGCTCTGGCGATGGCGGGGGGTGCTGCCCTCATCCTTGCGCTGTGGCTCGGCTCCGGCAGCGACGACGCCTCGATCCGGGACACCGAGGTGCCCGTGATCCGGGCCGATGAGGCACCTTTGAAGGTCCGCCCCGAAGATCCGGGCGGCATGGTGGTGGCCCACCGCGACAAGCTGGTCTATCGCCGGCTTGGCGACCACGTGGACGAAGTGCCGGTGGAACGGTTGCTGCCGGAACCGGAGGAGCCGTTGCCGCCGCCTGTTCCTGCCGAGCCGCCGGCTCCCGGCGCCGGCCCCGAGGCGTCACCCGAAACGGAGGCGGGTGCCGACCCGTTCGGCGAAGGGTTGTCGGTCCCATGGGATGCCCTGGAGGACGGCACGGAGCCGGCGGCAGGCGATCCGGAGCGCGGCATCGATGCGCCGCCTGCGCCCCCGCCGGCGGATACCGCTCTTGCGGAGCCCGAGCAGTTGTCGCCGGAAGCCGAGGCGGCACAGGCGTTGCTGATGCCGTCAGCGGGCGGGTCGTATCGGGTGCAACTGGCTTCCGTGCGCAGCCGTGCCGACGCGGAAGCGGAGTGGCGCCGTCTCAGCCGCCGCCATGGTGACCTTCTGGGTCCGCTTTCGCCCGATTATTCCTCGGCCGAGGTGGCCGATCGCGGTGTTTTCTATCGGCTCAGGGCGGGCCCTCTGCGCGATGCCCAACAAGCACGCCGCCTGTGTGCGGCCCTGGCCGAGCGCAACGTCGGCTGCATGGTCGTGAGCGGCGGCTGAGATGTCGGCAGGGCCGCCGCGGGCGATCGTGTTCGGCTGCAGCGGGCCGGAACTCACCGCCGATGAACGGCGGTTCTTCGCCGATGCGAATCCCTTCGGATTCATTCTGTTCGCCCGCAACTGTGTCGAGCCCGACCAGGTGCGGGCCCTGGTGCAGGCCCTGCGCAGCAGCGTGCGGCGGCCGGACGCGCCGGTTCTGATCGATCAGGAAGGCGGGCGGGTCGCCCGCCTGCGCCCGCCGAACTGGCGCGCCTCGCCGCCGGCTCTGCGTTTTGCCGAGCTGGCGCGGGTGGATGCGGCGGCCGGGATGGAGGCGGCATGGCTCAATGCCCGGTTACTGGCGGACGACTTGGCCGCCCTGGGCATCAGCGTGGATTGCGCGCCGGTGCTGGATGTGCCGCAACCGGGTGCGCACGCGGTGATCGGCGATCGCGCTGCCGGCGATACCCCGGAGCGGGCCGCGCTGTTGGGCCGGGCTTGGTGCGAGGGGTTGCTGGCCGGCCGCGTGCTGCCGGTGATCAAGCACATCCCGGGGCATGGCCGTGCCACCGTCGACAGCCATGCCGGCCTGCCCGTGGTGGCGGCGAGCCGTGACGACCTGGAGCGGATGGATTGGGTGCCGTTCCGGGCGCTGGCCGCGATGCCGTGGGCGATGACGGCGCACGTGGTGTATGCGGCGCTTGATCCATCGGCCCCCGCCACCACATCCCCTTCGGTGATCGACGGCGTGATTCGCCGGGCCATCGGGTTCGATGGCGTTTTGATTTCCGACGATGTGTGCATGGGGGCCTTGGGCGGGCCGATGGCGGAACGGGTCGGCGCGGCCCTGGCCGCCGGCTGCGATCTCGTTCTGCACTGCGACGGCGTCCTGGCGGAGATGGAAGCGGCCGCGACCGGCTGCCTGCCGCTGATTCGCCGGTCGCAGCAGCGCCTGGACCGGGCCGCGGCCCTGCTGCCTTCCATGCGGCACTCTCAGCGTCCGTTCGATCGGGATACGGCCCTGGCTCGCCTCGATGTCCTGTTGAGCCGCATGCCAACGGCGCCCGGCGTATCGGCGGCGGTGCCGATTGAAACGATGGAAACGAACAACAATGCTCAGTGAAATCCTGTTCCAGGTATCGGTATGGGCGATTCCCGTTCTGGTGGCCATCACCTTCCATGAGGCGGCGCACGGCTGGGTGGCCCATCGCCTGGGCGATGACACCGCCTTCCGCCAGGGCCGGGTCACATTCAACCCCTTCCGGCATATCGACGGCTTCGGCACGATCCTTCTGCCCGCGCTGCTGCTTCTGCTGTCCGGCGGGCGGATGATGTTCGGCTATGCCAAGCCGGTGCCGGTGAATTTCTCCCGCCTGCGCCATCCTCGCCGGGACATGGTGTGGGTCGCCCTGGCCGGCCCGGGAACCAACCTGATCCTCGCTGTGGCGGCCGCCTCGGCAATCCCGCTGGCGACGTTGGCGCCGGAGATGTTCGGCCAATGGCTGATCTTCAACCTCTATAACATGGTCTGGATCAACGTGCTGCTCGCGGTGTTCAACATGCTGCCGGTGCCGCCCCTGGACGGCGGACGGGTCGCCGTGGGTTTGCTGCCGCGCGCGCTGGCACTGCCGTTGGCGCGACTGGAACCCTACGGATTCGCCATCATCATCGGCGGGATCTTTCTGCTGCCGTTCGTGGGAGCGCAGGCCGGCGTCGACTTGAACGTGTTCGGTACCTTGGTGCTGCTCCCGGCTCGGGAGATCAGCACGGTGATCCTGGCTTTGGTGGGGGTCCAGTGAGCACGTCCGGCGCGACACCGGCCCCGCTGCCGGCGGAGACAGGCGCGGCCTTCGTCGTTGACGTGGAAGGCTTCGAGGGGCCGCTCGACCTTCTGCTGGCGCTGGCCCGTCAGCAGAAGGTGGACCTCAAGCAGGTCTCAATCCTGGCCCTGGCCGACCAGTATCTCGCTTTTGTGGGCGAGGCGCGGCGCGCCAGTCTGGATCTGGCCGCCGAGTACTTGGTGATGGCGGCGTGGTTGGCGTTTCTGAAGTCACGCCTGCTATTGCCGGAGCCGCCCGCGCCGGACGAGCCCTCGGGCGAGACCCTGGCCTCCGCCCTCGCGTTTCAGTTGCAGCGGCTGGAGGCGCTGCGCGCCGTGGCCGATCGCTTGGCGGCACGGCCCCGGCTCGGGCGGGAGGTGTTCGCGCGGGGGGCGCCCGAAGCGGTGGCGACCACCACGGTGGCGGTGGTCCGTGCCGAGCTGAGCGACCTGATGCGGGCGTACGCAGCCCATCTAGTCCGCCAAACGCCGCAGCAGTTGCGCATCGCGCCTTCGGACCTGGACACCGTCGCGGCCGCACTCGAACGCCTTGAGCGGTTGTTGGGCGCCACACCCGGATGGGCGGAACTGCGCGCGTTCCTGCCGCCCGGCACGGTCGAAGGCCTGCAGCAAGGGCGGCTCAAGGCTCGCGCCACCCTGGCGGCCACGTTCGCGGCAAGCCTTGAACTGGTTCGCGACGGGAGGCTCCGGCTCTCTCAGTCGAGGCCGTTCGGGCCGATCCACCTGGCGCCGGCCCCGCCCGCCGCCGGCGACGCCGGTTGAGCCCGGTGGACCCGCTGCATTGCCGGCTGGCCGAGGCCATCCTGTTCGCCTCGGCGGAACCCGTGAGCCTGAAAGCCCTGTCACAGCGGCTGCCGGAAGGTGCCGACGTGGCGGCCGTGGTGTCGGACCTGGAAGCCGCATATCGCGACCGCGGGGTCAACCTGGTACGGATCGGCGATGCCGTTGCGTTTCGCACGGCCTCCGACTTGGCGGCGTTGATGACCGAAGAGAAGCAGGTGCAGCGGCGGCTCTCCCGCGCCGCGCTGGAGACCCTCGCCATCATCGCCTACCATCAACCGGTGACCCGCGCCGAGATCGAGACCATTCGCGGCGTCCATCTCAGCCGCGGCACGCTCGACACGTTGTTCGATCTCGGCTGGATCCGGCCCAAGGGGCGGCGGGCGGTGCCCGGCCGGCCGGTTACCTGGGCGACCACCACGGCCTTCCTGGACCATTTCGGTCTCGCCGGGCTTGACGAACTCCCCGGCGTGGACGACCTCAAGGCGGCAGGGCTCCTGGATGCGCGTCCCGCGATTCAGGTGTATGGCGAGGGCCGGGAAGGGGACGAGGATGGCTGTCTGGACCAGGGATCGCCGTGACCGGCCGCCGCCCGGGCTTGCATTGCGGCCTTGCGGGCTTTCTGCCATGATCGCCTCATCGGGATTGTTTCAACCGTCTATGAGAACCTGTTGATGGGTACCTTCAGCTTCTGGCACTGGCTCATCGTTCTGGTGGTCGTGCTCATTCTGTTCGGCGGCAAGGGCAAGATCTCCCAGATCATGGGCGATGTCGGCAAGGGTCTGAAGTCGTTCAGGAAGAGCATGCGGGAGGAGGAGGGCGCGTCGGCCGACAACGCAGCCGCTGCCGACGAGCCCAAGGCGCTGCGTGCCGGCGCCGACCAGAACCTCGACACCACGGTTCGGGAGCGGGATCAGGCGGCCAAATCCTGACCCGTCGCCCCGCGGCGCTCCCATGCTCGACCTCGGCTGGCCCGAACTGTTCGTCATCACCATCCTGGCCCTCATCGTCATCGGACCCAAGGATCTGCCCAAGGCCTTGCGCGCCGTGTCGGTGGTCGTGCGCAAGGCGCGCGGCTTGGCCCGCGAATTCCAGAGCGGCTTCGACGAGATGGTGCGGGAGGCGGAGTTGGACGACCTGCGCAAGCAGGTGGGCAAGGCAGGATCGCTCGATTATGGCGAGGCCCTGAAAAAGACGATCGATCCGTCCGGGGAACTCACCGAGGACTTCGACCCGCGCGAGTTCAATCGCAAAATTCAGGACCGGCTCGCCGGCAAGGGAGAGGACTTGCGCCCGCCACGTCGGGCGCCTGAACCTGCCGTTTCGAAGGCCGAAAGCGCGGCTGTGGACGAAGCGGCACGCGGTGCGGTTGATCCCGAACGCGGGGCACGCCCGGAAGAGTCGGCGCCGGCGGAGGACCGCGCGGCCGATCACAGCGGCCGCCAGGGCTGAGGAGCGGCGCGACATCGTGGCCGAGTCCGATCTCTCCGACACCAAAATGCCGCTGCTCGACCATTTGGTGGAGTTGCGCCAGCGCCTGCTCTACAGCCTGATCGCCATTCTGGTGCTGTTCGTCGGCTGTTACTTCATCGCTGACGATATCTATGCTTTTCTGGTTCGGCCGCTCGCCGACATCACGGCCGAGGCCGGGGGTGAGCGCCGGATGATCTACACCGCCTTGACCGAAGCGTTCTTCACTTACGTCAAGGTGGCATTCTTTACCGCCATATTTCTCGGGTTTCCCGTGATCGCTATCCAAATCTGGCTGTTTGTTGCTCCGGGTCTGTACCGGCAAGAAAAGCGCGCTTTTTTGCCATTCCTGATCGCCACCCCGGTCCTCTTTTTCATCGGTGGTGCCTTCGCCTACTATGTGATCTTTCCGGTGGCTTGGGAGTTTTTTCTGAGTTTCGAGTCGGGACCGGACTCAGGCGCCCTGCCGATCCAGCTGGAGGCCAAGGTGGGCGAGTACCTCACCCTGGTGATGCGCCTGATCTTCGCGTTCGGACTGTGCTTCCTGCTGCCGGTGGCCAGCACGCTGCTCGCCCGGGTCGGCATGATCAGTTCGGACGGCATGCGCCGGCAGCGCCGCTACGCCATCGTGCTGGCGTTCGTGGCCGCAGCGATCCTGACCCCGCCCGACGTCATCAGCCAGATCGGCCTCGCCATTCCCACCATCCTGCTCTACGAGGTGTCAATCTATGCCGTCCGCCTGATCGAACGCCAGCGCACCCGGGAACAGGCCGCGGCCGCCGAATCACCGGCGGAGTGAGCCCTCAGCGGCCTCCGCGAGGAAGGCTTCGAGGGCAACGATGCATGCCTGATCGTGGTAGGCCGGCCGCGCGCACCCCAGCCGTCGACGCCGATCACGGGAAGGCCCGCATTGACGGCTGCCTTGGTAGTGTTGCAGCGGGGCCAGTCGACGCTGTTAAGAAAAGCGTCGCACAACGGCATGGCGATGGCGAAGGCGTCGGGCGAGATTTCGTCGGGAGCACCACCCACGGCAATTGACTTCCGGCCGGGCAGCCGTTAGCCGGCATTCTCGAGGCTTTTCTGAAGGAAGACGGCATGATGGCCAGCAATGGTGTGGTGGCGTGCGGCCATGCGGAAACCGCACGGGCTGCCCGAGCCGTGCTGGCCGACGGCGGCAATGCCTTCGATGCGGCGCTGGCGGCGATGTGTGCGGCCACCGTTGCCGAGCCGATGCTGGCGTCGCTAGGAGGCGGCGGTTTTCTGTTGGCACGACCGGTGACCGGTCGCCTTCAGGGGCGGACTGTGGCCTATGACTTTTTCGTGCAGACGCCCCTGCACCGCCGGCAAGATGGAGCCGAAGACTTCTTCGCGATCGACGCCGATTTCGGGCCGACGACCCAGCAGTTCCACATCGGTCTCGGCTCGGTTGCAACGCCGGGCGCAATCCGGGGCCTGTTCGAGATCCATCGCGACCTTGGCTTCATGCCGCTCCGCCGGGTGGTCGAGCCCGCCGCAACGTTGGCCCGGGACGGGGTCACCATCGATGCCATGCAGGCCTACGTCTTCGGTGTGCTCCGCGCCATGCTCGACAGCCGCGATGGAATCCGGAGGCACTACACCCGCCCGCAAGCGCCCGGCATGCCGCTCCGGGAAGGCGACCGGCTCCGTCTGCCGGAACTGGCGGACACCTTGGAGATCCTGGCGATCGAAGGGGACGATTTGTTCTACCGCGGCGAAATCGCCCGTACCATTGCCGAGGATTGCCAAGCCGGCGGCGGCCATCTGACCCGGGCCGACTTCGCGGCATACCAGGGGATCCGGCGACGGCCCCTGGAGCGTGCCGCCTTCGACCGCCGTCTCATGTTGAACCCCCCGCCATCCGCCGGCGGCATCCTGATCGCATTCGCGCTCGAGCTGCTGCGGGATGCGGAGCTGGGTCGGCTGGGCTTCGGCACGCCGCCGATGCTGGAACGGCTGGTCCGGGCACTGGCGCTGACCCAGCGCGCCCGGGTCGAGAGCCGGTTGCATGCTTTGGACGCCGGTTCGGTTGCCGGCACCCTGCTTGATCCCGCATTGCTGGCCCGCTATCGGCAGCAGGTTCTGGGCCAGCCGCCCGCCTTGCGGGGCACCACCCACATCAGCGTGGTCGACAGTGCGGGCAATGTGGCCAGCCTGTCCTTGAGCAACGGCGAGGGGTCGGGATACGTCGTGCCGGGGACTGGCATCATCCTCAACAACATGTTGGGAGAAGAGGACATCAATCCTCATGGACTCGGCAGCTGGCCCACCAATACGCGGATGAGCTCGATGATGGCGCCGACCCTGGTTCTGGCCGATGACGGAACCACGATGGCGCTGGGATCCGGTGGTTCGAACCGGCTCAGGAGCGCGATTTTGCAGGTGGCGCTCAATCTGCTGGTGTTCGGGATGCCGGCGGAACGGGCGGTGGCAAGCCCGCGCCTGCATCTGGAGGAGAACCGCCTCAGCCTCGAGCCGGGTTTTCCGGACGAGGCCGTGGCTTCGCTTGCGCGTGCGAAGCCCACTTGGGAAATCGACCGCTGGCCTGCGCCAAACTTGTTTTTCGGCGGCGTGCATGTGGCGTGCCGCGGGTCCGACGGGCAGTTGTCCGGTGCCGGCGATGCCCGGCGCGCCGGCACGGCGCTGTTGGCCTGATGGCACGACCATGCCGCCCGGGGGGAACATGCATGTCCAATCCGCACAATAGTCAGCCGCTTTATATTCTCACCATCTCTTGTCCCGATGCCGTGGGAATTGTCGCCGCCGTGGCCGGCTTTCTCGCCGACCGTGAAGCTTTCATTACGGAATCGACCCATTTCGGCGATGCCGCGACCTGCCGCTTCTTTATGCGGACGGTGTTCGCGCCGGGCGCTTCCACCCCCCCAATCGACAACTTTGCCCATGCCTTCTCCCGGATCGCCGAGCGCTTCGAGATGGTGTGGGGGTTGCACGAGGCGCACCGGCGGGAGCGGGTCCTGATCATGGTGGGCAAGGCAGAGCATTGCCTGAACGATCTGTTGTACCGCTATCGCACCGGGGAACTGGCCATCGACGTGGCGGCCGTGGTCTCCAACCATCCCGTCCTGGCGCCGCTGGCGGAATGGCACGCCGTGCCGTTCCACCATCTGCCGGTGACACCCGAGAGCCGTGCCGACCAGGAAGCGGCGCTGCTGCGCCTGGTGGCGGACCTTAACATCGATCTCGTCGTGCTGGCCCGATACATGCAGATCCTGTCAGCGCCCACCTGCGAGCGGCTCAAGGGCCGCTGCATCAACATCCATCACTCGTTCCTGCCCGGCTTCCGCGGCGCCCGGCCCTATCACCAGGCGCACGAGCGTGGGGTGAAACTGATCGGCGCCACCGCCCACTACGTGACACCCGAACTGGATGAGGGGCCGATCATCGAACAGGCGGTGGAGCGGGTGGACCATACCTACGGCCCCGACGCCCTGGCCGCAGTGGGCCGCGACATCGAAAGCATCGTCCTGGCCCGGGCGGTACGCCTGCATGTGGAGCACAGGGTTTTGATTAATGGACGGAAGACGGTGATTCTTCGCTGACCGCAGGACGGTCCGGCCACAGGACAGTCGTAAAAAAGCCCTTTTCGGGGTACATTGTCACAAATTGTTGGACGCCGCCGTCGAGGGGGGGCATCGGATACAGGGACTCGGGCCATGGAAGGTTCCGGATCGTCACAGCACGGCGCCACGGAAAGCGCCAGCACCGGCGAAGCGGCCACGAGCAGCGTCTTGTCTCGGTTCGATCTGTTCGCCGACCTTGGCGCCAGCGCATTGGCTGAGATCGAGCGCGCCTGTGTCCGCAAGCGGTTCCGGGCGCAGGAGCAGATCATCGATCGGGACAGCCGGTCGCGGGATGTCTTTTTCCTGACCAGCGGCAAGGCCAGAGTCGTCAATTACTCGCTCTCCGGGCGGGAGATCGCCTTTGACGACATCCTGCCCGGCGCCTACTTCGGCGAATTGTCTGCAATCGATGGCCGGCCGCGTTCCGCCGCGGTGATTGCCGTGGAGGAAACGGCGATCGCCCAGCTTCCCCACGAGGTTTTTATGGATATCCTGGCCAGGCATCCGAAGGTGGCCCTGCACGTCATGGAGCGGCTCGCCCGCATCATCCGCGCTGCGGACGATCGGATCATGGATTTGAGCACGCTGGCGGCGCAGAACCGTGTTCAAGCGGAACTGCTGCGCCAGGCCCGCACCAGCATGGCGGATGAGCGTGTCGCCAGAATCAGCCCGATCCCGCGCCACTCGGAGATCGCGAGCCGGGTCAGCACCACGCGTGAGACGGTCGCCCGCGTGCTGAACGACTTGGCCCGGGCCGGGGTTGTCGAGCGGACCAAGAGTGCACTGCTTGTGCGGGACGTCAACGAGCTCGAGGAAATGGTTCAGGAGATGCGTGGCTGACGGGCGTGACGATCACGCAGCGGATGTGCTGGCGGAGCCCTCGGCTGGGCCTCTACTTGATCTTGGCTTCCTTGAAGGCGACGTGCTTGCGCACCACCGGATCGTACTTGCGAAACTCAAGCTTGTTGGTGGCCGTTCGCGGATTCTTTTTGGCCACGTAGAAGTAGCCGGTGCCGGCACTGCTCACCAATCGGATAAGAATGGTATTCTGTTTGGCCTTGGCCATGGCTCAGTGTCCTTGATGCTTTGAAGGCAGCGCGCGCGCCGGAACCCCGAACATAGCTGTGCGCAGGGCCCTGTCAAGGCGTGCCGACGGGCCTCTCGACAGGCAGCGTCATCTCCGCCACGGCGGCAGCGCCGGCCACCGGTACCACGAAACGGCGGTACAGGCCGGGATCGGCCAGGACGGCGCGGGCGACACGCAGATCGGTATCCTTCGCATGATGCTCCGCCGGGCAGTCCCGCGGAGAGGCTTCGGCCGGGATGGGCGGTCGGCGCGTCGCGTTTCTCAGAACCTGTTGCGGATCCCCTCGGGACGGTTTTTCGATACCCGATGTGCACAAAGTCGGGATGACGCCGTCGGTTCCTATGATCCGCCCCGAGGGCGAGATGAGCCGCGACCACGTGAGCACCAGTTCACCGTCGTTGGGAAGCGGAGCCACGGTCTGGACGGTGCCTTTTCCGTATGAGGACGTGCCGAGGACGACGGCTCGGCCGCGGTCCTTCAGCGCCGCCGCCACGATCTCTGCCGCCGAGGCGGAGCCGCCGTCCAGCACCACCACCATGGGCGCCCCGGCCACGGCGTCATGATCATCGGCCAAGTAGAGTTGCCGGCTGTCCGGATGGCGACCCTGGGTCATGACAATACGACCGCCGGCCAGGAACAGGTCGGCGACCAGAATGGACTGATGCAGCAGCCCGCCCGGATTGCCGCGCAGGTCCAACACCACGCCGCGGCTGTAATCGGCAAGGCCGCTGCCGAGCGCCAGGGCGAGGCTGCGGGCGGTATCCTGATTGAACCCGGAAACTGCCACGTAAAGAATGCCGTCGTCGTCGCGCAGGCGAACCGTCGGGGTGATCAGGTGCATGCGCTCCAGTTCGAACTGCAAGACCGTCGACAGTCCGTCGCGCGCCATCGTCAACCGCAGGCGGCTGCCCACCGGACCGCGCAACCGCAGCGCCACCCGGTGCGCCGTCTCACCGTTCAGATCGGCGCCATCAATATGGGTTATCCGGTCACCGACGCGAACGTCGGCACGCGCCGCCGGCGAGTCGTCCATGACGTCGGTCACGACCACATGGCCGCCGTCCTGGCGGAAGCGGATCCCGACCCCACCGTAGCCCTGGCGTCTGGCTCTGTGCCCAACGGCTTCGTTCGCCGTTGCATACCGGGAGAAGCGATCCAGCGACGCGATGGACTGCGCCAGCACCACGTCCAGGATCCGGTCCTGGGGAGTGGTCGCCACCAAGGGTGAGGCTTCACGCACGACCGCGATTGAGGTCGCACTCAGGTCCGACCAGCCGCGAACGTCGTCCGGCTCGGGCATCGCCATGCGCGCGGCCACGGTCCCATTGATCTCGATCTCGATGGCCGCTCCGTGCGCGACCACATGGACGGCCGGATCAATCGCCGAAAGGCCGTTCAAGCCCGACAGCACCAGGGCGGCGGGGTCGATCGGATCGACGTAGCGATCGCTGATGGTCGTATAGGCGGCGCGCAGCACGGCGGCGACGGGATCGCCGCCGCTGAGGCCCCGAGCGGAGTCTTCTCCTCTGTCGCCGATGGCGCTACAGCCGACCGTAACCAGTGCGAACAGGACCAGGACAGCGTGCGCACGACCAAGCATAACCGGATGATCCCGCATTTGAGGGCCGGCGTCACCGTCGATTCTGCAACGGCACGACCCCAAAGGGGTGCGTGCTCAGGAGCGTTGGCGCCGCCGACTGGTGCCCTTCGATAGGTGGGGTTTGCGAGGGCCGATGTCGCCACCGTGCATGAGTTGAAGGATCAAGCCGCCGGTGATCGGGTCGGCTTCCACCAGCCGCACCTCGACCGGATCGCCCAGGCGGAAGGTGAGCCCGGTGGCACGCCCCACCAAGCTGTGGCGGGTCTCATCGTGTACGTAGTAATCGTCCGGCAGGCTGCGGATCGGCACCAGACCATCACCACCGCTTTCATCCAGGGTGATGAACAGGCCGAACCGGGTGACCCCGTTGATGCGCCCGGAGAAGGTGGCCCCGACTTTGGCGGCGAGATAATGCGCGGTGAAGCGGTCCACCGCATCCCGTTCGGCCGTCGCGGCACGGCGTTCGGTTGCGGAGATGTGTTCGCCCAGCTTCTCGAAGTCGCCCGGCTCCTTGGGCAGGCCGCCTTCGCCGAGACGCAGGCCCGCGATCAGCGCCCGGTGCACCAGAAGGTCGGCATAACGGCGGATCGGCGAGGTGAAGTGGCAGTAGCGCCTGAGCGCGAGCCCGAAGTGACCGATATTTTCGGGCGAGTAGGCGGCCTGCGCCTGGCTGCGCAGGACCACCTCGTGGACCAGGTGTGCATACGGCGTATCCGCCGCCCGCTCCAGCACGCGATTGAACTGCGTCGCCCGGATCACCTGGCCGCGCGCCAGCTTCAGTCCGATGCTGTCCAGGAATGCCCGCAGCGCTTCCAGCTTGGCTTCCGAAGGCTGATCGTGCACCCGATACATGCAGGGCATTCTGGCCGCTTCCAGCGTCTCCGCCGCGGCCACGTTGGCCGCGATCATGAACTCCTCGATCAGCTTGTGGCTGTCGAAACGGGAGCGCTTTCGGATCGCGGCCACGCCACCATCCTCGGCCAGCACGACTTGGCGTTCCGGCAGGTCCAGTTCCAGCACACCGCGCTGCCGGCGGGCCTTGGCCAATGCCTGGTACGCGCCGAACAAAGGCCCGATCACCGGTTCGGCCAGGGCAGCAGTATGCTCATCGGGGTTGCCGTCCTGCGCCGTCTGCACCTGCGTGTAGGTGAGTCGGGCGGCCGAGCGCATCACCGCGCGCACGAAGCGGTGGCGGACCAGGGCACCGTCCCGATCGATCCACAGGTGCGCGGCGAGGCACGGCCGATCTTCGTCCGGAACCAGCGAGCACCAGCCGTTGGACAGGGCCGGCGGCAGCATCGGCACCACGCGGTCGGGGAAGTAGACGGAGTTGCCGCGTTCGAAGGCGTTGCTGTCCAGCGGGTCGCCGGGCCGCACGTACCAGGCGACGTCGGCAATGGCGACGATGAGGTGCCAGCCGCCAGCATTGTCGGGGGCGTCGTCGGGTGCGGCCCACACCGCGTCATCGAAGTCCCGGGCATCCGCCCCATCGATGGTGACCAGCGGCACGCGGCGCAGGTCGTCGCGACCGTCCAGCGGCGCTGCCGCCGCGTCTTCGGCATGTTGCCACGCTTCGGCCGAGAACTTGGTCGGGATGTCGTGATCGTGAATGGTGATCAGGCTGATTGAACGGGGCCCCTTGACGTCACCCAGCCGCTCCACGACGCGGGCCTGTTTGGGTCCGAGCGCCCGGCCCCGGCGGACCTCTGCCCATACCAGTTCCCCCGGGGCCGCCCCCATGTCCTCGCCGCGGGGCACCAGGAACTCCATCTTCTCGCGCTTGTCGATGGACTTGATGCGGCCTTGCCCGTCCACCTCGCGGTAGATGCCGAGCGCCCGCGGCGGGGCCGCCTGCAGCCGGCGGATGATGCGCGCCTCATAGGACGCCGGTCCGACCTGGGTGAGGCGGGCCAGAACCCGCTCACCAGGTCCCAGTGCCGCGGGTCCGCGCCGTTCCGGCGCAACGTAGATCGTCGGCGGCGGTACGTCGTAGGTCCATGTCTGAGGTTTCGCCAACAACTCGCCGTCGGTGTCGGTGCCGGCAATCTCGATCACCGCGACCCGGGGCAGCGTCATCGGCTTTTCGTAGCGGCGTTTGCCGCCGCGACCAATCTCGCCTTCGGCCTCGAGCTCCTTGAGCACACGCTTGAGTTCGACCTTCTGGTCGGCATCCAGGTTGAATGCGCGCGCGATCTCCCGCTTGCTGACCCGCTTGTCGCTCTCACGGATGAAATCGAGCAAAGCGTCCCGGCTCGGGAACGCAGCGGATTTGCGGTTCCCGCCCGGGTTCATGACGTTGGCAACCGGTCAGCGTCTCGTGGCACGGCGTGCGGACGCTCGGGACTCGGATTTGCTGCTGCCGGTCGCACCGGACGCGGAGCCGGTGCGCGACGACTTGCCTTTGCCGGTGGCCTTGCCGGCGCTCTTTGTGGTGCCTTTGGTGGCGCTCTTCGAGGTGCTGCGGGCGCTTTTGCTGGGGTCCGCTGCCGGGGGCGAAGTTTCGCCGGCAGACGCGGTCTTTGAGGCGGTCTTCTTCGATGCGGATGTCTTGCCGCGGGCACTCCCGTTCCCGGCCCGCGCCTCCTTCGCGGCCACGATCTCGATGGCCCGATCCAGGGTCAGGCCGTCGGCCTCGATCCCCTTGGGCAGCGTGGCCCGGGTCGTGCCGTGGGCGACGTACGGGCCGAAGCGGCCGTGCCGCAATGCCACTGGCTTGCCGTCGGCAGGATGTTGGCCGAGCACGCGCCCCGGCGGCTTCTTGCCCATGGCCTCGCCGATCAGGGTCACGGCCCGGTTCAGCCCGATGCTGAGCACGTCGTCGTCGCCCTTCAGCGACACCCAGATGTCTCCCATGTTGATGAACGGACCGTAGCGCCCGATGCCGGCTGTGATCGTCTCCCCGGTTTCCGGATGGGGGCCCAAGGTTCTTGGCAGTGACAGCAGTTTGAGGGCTCGGTCGAGGTCGATCTCATCGGGGTCGCTGCCGCGTTCAATGGAGACACGCTTGGGCTTGGTCTTGCGTTTGCCCTCGCCCTCCGCTTCGCCGAGCTGGACATAATATCCGTAGGGGCCCTTGCGCAAGGTGACCGCGAGCCCCGATTCGGGGTCGGTGCCCAGCAGCTTGGGGCCGCTTTCTCCGGCTTTGACCGCTTCACCTTCATCCCGGTTCATTGGCACCAGCGGACGGGTGTAGCGGCACTCGGGATAGTTGGAACAGCCGATGAACGCGCCGAACTTGCCGACCTTCAGGCTGAGCCGACCCTCGTGGCAGGCCGGGCAGGCGCGCGGGTCGCCCTCGGCGGTATCGGGGAAGAAGTGCGGGCCCAGGCGCTCGTTCAGCGCTTCCAGCACATCCTTGATGGCAAGGCCGCGGGTTTCTTCCACGGCTTCGCTGAAATCCTGCCAGAAGTTCCGCAGCACCGACTTCCAGTCGATCCGGCCGCCGGAGATATCGTCGAGCCTGGCCTCCATCTCGGCGGTGAAGGTATAGGCGACGTAGCGCTCGAAGAAGCTGGTGAGGAAGGCGGTGACCAGCCGTCCGCGATCTTCGGGAAAGAACCGTTTGTTCTCCAGGCGCACGTACTTGCGGTCCTGCAGCACGCTGATGATGGACGCGTAGGTGGAGGGTCGGCCGATCCCCAGTTCCTCCAGGCGCTTGACCAGGCTCGCCTCGGTGAAGCGGGGCGGCGGCTGAGTGAAATGCTGTTCGGCATCCACCCTGACGCGCTCCAGGTCCTCGTCCACCTTGAGCTGGGGCAGCATCTCACCCTCGCCCTCTTCGTCCTTCTCCGCACCCCTCTCGGCGATGTCGTCGCGCCCCTCGCGGTAGACCTTGAAAAAACCGTCGAAGGCGATGCTGGAGCCGGTGGCGCGCAGCACCACCTGCCGGTCCGGCGAGGCGATGTCTACCGCCACTTGGTCGATCAGCGCAGATTCCATCTGGCTCGCCACCGTCCGCTTCCAGATCAGGGAATAGAGCTTGGCCTGGTCGGCATCCAGAAACGGTGCGATGTCCGCCGGGCGTCGTCCCACGTCCGTCGGCCGGATGGCTTCGTGCGCTTCCTGCGCATTCTTGACCTTCGATTTGTATACGCGGGCCGATTTCGGCAGGTAACTTGCCCCAAAGTCGCGTTCGATCAGGGCCCGGCAGGCGCCGATCGCGTCCGGTGCCATTTGCACGCCATCGGTCCGCATGTAGGTGATCAGGCCTACCGTCTCGCCGCCGACGCTGATCCCTTCGTACAGGCGCTGGGCGAGCTGCATGGTGCGGGTCGCGCTGAATCCCAGCTTGCGGGAGGCTTCCTGCTGCAACGTGGAGGTGATGAACGGCGGTGCCGGGTTGCGGCGGGTTTGCTTGCGCTCGACCTTGGCTACCGCAAAGGTGCGTTGTTCCACCGCGGCCACCGCCGCCTTGGCCGCAGCCTCGTCGGGCAGATCGAACTTGTCGAGCTTCTTGCCATCCAGGTGGGTGAGGGTGGCGGTGACCTGGCTCTGATCCGGGGTCCGGAACACTCCCTTGACGGTCCAGTACTCGCGCGGGCGAAAGTCTTCGATCTCGGTTTCGCGCTCGCAGATCAGGCGCAGTGCCACGGACTGTACCCGGCCGGCCGACCGGCTGCCGGGGAGCTTCCGCCACAGGACCGGCGACAGGGTGAAGCCCACGAGGTAGTCCAGCGCCCGGCGCGCCAGGTACGCTTCCACCAGCTCCTGGTCCAGGTCGCGCGGGCGGGCGAAGGCGGCCAGGATGGCGTCCCGGGTGATCTCGTTGAACACCACCCGCTTGATGTCGACGTCCTTGAGCGCTTTCCGACTTTCCAACACCCGCGCGACGTGCCACGAGATTGCTTCGCCTTCCCGGTCGGGGTCGGTGGCAAGGAACAGCCGGTCGGCGCCCTTCAAAGCCGACGCGATTTCCTCGATGTGCTTGCGTGCCTTCGGATCGACTTCCCAGTCCATGGCGAAGTCATTGTCCGGCTGTACCGATCCGTCTTTGGCGGGCAGGTCGCGGACATGGCCATAGCTGGCGATCACCCGGTAATTCTGACCGAGGTACTTGTTGATCGTTTTGGCCTTGGCGGGCGATTCGACGACGACGACGTCCATGCAACTCCGTCCGGATACTGGCAGGAAGGATCGGCTTCAGCCGATCAGGGAAACCCGGTTGCCGGCGTGCCGTTCCAGCCGGCCCGCCAGTTCCCATTCGAGCAACACCGTCGTGACGACGGCAGGCGACAATTGGCAGCTACGGATGATCTCGTCAACCGTGGCCGGCGTCGGCGACAGAGCCTCGGCGATGGCCGCGCGGACTGCGGCACCGGCGTCGGCCGGTGCAGCCAGGTCCACCCGCTCGGTGCTCGCGGGCTCTCCGCGCCCCGGCTCCGGCGCCTGGACCCGGGGCGCCGGCGTGCTCCAGGCTTGTGCCGGCAGAGCGCGGATCACGTCCGCGGCCGATTCCGTCAGCACGGCACCCTGTCGGATCAGGTCATTGGCACCGCGGGCGCGGGGATCCAGCGGCGAACCCGGCACCGCGAACACCTCCCGTCCCTGTTCCAGCGCCAGCCGCGCGGTGATCATCGATCCCGACCGCAACGCGGCTTCGACCACGACCACGCCCAGGGCGCAGCCGGAGATTATCCGATTGCGCCGCGGAAAATGCCGCGCCTGAGGCTGTGTGCCCGGCGGCATTTCGGAGATGACGGCGCCGCCGCTATCGACAATGGCGCCGAACAACTCACGATTCTCCGCCGGATAGATCACGTCGACGCCGCCGGCGACGGCCGCGACCGTCCCCGTGGGCAGGGCGGCTCGGTGGGCGGCGGTGTCGATCCCGCGGGCGAGGCCGGAGATGATCACCGCACCGGCTTCACCGATTTCCGCGGCCAGACGGCCGGCCATGCCGCGGCCGTTGACCGACGCGTTGCGCGTGCCGACAACGGCGACGATGGGTCGTGCCAGGACCGCCGGATCGCCCAGCACTGCCAGCAGTGGCGGCGCATCGTCCACATGGGCCAGCAGCGGCGGATAACCGGCTTCCCCCATGGCGATCAGCCGCGCTCCCAGCCTTGTCAGCGCCGCCAGTTCCCGTTCCGCCTCGGCCAGGGGCCACGGCGTCAGTGCCCGCGGCAGTCCGCCGCGGCGGGCGAGATCGGGCAGGGCGGCCAGGGCTTCCGTGGCCGAGCCGAAGCGTTCCATCAGCCGGCGGAAGGTGTGCGGACCCACATGCTCGGTCCGGATCAGGCGGAGCCGGTCGAGCCGTTCCGCCTCGGTGATCTCACTCTGGCCCGAATTCAGCACGTGCCGGGGTTCCCCTTCGTTGTCCTGTGTTGCGGCCGATTATGCCCCTCGGGTGAGACGCCGAACGGCCGGGCGAACCCCCGCCGCCGGTTCAGGAGGCCTGGTCGCGGTCGCTCCGGCGCGGCAGCGGATCGGAATCCCGTTCCTCGCCCAGGCTCATGATGCCGACCCCCATGCCGACGCTGCCGAACGTGACGAACAGGCCGAAGAACAGCATGATCGCGGCCAGGACCCCGTGCCGCGACGTGCTGATCAAGGTGCCGAGCCCGGCGATGTCGTAGTACAGCACCAGGGCGCCGAACAGCAGGCCGCCCGCCGCGCCCGCGGCCAAGTGTTTCACCAGGAACACGATGGCGTGACGATGCACCGGTAACACGGGCGCGCCCTTCCGAAACAGGCCAAAGCTGGCCACAACTGACCTGACAGGACTTGGGCGAAGCGAGCGCCGGAGGCAACTGTCCCGTCACGGTTCGATCACCGGTTCCACACCGAGGGTGTCGAGCAATCCGGCGATGGCACGCACAGCGCGTTCGAGTTCGGTGGCGTCCGTACTGCGCGCGACCAGCGCCGTCCCCAGGCGATTGTCACGAACGAACGGATAGCTGCCGATGCTCACGTCGTGGTGTCGGGCCTGCACATCGGCCAAGCCGTCGGCGATGCTGCCCTCGGTGGTGAACGCGGTCACCGTGCGGGTCAGCAGCGGCGGGCCACCCTTGAGACGCCCGAGCAACCCGCCGACCATCGCCTGCAGGATCCGAGGCACGCCCGGCAGCACGAATACGTTGCCAATGCGGAATCCCGGCGCCTGGCTCACGGGGTTGTCGATCAGCTCGGCCCCCAATGGCACGTCGGCCATACGCAGGCGGGCCGGGTTGAGCTCGGCCGCGCTGTACTGTCGCTGCAACCGACGCAGCGCCTCGGGATTCCGGCACAGCGGCACGCCGAACGCGCGGGCGACGGCGGCGGCGGTGATATCATCGTGGGTGGGTCCGATGCCGCCCGTGGTGAAGACGTAATCCGCCTGCGCAGTGCCGGCGTGGACGGCCGCGACGATGGCGTCCTCGCGGTCGGGGATGACCCGGGCTTCGATCACCCGGATGCCGACCCTGGCCAACGCCTGGGCGAGGAACGCGAGGTTGGCGTCCTGGGTGCGTCCCGACAGGATCTCGTCGCCGATGATCAGGACGCAGGCGGTGACGACCTTTGGTTCGGCCATGGGGGCTCCGGGCGTTGTTGACGAGGGCAGGGCGGTTGCGTCAGCGCGGCCCCAGCATGTCTTCCGGCCGCACCCACTGATCGAACTGATCTGCGCTGAGCAGCCCCAGCGCGACCGCCGCATCCTTCAGGGTAGTGCCCTCGGTATGCGCCTTCTTGGCGATCCGGGCGGCGTTGTCGTAGCCGATGTGCGGATTGAGCGCGGTCACCAACATCAGCGACTGCTCGACCAAGTCGGCGATGCGCTCCCGGTTGGCGTCGATCCCGGCGACGCAGTTGCTGGTGAAGCTGTCGGCGGCGTCGGCCAGCAGCCGCACCGACTGCAGCAAGGCGTTGATGATGACCGGCTTGAAGACGTTGAGTTCGAAATGCCCCTGGGCGCCGGCAATGGTGATGGTCACGTGATTGCCCATGACCTGGGCGCAGACCTGTGTGAGCGCCTCGCACTGGGTGGGGTTGACCTTGCCCGGCATGATCGAGGATCCGGGCTCGTTGGCCGGCAGGGTCAGTTCGCCCAGTCCGCTGCGCGGACCCGAGGCCAGGAAGCGGATGTCGTTGGCGATCTTGTTGAGGGAAACGGCGACGACGTTGAGCGCGCCCGAGGCCTCCACCATGGCATCGTGGGCCGCCAAGGCTTCGAACATGTTCTCGGCAGGGACGAACGGCATCCCGGTGATACGGGCGACCTCGGCGGCGAAGGCCTCCGCAAAGCCCTTGCGGGCGTTAAGCCCGGTACCGACGGCGGTGCCCCCCTGGGCCAGTTGCAGCACCCGTGGCAGGACGCCCTGCACGCGGATGATGCCGTTGGCCAGTTGCTGGGCGTAGCCGGAAAACTCCTGCCCCAGAGTGAGCGGTGTCGCGTCCTGGGTGTGGGTGCGGCCGATCTTGACGATGTCCGTGAACTCGTCGGCCTTGGCGCCGAGGGCCACATGCAACGCGCGGAGTGCCGGCAGGAGACGATTGTTGATCTCCTCCGCGGCGGCAATGTGCATGGCGGTCGGGAAGGTGTCGTTGGAGGACTGGCCCCGGTTGACGTGGTCGTTGGGGTGCACCGGAACCTTGCTGCCGATGGTCCCGCCCAGGAGTTCAATGGCGCGGTTGGCGATCACCTCATTCGCGTTCATGTTGGTCTGGGTGCCAGAGCCGGTCTGCCACACCACCAGGGGAAAGTGATCGGCAAGAGTGCCGCCGATGACCTCGTCGGCGGCGCGGACGATCGCCTGGCCCACCGTCTCATCCAGTTCGCCGAGGGTGATGTTGGCCAGGGCAGCGGCCTTTTTTTGCACGCCGAGCGCCCGGATCAGCGCCTCCGGCATGCGTTCGATGCCGATCCTGAAGTTCTCCAGGGAGCGCTGGGTCTGGGCACCCCAGTAGCGGTCGGCAGGGACCGCGATCTCGCCCATGCTATCGGATTCGGTTCGGCTGGTGCGCTCTTGATCCATCATCCTCTCCCATTCCGTGCGAAACGCCAGCGCGGCTCATTCGCATGAGAATGGCAGAATGACGACCTCACTCCAACCCGCCTGCGCACGCCGTCGACAGCCCCGGCCGGGGCTGTCGTCACGCCCGTTTGAGTAGGCCCACCACGAACAGAAGCACGATGGCGCCCACGGTGGCGGTGACCAGGGAGCCGATTAACCCGCCGGCCGCGATCCCGGCAAGGTTGAACAGGAATCCACCGATGAAAGCGCCGATCACACCGACGACCATGTTTCCGAGCAGGCCGAAGCCGCCGCCCCGCATCAATCTGCCCGCGATCCAGCCGGCGACCAGTCCGATAATCAAGAACAGTATGAGCCCGACAGGTTCCATGAATGCCTCCTCCTTCCCAACGACCGACGCAATTTCAGGTGCATCCGGCGCGTCGGCATCATGGTAACAATCGGGAGAGCATTGTGTTTCCGCGCTGCCAAAAACTTTTTTGCGTTGGTTCTATGATTGCGGTTCGAGGCCGGCCCGGAACCGCTGCCAGTTGTGCACGTAATGCCGGGCAGCCTCGGCCGAGCGTTCGGCCTGCTCCGGCGTGACCGTCTTGACCACCTTGCCGGGCGCGCCCAGGACGACGGAGCCGTCCGGGATCTCCCGTCCTTCCGGGATCACTGCCTTGGCCCCGACGATGCAGTTGCGCCCGATCCGCGCGCCGTTGAGGATGACGCTGCCGATGCCGATCAGGCTGCCATCGCCGATGGTGCAGCCATGCAGCATGGCAAGGTGGCCCACCGTGACATCGGCGCCGATGGTAAGGGGGCAGCCGGGATCGGTGTGCAGCACACAGTTATCCTGAATGTTGGAATTCTCGCCGATGACGATGGGCTCATTATCGCCACGAATGACGGCATGCCACCAGACGCTGGCGTTGCGCTTCAGCACCACCCGGCCGATCACTACGGCGGTGGGCGCGATCCAGTAGTCTTCGCCCTCGGTCTCCACGCCGATACCGTCCAGCGTGTACTTCATCGATCTCCCCCTTTGCTGATATCGTTTTGAGCAGGCGGTTTTCGCGCACCGTGCCCCGGCCGGCGCTCACCAATTGCCACTATTCTCCATGCTGGCCCACGGCTCGCGGGCTGGCAGTGCCTCGCCGCTTTGCAGCAGCTCGATGGAGATGCCGTCGGGTGAGCGCACGAATGCCATGCGGCCATCCCGCGGCGGCCGGTTGATGGTGACGCCACCATCCTGGAGACGCTGGCAGGTGGCGTAGATGTCCTCCACACGGAAGGCGAGGTGGCCGAAATTGCGCCCACCTGAGTAGGTTTCGGGGTCCCAGTTGAAGGTGAGTTCCAGCATGGGCGCCTGCTCCGTCCGGGCCCGTCCTTCATCGTCCGGGGCTGCCAGGAAAATCAGGGTGAACCGCCCCTTCTCGCTGTCGGTGCGGCGGATTTCGTGGAGGCCCAGCTTGTTGCAGTAGAAATCCAGGCTCTCGTCCACGTCGCTGATCCGCACCATGGTATGCAGGTACTGCATCGGGAACCCTCCTTCGGCTTGGCATCAAAGGTCCAGCGGCGCACGTCTGAGTTAGGCCCGGGGCGTTGAACCGGCAACCGGGGTCGGGGCCCACCGGCGCGGCCGCGCTACTCCGTAACCAGTTCCTTCAGTTCCATGCGGAGAAGGGTGCCGCCGGAGCCGGGATGACGCTGGGTCTCGCGGATGACGGCAATGAAGGTGACCGGGTTCCCGACCTCCAGGTCGTCCACCGCCGCGGCCGGCGTGGTCATAATCAGGTCCGGGGCGCCGTCGTCCTCCGCTGCGTCGTCCATGTCGACGAGAAGCACGCCTTCCTCGATGTAGTCATCGCCGAACTGGCGCCGCGCTTCCGCCACCGTGCCGGTCCAGCGCACCGTCTGGCCGCGGTAGTCACCGAGGCTTCCCCCGGCAACGGCCGCCCGCACATCGTCGTAGGGCGTATCGGCCGCCGGCACTTCGCCCCCGCACGCCGCCAGACCAAGGCCTGCACAGAGCAGGCCAAGCCACAGGACGCTTCGCATGTTCAGAATCCTCCCGATCCTTCGTTGGCGTCGGCTCGAGGGCGAGCACGGCGCGATGTTTTCGCCTCAGTTAAGGCTTCCGGAGATGATCAAGCCGGATCCCGCAGCGGAACACAAGCGGGATGGCGAGCGAACCGGAGCGGGCCGGAGGGGCTAGCGCCAGCAGCCGATCCGGGCCACGAACGGGCGGGCCCGGGACAGCATCTCGGCCCCGTCTGCAGACGCCGTCGCGGCGGCGGCGCGGCCCGTGTCGTACGCCACGTTATGGGTGCGCAGGAAGGTCATGGCGAGGTCGCTCGGAATGGCGAAGCCGACGTTACGCACGATCTCCCCGGTCCGCCGATAGACGCCGGGCGTGTTGATGGAGGCGAACACCACACCGACCACGTTGCCGTGCTGGTCCAGCAGAGGTCCGCCGCTGTTGCCACGGCGGACATCGGCACGGATCCGAAGGACGCTCAATGTCGACGACAGCCGTTCGATGCCGGCCGCCTGCCCATCGGTCAGCAGCGGACGGATCGGCGGAATGCCCTGGTCGGGATAGCCCACCAGGGCGACCGGGCCGCTCAGGCGACGGCTGCTGGTGAACCGGGCGACGGCATCCGGTTTCAGGTCCACCCGCAGCAGGGCGAGGTCGCTACCGGGGTTCGAGGCGACGACATCGGCGGCCGCCGTCTCGCCCGTGGCCGGCGATACCGATACCACGTCGCAATTGCCGATGACGTGCTGGTTGGTCAGGATCATGCCGTCCCGGCTCACGAAGAAGCCGGTGCCGATACCGCGCAGACGTTTGCCCGGCGCCACCGGGGCGGTTCGGTCCGTCACCGCACGGCGGACGTAATCGCGCCGGTCGGCCTCGATACGGGCGGCCTCCTCGGCGGAGACGACGCGCCCCTGGCAGCGATCGCGCCGCGTCTTCTGGACGATGCCGCGTTCGGGATCGTGGCAATTGACGATCAGCGCGGACGGATCCGCCGCGTGGACCCCGGAAAACCCGGGCCAGCCCGACACGACCGCCAGCATAAGCGCGAGCATCAATACGGAGACGATCCTGGCCATCAACGATCCTCCCTGAGGCTCTCGCCTCAGTGTGGAACGAATGGGTATGATGGGCAAGTGACACGATCGCGGCATGACAACAGGATAACAGGCGCGCGTGTGTCAGGGGACGTGCGGCCCCGGGGGAGGCGTGACCGATGACGACCGATGCTGCGCCGCTTCATGCCGGATTCCTGGTGTTCCCGGGCGTGATGGCGCTGGACCTTGTTGGCCCGCTGGCGGTGCTGAGCCGCGTTCCCGGCTGCCGGGCGCATGTGGTGTGGAAGCAGGCGGGCCCGGTCACCGCGGCCTGCGGTCTCGGCCTCGTCGCCGACGCCGGTTTTCGGGACTGTCCGCCGCTCGATGTGCTCTGCGTGCCGGGCGGGCCGGGGGTCGATGACCTTCTCGACGATGGTGATGTGCTGGCATTCGTCAGGGCGACGGCGGCGCGGGCGCGGTGGGTGACGTCGGTTTGCACCGGCTCGCTGTTGCTGGGCGCGGCCGGCCTGCTGAGCGGGCGGCGGGCCGCCTGCCACTGGATGTCCCGGGATCTGCTGCGGGCGTTTGGGGCGGAACCGGTGGCAGAGCGGGTCGTTATCGACGGCAACATCGTCAGTGGCGGCGGTGTTACCGCCGGGATCGATTTTGGCCTGCGCCTGGCCGCCCTGATCGCCGGGGACGATGTGGCCAAGGCGATCCAACTCGCCATCGAGTACCAGCCGGAACCGCCGTTCGATGCCGGGACGCCGGAGGGGGCCGGTCCTGTGATTGCCGCACGGGTAGAGAGCGACATGGCCGATCGCCAGCGCCACCGCGCGGCCAGGGTGGCAGCCGCCGCCGAGCGCCAAGGGCCATAGTTACGCCTGGACACCTCAGTGGGTCGGCCGCTCCGCGCGGCGCGTCGAGGCGCCGCACGGATTGACGGGACTGTCACCAGCGCTCGACAATTCTCAATTTTCTGCCGGTGACCAGCTGGCTGGCAATCATGCTGGGACATACCGAGCAAACAGCCTGGTCGATGGGCCCGGTGAACCGGCGGACACCCGGAGCCATCATGTACAGCGCCGTGCGAACCGCCCTGTTGGGGCAAAAATCACAAATGAGGTCAAGGGCATTGCCCACCGGATGCCTGCCGTACAGGTAGTCGTTGAGTGGTCCTGGCGTCGAGGCCCACCGTGCGGGCAGGAGACCTGCCGGCTTCGCCGGCTGATTGCCATAGTCACGGTCGACGAACGCGCAGGCTTTCTCATAGCCACGGTCCATGAAATTTCGCGTGACCCAAGGCGCATTGACGATTGTCGCCCCTGACGGTCTTTCGACGTCCATGGCTATGGTTTTGATTTTGACCTTTCTGTACTGCTTCGGTTCAAAGTCGTTTTGCGGATCGAACAGCCGCGCCAAGTGGTCGGGCAATTTACCCTCTTTCTCGTATACGTCTCGAAGACGTTTTTGAAGTCTTGATCAGGGTCGGATTCTAGGAAGTCGCTCCGGGCTTGAGCCGCTTGGGTTTGGATCGCGGCGTTGATCTCTTTGCGCCATTCATTGACGAAGTCCACGAATTCGCTTTCGTGCTCGACCAGCGAGTTCTGCCACAACTGGTCCTTGCGCGCTGCGCGCTCGGCAGGTGTCCGCGGCAACGTCTCGACAGTTTTCGGGAAGTGCTGGATGAACCAGATTTCGTCGAGACGGTAGTCCAGGAGTTCGTTGATCGGCGGATTGTCGCCCCAGGCACCATCGAGATAGGTGCCCGCGTGCGGCGGCGTGACGATCGTCGTCATGCCGTTGCAATCGTCGAGGGACCCGGATGCCAGAAGGGCCTCACGGCTGAGGTCGCATTCCCGAAAGACCTTGATCTCGCCCTTCAGCACGTCGGCCGCGCCGAGCGCCAAGCCGGGTATGCTCGCCGGTGGCGCGGCCTTCAACGCGTCGTTCAACGCCTCATTCAAGGCTTCGATGGGGATCGTGTCCGCGATCCAGTGCCCCATGACCCAGCGGAAGAACGGCGTGCGCATATGCTCGACGATCCAGCGCCAAGTCGCCATCTTCATGAGCAGGCCATCAACCTCTTTCCACCCGTCGGCGATGTCGGGTGTCCAGACCAGCAGCCAAGCCAAATGCTCCGGCCAAGTCAAGTAGGTCCATTGCCGTTCCAGATCGGCGGAAATCTGGTCGGTGGTGCCGTTCAACCGGTGTCCCCAACAGACAGTGGCGACAAGGGCGCCCGCCGATGTGCCGGAAAAGGCACAGATATCATAGCGGGCATCATTGAACGCACCTCGTTCCACCAAGCCCTTCATCACGCCGGCGGCAAACGCGCCGGCCGGAAACCCCCCGCCCTGTATTGCCAAGCCGACCCTTGTCCTTTTTGACGATGTGTCGACCCGGTCAACGTTTTTGCCGGTCGTATCCGTGCTGGCGGTGTTCATGGCTCGTATCCTTCAGCTTCAGGCGCTCAGCTTGCTCCGATGCAAAGGAACTGATAGCGCGCAAATCAGATGCCATTAAACGTCCTTCAGTTTAGATGCGCCGCACAATCGGAGCAAGCGCTTGCCTCGAATGGGGGAATTCCAAAAACGCATGTCTGTGTGACGTCAGCCAGAGAACACGCGATCCTGCCGCCACCACGCCTCGCAGCTTACACGGTGGCGCTCCGGCCAAGTGACAAGGGGCGAAAAACAAATCCCCTTGGGGAGACGTCGCCCTCTCCCGGAACCCTCACCCTCCCGTCGCGCCTGCCGACTCGCCGGGCCCCTCCCTCTCCGCCGAAGCGGGCGAGGGGGCCGAAGAGCGCCGGGCAAACCCCTGGCTCGAACTTGCGCCAGGGCCTCAATCGCCCAGCGCCATGCCCTCCCGGCGCTTGTCGGCGGCCCCGGTCAGGCCGTAGGGTCCGATCCGGATCACGTGCAGGCCGGAGTTGAGGTCCCGGATTGCCACGTCATGCCCGAGCGCCTCCAGGTCGGCAGCGATGGCAGCCGCCTCCGGTCCCTCCTCGATCAACGTCGGGCCGTTGCGGTTGACCACGTGCGGCCGGTCAATCGCGCTTTGCGGGTCCATCTCCCAGTCGAGGATGGCGATAATCGAGGCCGCGGTATACGGAATGATATTGGCGCCGCCGGGCGAACCAGTGAGCAGGACGGGGGCACCGTCTCGCAAGACAACCGTCGGCGCCATGGACGAGCGCGGGCGCTTGCCGCCTTCCACCCTATTCGCCACCGGAACGCCGTCCACGGCGGGTTCCCGGGCGAAGTCGGTGAGCTGGTTGTTGAGCAGGAAGCCGCCGGTCATCAGCCGCGAGCCGAACCCCGTTTCGATGGAACTGGTCGCCGACACCACGTCACCATAAGAGTCCACGATCACAAGGTGGGTGGTGCCCCGGCCCGGGCGTGGCTGGTCCGGCGCCCGCGGCTCGGCCTCGTTCCAGGGCGGTGTTCCCGGCGGCGCGATACCCATTGCGGCGTCTGGGCCGATCAGGCCCGCCCGGGTGGCGAGGTATTCCCGGTTCAGCAGTCCTTCCGGCATGTCGATGAAATCGCTGTCGGCCATGAACAGGTTGCGATCGGCGAAGGCCAGCCGGGAGGCTTCCAGGAACAGATGCCGAGCCTCCAGTCCGGGCCCGAGGTTGGGCAGGTCGAACGTTTCCAGCATGCCCAGAATCTGCGCGACGGTGAGCCCGCCTGAACTCGGCGGCCCCATGCCGCAGACGTCATGGCCGCGGTAGGCGATGCACACCGGTGGCCGCTCGATCACCCGGTAAGTGGCGAGGTCTTCCAGTGTGAGGATACCCGGATTGGTGTCGGTGCGCACCGCGGCGACCATGTCGCGGGCGATCGCTCCGGTATAAAAGGGCGCCGCGCCGTGGGCGGCGAACAGCCGCAGGCTGCGCGCAAAAGCCGGATTGCGGAGGATCGTGCCGGCGTGCCGGGGGCTGCCGTCGGGCTCGAAAAAGTAGGCGCGGGTTTCGGCAAACCGGTCCAGGTCGCGCGCCTCCGCGATCGCCGCGGCAAGGCGCTGCGACACCGGGAAGCCCTCTTCGGCCGTGGCGATCGCCGGGGCGATTAGTTGCGCCCAGGGCAGGCGGCCGAAACGGGCGTGCACCGTCTCCAGCAGCAACGGCGTTCCCGGCACGCCGACCGAACGGCCGCCGACCGCCGCTTCCCAGAAACCCATCGGCGTCCCGTCCGCGCCGAGCCAATAGCGTTCGTCTGCGGAAAGTGGAGCCCGTTCCCGCGCATCGAAGCTGGTCAGTTCCCCCAGAGCCGCATGCCAATAGAGGAGGAACCCGCCGCCGCCGAGACCGGAGCTCTGCGGCTCCACAAGGTTGAGCATGACCTGGACGGCCACGAACGCATCCGCCGCCGAACCGCCGGCCGCCAGCACTGCATAGCCGGCCTCGGTCGCGGCCGAATGCGCACTCGCCACCATGAACTTCTGGGCGGTGACCGACGCGCGCTCGGTGATGGCGGTGGTCGCCTCCGGCTGCAGCGGCGCCACTTCGGATGGCACGTCAGCCGCAGCGCTGCCGGCAAACAGGACACCTACCAGCAGGACACTCAGGAGCATGGTCACACCATGGCTGGCCCGGCGCTGGCGCGATCCGAATGCAGCTGACTGAGGTCGACAATCCGCACCAGCATCGTACAATGCCGGTCGATCCTCAGGGGGCGATCCATCCGACAGTTTGGAATTCAGCACGTTCATCCTCCTGGCGACAGCGTGAAGCAATGGTGGCCGGCGTAGGCCGAAGTCGGCGTCGACCGCCCCTTGCCCCGGCATAGGGACGTCCTCAGCCTAGCGGAGACCGCGACATGAGCGACATGACGCCAACCGAGAAGTTTTTCGAGGACCTGAAGCAGCGGGTGGAAGGCCCTGAAGGGGCTCTCTCCGGCAAGAAAGCGCTGGTGATGGGCATCGCCAACAACCAGTCCATCGCCTACGGCTGCGCCCTTGCATTCCGCGCCCTGGGGGCAGAGGTGGCGATGACCTACCTCAATGAGAAGACCAAGCCGCATACCCAGCCGCTGGCCGAACGGCTTGAGGCGCCGCTCTACCTTCCCTGCGACGTGCGCGAGGAAGGGCAGTTGGAAGCCGTGTTCGATGCCATCGGGGAGAAGTGGGGCAAGCTCGACATCGCCCTGCATTCCATTGCTTTCGCACCGCGCGAGGACCTGCACGGCCGGGTGACCGATTGCTCCCGCGAGGGCTTCCTGATGGCCATGGAGGTCTCGTGCCATTCCTTCATTCGCATGGCTAAGCTGGCGGAGCCGTTGATGATGGACGGCGGCGCCCTGTTCACCATGAGCTACTATGGCGCCGAGAAGGTGGTGGAGAATTACAACGTGATGGGGCCAGTCAAGGCCGCTCTGGAAGCCTCGGCCCGTTACATGGCGGTGGAGCTGGGGCCGAAGGGAATCCGCGTGCACTCGATCTCGCCGGGTCCGATCCAGACGCGTGCCGCTTCGGGCATCGACCGTTTCGATGAATTGATGGAAAAAGCCGCCTCGCGCGCGCCCCGGCGCATGCTGGTCTCGATCGAGGACGTCGGCATGGCCACCGCCTTTCTGGCGAGCGATTATGCGAGGCAGATCACCGGCGACACCATCTACGTCGACGGCGGCTACCACGTCGTGGGGTAGGGGAGGGCGCCGACCGGCAGAGCCGGGTCCTGACGCACCGGCTGCAGCAAAGCTCCGGTCATCCCGGGCGGGAATGGGAGATCGAAGCGCTGAGCCAGCGGGGGCAGTCACTGGCGCCGCTGCCGGCCAACATGGCTCAGTCCCGCCTGGAAGTGGTCGTCGCCATCCGCTTCGCACTGGCCCGCCGAGGCCGTTCGGGACGGTTGAACAGCGCGCAGGTTACAATGGTCGACAAGCGGGGTGCGTTGGGGCCGACGAGCAGTTTGGTTTGGGGTGCTTCGTGCCGTGACCGGCGCAAGGCGGCACTGTCACGGCCCGCCGGCCATGCTTGACAGCGCAGCGGGACCTTGACCTTGGCGGCAGCGGTGACCGACGACCGGTCGCAGCCTGGACGACAAGCAATCTTGAGGTGTTTTCGGGCGTGAGCACATCGGCAGAGCAGGTCCGGCAGTACACGGGCCCCGCCGTTCTGAGTTACGGCTTTCGGCCGTTCTTTCTCGGGGGTGCGGCCTGGGCCGCACTGGCCATGGCCATCTGGGTCGGCACGCTGTCGGGGGTGGTGTCGCTACCGACGGCGTTCGGCATGCTGGATTGGCACGTGCACGCCCTGCTGTACGGTTTTCTGCCCGCGATCGTCGCCGGCTTCCTGTTGACGGCGGTGCCCAACTGGACCGGCCGGCTGCCGGTTACCGGTGTCCCGCTTGCGGTGCTGGCCCTGGGCTGGCTCGCCGGCCGGGTGGTGATCGCAGTGTCGGCTCATATCGATCCGCTCACCACGGCCCTTGTGGATGGGGTATTTCTGGCCGCGGTCTGCCTCGTGATTGGCCGCGAAATCTATGTCGGTCGTAACTGGCGCAACCTGAAGGTGCTGGCCCTCACGGTGCTGGTGACGGTCGGCAATGCCGCTTTTCATTGGGAGGCGGCGGTCACCGGTACGGCCTGGAATGGTTACGGTACGCGTATGGGTGTTGCCAGCGCCGTGTTCCTGATAGCGCTGATCGGTGGTCGCATCGTGCCCAGCTTCACCCGCAACTGGCTGGCCAAGCGATCGCCCGGGCGGCTGCCGATCACCTTCAACCGCCAGGACCTCTGGATTCTGGCGGTGAGTGGCGGAGCGCTGGCAATCTGGGTTGCCTTGCCGGGTGCCTTGCCCACCGCCGCCTTGTGCCTTGTCGCGGGGGGACTTCAGGGCTGGCGTCTGCTGCGTTGGGCCGGTGAGCGAACGCTGGCGGAACCCTTGGTGTTCATTCTCCATGTCGGGTACCTGTTCGTGCCCATCGGCTTCGTCCTTGTGGCTGCGGCTGTGGTGTGGCCGCATGCGGTGGCGACCAGTGCTGCTCTGCACGCCTGGACGGTGGGCGGGATCGGCGTGATGACCCTGGCCGTGATGACCCGGGCCAGCCTGGGACACTCCGGTCGCGCCCTTCATGCCTCGGCGGCCACCGTCGTCCTCTACCTCGCGGTGATCGCCGCCGCCGTTGCCCGGATCGCCGCCGGCCTCGGTGTCGCCCCCGCTTTGATGCTGGACGTGGCCGCCGTCGGTTGGATCCTGGGCTTCGGCGGGTTCGTTCTGGTCTACGGGCCGATGCTGCTGCGCCCCCGGCTGTGATCCAACTGCCTCTCGGCAACAGTCTGCGTCGCCGCCGTGAAATCGCCCCGTTCCAGCCCCGAACCGCGCCACCGGCGTGCACCCCTTCATCCGGAAAATCCTCTGCTGTACAAATTGCGGCATTCTGTTCGACCGGTCGTGAGCACTCTCATCCCTGACGCATCAGCCAGTCCCGTGAAGGTCGATCTGACGGCGGTGGTCATCACCGTCCGCGACGACCACCCGTGTGTCCTGACGCTGA
>REEP01000110.1 GCA_007695045.1 Rhodospirillales bacterium | reverse complement strand
CCAAGCTCGACGACCTGCTGCCGTGGAACTGGTCATCTCAGCAGTCGGCCACAGCCAAGGCCGCCTGAGCATGGGTATTGGTCGGCCGGTTACCTTATGCCGTCGCCTCCGTCATCATCATCGAAAGTGCGGGCGCAGAGGCCTTCGCCGGCCTGTTGGACCGGCGCTTGTCAGAAAGCGATGATCAGGTCGGTTTCGCGGTCCTTGCCGGTCTTGGGACCGGGCGGCATACCGAGCAGGACGTGCTGATGGGTTAATATCGGTGACGTATGATGATCGGAACTGAATCGCTTACCTCCGTGCTCGAAAAGAAATGCTTGGACGGGGCGGCCCCTCTATCGGGTTGATGCCCTTGTCGCAGCCAGCCGTCCGGCGAGTGAGGAGGCCTTGATCATGCTCTCAAGCCACGAATAGGAACGCGGCTTGGTCAACCGCCCCCACCGAAACCCGATTTCGGACTTGATCCACTTTAGGGCCAACAATGGCGGATATCCGCCAAGCCTCAGTTTTGGGCTTTTTACGGGACCAACTTCATAGTAACCATTGCTGTAGTGAAGCTGCCTCAGATACGTCAGCGTCATGCGACTCTGTGGGAGAAAATGGCGCACCTTGCTAGATGGGATCCAAGCGACAGTTCCCCCTGCTGCCCTTATTTTTCCAATCACCTCCGCATCTTCGCCACTGACCAATAAATTGCCCTTTCGGCCGAGCGCCGGATTGAATCTGTACTGACGGAGGACCTCAGCTCGAAATGCCACATTGGCGCCATACGGATTCTGGCCGGATGGAATGATGAACTCATCATCCCCGAAGTCCCGAAGCGCGAAATAGCGGCCGAGGCGATCCAGATGCCGCTCCAGCCAGTCCGGCGGTGGCGCCTCGAACCACGGCAGCACCTTGCCGCCGAACACCTGCGCCTCCGGCCAGCGCCGGAAGGCATCCCGGTAGGCCACCATCCACTGCGGGTCGACCAGAACGTCGTCATCGGTCCACAGGATGTATTCGCCCTGTGCCGCTGCCACCGCGGCGTTGCGCGCGTTGGACAGGCCTTGCTTCGGCTCATGGATCGGGCGCAAGGGAAGGCGGTCGCGGTAGCGTGCGATCACCACATCGGTATGGTCCGTACAGTTGTTGTTGACGACCAGCAGCTCCCAGGAAACGCCCTCGGGCACACCCATGCGGGTCAGACCATCCAGGGTCTGGTCCAGCAGATCCGCCCGGTTCCAGGTGCAGATTGCGACGCTAACGTCCATGCGTATCCTCAAACCTGGGATCTAGAACCGTGTTCGGTGCCATAGATATCCGAGCGCTCCCCGTATTTCACGGGCAGTGCGATGGCGACTTTGATAGCGAATCTGCTTGGCCCAGAAGCGCAGCGTCTGAACGCGTAACGGCGTGGCGAGTAGCGCGGCCATGTAGAATGCACCTCGTCCCAGGTCATAGCCCGCCCTGAGCTTGTCGGCGTCGGCCTTGGTCTTTCGTCCGTGGTGATGGTAGACGATCGGTGCAGGAGAATACAGGCCTGCCCAGCCCATGCCACTCAGTCGGTTTACCATGTCGACATCCTCGGCTGGGAACGGAGTCCCAGCACCCAGCAAGGGGTCGAAGCCTCCCGCCGCCTCCAACGCACGGCGGCGGAAGGCGAAGTTTGCCCCCTGTATCAGCCCTGCCGGGATCAGCTTTCCCGGCGGCAGCACAATCTCGTGCTTGGTTTCTTGAATTGTCATCGGAAGGTCCGTTGGATCGTGAAGCAAAATACGCCCTCCCAAAAAACCAATTGCCTCATTCTCATCGAAGAGTGAGAGCGTAGCCAAGGCATAATTCGCATCAAGATAACAATCGTCATCAGTAAATCCGATTATATCGCCCTTGGCGTGTCGCCAACCGCAATTGCGTGCATTAGCAAGACCTGGAGATGGCTCATACGCCACAGTAATTGGATACGCAGCCGACGATGCAAAGTCCCTAAGAACACTGTCCGTGCCGTCGGTGGAGGCGTTGTTGACGACAATCAGCTCAAACCTACTGGGCTTCGGCATGGCTGATACAGCCTCGAGACAAGGCCTCACCTGCGCTGCCCTGTTTCTTGTGCAAATGACCAACGATAACTGCACCTGAAATGTCCCTAGACGGCACCGAACTGCAGCGTTTTCAGAAGATCGTTCGCCCTATCCAGGGCATCATTGAGCGTGCTCGCCCGCTGGCACAGTCCAGCCCCTGTATTCCACGCATCGAAAAAATTTCCGATCTTTCGATAACTGTTATCCAGTGCGACATGAGAGATGCCCATCAAAATGCACAGGATATGCCCATGCAAGCGGTCGGTGATCACGACTTGGCCTGAGCCAAGGATGTCACGGCCTCGCTTCAGCTGCTCATGGGCGAGATGATGATAGAGCTGGCGTTTCAGGCGGGATAGCGGAGCGAGGCTGCGGAGAAAGGTACGTAGCCATCTGTCGACCCTTCCCGTCAGCCGCTGAGTAAGCGTTGACGGTTCGTTCAGCAAGTCGGTGGCAATCAATCGATTTTCCCTGACCGGACAAAAACCCGCCGACGCTTGTTCCTCATCCGTGCGCAGCAAGCCCACGATCGGATGTCGTGGTTCTGCGCTGCGCCCGAGTCGGCCCAGACACAGCGCCATGTCGGGGGACAGGCGGGTGGGCCCGTGGTGTAGCCGTTGCCCCAGCTTCAGGCTCTCGTGATCCCGAACCAGCAGGTGGAAATCCCGGTGACTGCCGAACACCCGCCGGCACTGTTCCTCGTTTCGCGCGTCCAGGAAGTGGATCGACTGCGGCAACTGAATGATGCGATGATGTGGATACCGCTCGATGAGCTTCTCTCGCAAAATCTGGTGGTGCGGGTACAGGTCGCCGAGGTTGCCACCGCCGTGGATCAGGATAACCACAGCCTCCGGTAGTGCCGGGAACGGTCGTCCCACGGCGGTGCAGTCATCCACATGAACGATGCGTGCTCGCAGCTTCGACCTCAGATAGATTTCCTGCCCCAGCCGGATCGCGCTGTCGCCGACGTTCGGGTAGTTCGGGAAATCGAACAGGGCGACGGAGGCCCCCACCGCCACCAACGGACCGAGGACGGCATGGATCCGTTCGGCATAGTCCTCCAGCCGAGGCGCGGTACCTGCGCTCGACACCTTTTGCGCAGCGACCGATGCGGCCCCATGCTGGCTGATGTTCGGGAGGCCATGCATTTCTGAACCGGGCCCAGGGGATCAGGCCACCGCCGACACGGCTTTCGCCGGCGGCGCGGCCGTGGATACGTCGTTGGTGATGGACCACTCATGGTCCACATACACGGTGCAGAATTGCCGCGGCGGGACCTGTGACGTACCGAAGAAGACCGTATCACTGACGGTGAAGGCGATGGCGCCCGGGATGTGATCGATCATCTTGCCGTGTGAGTCCACCGACACGGCGACGCGGTAGCCGCCGATGGCAAAGGGATTCCGCGGCAAGGTGCAGGTCAGGCTGCCGCGCCGCCCGGTCGACCGGATGCTGAAGCCGGTCAGGTCGGTGCGGATGTGGGTCACGGCGATCCCGGACTGGTCATAGACGGTAAACTTCAAACACAGGTCGTCCAACTCACGATCGCACTCATAGGCGAACCGTAACGCGATGGGTTCACCGGAAAGAATGCTTTCCGTCGGGTTGCCGCGCTTATCCAGAACACACCCGGAAACCAAGCGAAGGCCACCCGCCCAGCGCCGATCAGGGTTCTCCAGCGAAAATGCGTCCGCCGAATTCTGGACCAGGCTGTTGAGGTAGCGCCGCACCACCTCGCCGGCGGGGCCGTCATCCACCATCTCGCCATTGCGGAGAGCGATCGCCCGCGGGCACAAATTCTGCACCGCGCCCATGTTGTGGCTGACGAACAGCACGGTGCGCCCGCTGCCGGCGACATCCTGCATCTTGCCGAGGCACTTCTTCTGGAACTCGGCATCGCCCACCGCCAGGACCTCGTCGACGATCAGCACCTCCGGTTCCAGGTGGGCCGCCACCGCGAAGGCGAGGCGCACCTTCATGCCCGAGGAATACCGCTTCACCGGGGTATCGAGAAACCGCTCGACGCCGGAGAAATCCACGATCTCATCGAACTTGCGGTCGATCTCCGCCTTCTTCATGCCGAGGATGGTGCCGTTCATGTACACGTTCTCCCGCCCGGTGAGCTCCGGATGGAAGCCGGTGCCCACCTCCAGAAGGCTGGAGACCCGGCCATGGATCTCGATCCGGCCCTCGGTGGGATCGGTGATGCGGGACAGTATTTTCAGCAGGGTGGACTTGCCGGCGCCGTTGCGGCCGATGAAGCCGACCACGTCCCCGTCCCGTACCTCGAACGACACGTCCTTCAGCGCCCACAGGATATCGTCCGAGTTGCGGTCGCTGCTGAAGGTGTTGAGACGTTGCAGGCGGCGGAAGTTGCGGAACGGTGCCGCCAGCCCCTTGACCACGGCCTCCACCAGAGTCTTGGACTTCTGCGCCTGCACGCCGAGGCGGTAGGCCTTGCTCAGGTTGTCAACCTTAATGGCGATATCGGACATGAGCTCAGGTTCCACACCAATGCAACGGCCGACCGCACAGCCGGGCCCACGAACGGCGCACTCGGCAAAAGGCGCACTCGGCAAAATAGGCTCAGAAGCTTACCGGATCCTCTCAACAAGCTGGCCCTGGTCGCCGCGATCGCCACCGGCGACTGTCGCCGGGCGCCGACGATGTGGCCGCCAGCCCATCATGGTGTCAAGCCACATCGGCGAACACGTGTTCCTTGCGGCGAAAATACAGCATGCCGGACAAGAACAACAGCGCTGCCATCAGCGCGCCGATGCCGATCAGGTCCCAGGGCATGGCACGGGTGCCGAGCAGGGCCGCGCGAAACCCCTCGATCACACCGACCATGGGATTGAGCGCATAGAAGTAGAGATAGCGATCCGGGATCAGGCTGGCGGGGTAGACCACCGGCGCAGCATACATCAGCAACTGTACGCCGAAGCTCATGCCGTAGTTGATGTCCCGGAACTGGATGGCGAGCGCGGTGAGCCACAGCCCCAGCCCCGCCGCCGCCATGGTCATGATCACGATCAGAAGCGGCAGCACCGCCACGCCGGGTGTGGGCACGATGCGATAGGCGATCAGCAGGACCGCCAGGATGGCCAAGGCGATCACGAAATCCACCATGCGTGCGCCGATGACCGCCATCGGCATGATCAGCCTCGGGAAATAGATCTTGCTGATGATCTGCGCGTTGGCGACCATGCTGGCGGTGCCCTCGGTCAGGCAGTTGGCGAAATAGGTCCAGGGCACCAGGGCCACGAAGGCGAACACGGCATAGGGCGCGCCGTCGGATTCGACCCCGACCAGGCGGCCGAAGATCACCGTGAACACCAGCATGCTGGCCACCGGCTGCAGCACCGCCCAGCCGACGCCAATGGCGCTCTGGGCGTAGCGCACCTTGATGTTCCGCCAGATCAGGAAAAAAAACAGGTCCTTGTACTCGCGGAGCTCCTTCCAGTCGATCATGCGCCAACCGGTGTGCGGCTCGACGATGGTGACCGGCCCCTGCGGGCGACGGGAGACCACTTCCTCATTCATCGGCATGATCCTACTACTCGAATGTTGTCATACACATGGCAATGGAATTGTGAGTGCGTGACGTTTACTGTGCTGTGGCGAGGGCTTGGTAGGCCTGGACCGTCTTGGCTGCAATGACCTCCCAGTCATAGGCGTCCAGCGGCGCGGGCCCGGTTGGGGCGCACTGTCCGAGCCACGCCACGGCATCGGCCAGGACACGTTCGTCGAAGGCGCCCTCGTACGTGCGCACCCAGTCGTCGCCCAGCATCTCGGACAACTCGATGATGGAACCCATGGCGGGAGTCAGAAGGGGCTTGTCGAAGGAAAGCCCCAGCAGCGCCGCTCCGGAGTTGAGGAAGCTCATGTAGCCTTCCGCTGCGGTGTAGGGCAAGACCGCAACGTCGGCGGCGGCGAAGTCGACCGGCAAACCGCCCGAAGAGGTGACCTTCCGTGTCGGTGACGATGTGGCGCTACCGTCCTGTGATCGTCTTCCCGGCGTCGTCGCCACGCGATCCGCTGGTATCCGCGGCTTTGGCTGCGCCCCGCTTCGGGCACACGAACCCGCTGGTCCATGAGGGTGGGAGCAGCGCCGTTCCGCGGGTCGCCCGGACGAGCAGGAAACACTATCGCGAACCGTGCGCAGCTGCGCTATAAGGCTTCAACTGCGGGCTGCGTTGCGGGAACGTGCCGCCGCCACCGCCGGGCTGGACGACTTTGAGTGGGAGGACGTCGCCTCGTTGAGGTCGACGGCAAGGGTGCGGACCTGGAGGGTGGCAGCGATGGTGAGAAGACACGTCGCCGGCACTGGCCTGGCATGATCGGCGCGCTCGAACACCGGCACTTTGTCGTCTGTATGGCAGGTCGACACGAGAGAGTGTCGTTCGATTGCGGCGGCGTGAAGCCGCGCGAAGGCATTGGAGGCCCGTTGCAGCCACACAATCCCGGCGCCTTCGAGCACGTCGGCAACGTCATGAGCATGTTATAAATGACCAAGTTATCGGCAGTATCATGGCCAGCGCCGCCATACTCAAACAGAGTCATTGAGCATCTGGCCAATATCGTGGCTGCGTGCGGTTTTCGTGTTTCCGGCGGTTACCCGCCGCGGTGGCGCACGCCGTTCACGCCAACAGCTCTCTACCTGATTCATTGGCCCGAGCTCATCGTTAACGGGAGCCGGAGCCAAGCAGGCCTCTGGGCACGGATCATGGCCACCCTGGTCAATCTGGCGATACTTCGGTGCCGCGGCACCCGCGTCGTATGGATCGTTCATAACGCCCGACCGCACGAACTTTCCGCATCTCGACGGGCGGCGTGGCGTTTCTATTCGGCCGGGCTGTCGCGCCTGGTGTCGGGTTGGCTCACGTTGGCGCCATCGACCGCGCCAACTGCAATGCAAGCATTCCCGGTATTGCGACGTAAGCCACGCGCATACGTCTGGCACCCGCCCTACAACGGGGCCGAACCGACCTGCCGGAACAGGGCGCAGGAGATCCTTTCACTCCCGAACGCAGGCCTGCTCATCGGCCACGTCGGCCTGTTGCGCGGCTACAAGCGTTTGGATGATCTGGTCGAGGTATTTGGCGAATATGCAGGGAACGATGTCCGGCTCGTTATAGCAGGAAATCCGCTTCCCGCCTCATATGGCGAACACCTGTTACGGTGCGCTGACGCCGACCCGCGGGTGGTTATCAAGCTCGGCTTTCTGAACGACTCATCGTTTGATCTGCACCTTGCGGCTCTGGACGTTTTCGTTGCGCCTTATGGCGATTACCTGCACTCCGGGGCATTGATTCACGCGCTCTGCCGAGGGTGCGTCGTCGTGGCGCCCGATAGTCCGTTCGCGCGCGATTTGCGCGATGCCGTTGGGGACGCTTGGGTCGTCCTCTACGGCGGCTCCCTCTCCGCCACCGTCCTCGACGAAGCACGCGAACGGGCGGAAGCGGTCCGGGGCTCGCGCCCGAACCTTGATTTTCTGTCAGAGGAGACAAATGTGCCCCGTTTTCATGCTTTTCTCTCGCTGCTCGGCCTCAGGGCTGCTGATTGCGGGCCTCATGGGGTTCGAGAGGGCGATCCGCGGCTATGCGAAAAAAAGTGAGATGCGCTGTCAAGGCAACGCAGCCGTGGAAAACCTGCGGGTTGTGGTGACGCTGTCAATCGACCAACCTTCATCGAAGGCGGGCCCACACCGGAGCGTGTTCGGATCACGCACCGCCGGAGAAACGCAACTTGCACGGGCGTCGACATGAGATATTCTGCCTCGATACGTCACGGTTTCGGACCCGGCGCCCGCGCCCAACCGCGTCGGCGACGCGTTCACGGGCGACGGGCCGAACCCTGCCCGCCGCCGGCTGATGCGGCGTGAAGCACTGTTTCAAGGAACGAAGCCGACATGACCACGCCAAGCGTCTCCATCGTCATCCCCTGCTACAACCGCGAAGGCTTCGTCGGCCAGGCCATCCAGAGTGCGCTCGATCAGGGGCCGGATGTCGAGGTGATCGTCATCGACGACGGCTCGACGGATGGCAGTCTCGACGTCATTCGAAGCTTCGGCGACCGCATCGTCTGGCGCGCCGGCCCGAACCGGGGCGCCTGTGCCGCACGCAACACCGGGTTGCACCTAGCGAATGCCGAGCGCGTGTGTTTTCTGGATAGCGACGATTTTTACGACCCCGGATTCGTAAGTCGCATGCTGCAGATGTCCGCCGCCGACACCATTGATGTGGCCTTGGGGCAATTCCGCAGTGAACATTCGGCAAGTCACTCGTCTAATTCGATACTTCGGCCTGGTATGTCACGAGACCAGATTTTCCGCGCATGGTCGGAGGTTCGTGCCACCCAAACGGGCGCAATCCTCTGGCGTCGAGACTTTGTGATCCATATCGGTGGTTGGCGTGAGTCACTGCTGCAGTACCAGGATATCGAGATCGGGTGCCGAGCCATGTTGCTGGGTGCTCGCGCCCAGGCTGTCGACGCCGGCTTTTTGGTTGCACGTGGTCCCCAGGCCATACGTGACAGAATTTCTTATACCGTCAGCGAATCTACCGTGCAGTCGATGCTGGATGCTGTTCGCGATCTCTCCGTGTTGGCGCCGAAGCCGAATGAATTCGACCAGGAATGCATCGGACGATTTGCCTACGCTATCGCCCGAAAAGCTTTTAAGAACGATCATAGGGGGCTAGGTTTGGATGCCCTGGGGCTGGCTCGGCAGCTCGGCTTCTCGGGACACTGTGGAACTGCTGTTCACGTGCTTGGTGCAACGCTTATCGGCCTGCCCCTCAAAGACAAACTGGCGGCTCGACTTCGGCCTTCGATCTCACTCGTCCGGGCACGGAGCCGCGCATGAGGACGGGTGCCTGCCTGGCCGCGCGCAAGCGGCGCGATCACGCCCCCCGTACGGGCGTGCTTCCGCCCCGTATCCGCGACAACCTGGTGCGCGCGCCATGACCGACCCGCCCCGCGTCATCGTCGCCCAGATTGGTGCCCGGGAGCATTATCAAATTCCACTCATGCTAGCCAGGCGCGGTGCGCTGGCGGCATTTCACACGGACTATTTCGAGGTGGTGCCGCACGCGCTGCGGCCCGTCGTGGAGCGCTGGGGAGGCCGGATGGGCCGGCGCGCCTTGGGCCGTCGGGCCCCTGGTTTGGATCGAAACAAAGTTTTCGAGTCGCCGTTGCTGGCGACACTTTGGTGGTACACGCGCATCCGTTTGGCGCGTTCGCGGGCCACGCAAAGCTACAACAATGCGGCCCAGGGGCGGTGGTTCGCGCGCGATACGTTGCGGGTATTGCGTCGGACGTCATTCGACACGTTTTTTGGTTTTTCCTCCGCGGCCCTCGAGGCTCTCCGCTTCTCAAATAACGAAGGAAAGCTCAGTGTCCTAGACGTGACTGCACCCGGTCTCGTAGAGGAGCGGATCGTCCACGAAGAGCGACAACGCTTTCCCCATTGGGAGCATCCGTTAGATCGAAAGTCTGAAGAGTGGTGGAACCGTGAGCAGGAGGAGTGGGCAGCAGCGCAACGCATATTGGTAAACTCGACCTGGACCCGGGATGCGATGGCGCGTCAGGGTGTTGACGTCGAAAAGATACACATCGTTCCTCTCGTTTATCAATCCGATGCGAGAGATGTCCGCCCAAAGGAATACACCGCCGATCGTCCGCTTCGGGTCTTGTGGCTGGGGACGCTGTGTCTTCGCAAGGGATTGCCTTACGCGATTGAAGCAGCTCGTCTTTTGCGGGGCCGCAGCGTTACATTTACATTCGCGGGACCGACGACCATTTCCCAAGACGTGATGGATTTTCCGTCGAATGCAGCCTATGTCGGCCAAATACCTCGGCTCGAAACGGGAAAGCTGTGGGCGACCCACGATGTTTTTCTTCTGCCGACACTGTCCGATGGGTTCGCCATGACGCAACTTGAGGCCATCACGCACGGCTTGCCGGTCATCGCCACAACTCGGTGTGGTGAAGTCGTCGAGCCGGAGCGATCAGGTTTGCTGGTGCCGCCCTACTCGGCGGCCGACATCGTTGCGGCCATCGAACGATTCCTTGACGAACCGCCTTTGCTGGCTCACATGTCTCAGGGTGCTCTCGCGCGCGCGCTCCATTTTCATCCTGAGGTAGTTGCTGATAAACTACTTAGTGTCGTCACACCGTGAGGCTTGATCGCGAAGTCCCGGAACGATGACTCAGGCTGGGTGGGCAAGCGTGAGCGCGGCGGGCGGTTCGGTTGAGAAATGCCCTGCCGCCCACAACGGACCAACCGGAGTTTGGCATCGGAGCCTACGGCAGG
>REEP01000128.1 GCA_007695045.1 Rhodospirillales bacterium | reverse complement strand
GGCTGCACCTGTGGCGGCTGGCGATCAAGCCGGGCCGGCCGATCGGTTTCGGCCAGGTGGGCGGGGCGGCGTTCATCGGCCTGCCCGGCAACCCGGTGGCGCTGGTGGTCACCTTCCTCCGCGTGGCCCGGCCGGTGATCGTCCGGCTCGCCGGCGGTGTCAGCGAGGCGTTGCCATGCTACCCGGTGCGGGCGGGGTTCAGCCTGACCAAGCGGCCCGGCCGGCGGGAATGGGTGCGGGCCACGCTGGACCGGGAGGCCGGCGGTGAGCCGGTGGCACGGATGTTCCCGCGCCAGGGTTCCGGCATCCTGTCGTCGCTGGTGGCGGCCGACGGCCTGATCGAACTGGACGAGGAAATCGCGGCGGTGGAGCCCGGCATGACCGTGCCGTTCCTGCCGTTCCACGGGCTGATGTGACAGGGAAAGGAGGACGAAATGAAGGCGATGTGGCTGGCGTTCGCGGCGATCGGGGTGATCGCTCTCATCTCTGGGTTGGTGCTGGGGAACCTGCAGTATTCCACTGCCGACCGCCACGCGACCGAGAACGTCCGGCTCCGCTGACCGGCCCCGATCCTGTGAGACGTTGCGCCGCGGGCTATTCCGCCGGCGCCTGCAGGGCACCTGCGGGCAGGTCCTCCTGAGCCCCCGCCGCCTCCTTGGCCTTCTCCTCCTCGAACCAGATGCGGTGGTGCTCCTTGGCCCAGTTCTCATCGACGTAGCCGGTGGACATGGAACGGAAGGCATCCTCCATGCCGACGGTGCCGACGTAGATGTGGGCCACCATCAACATGCAGATGATCTGGCTGGCCGTGCCGTGGATCGCCTGCATCCACTGCATCTGGTGCAGATCGGCAAACTGGAACGGGAACAGCAGGTTGATGCCGGTCACCGACAGCGTCAGGCCGAACACGATGACCGCCCAGAACATCGTCTTTTGGCCGAAATTGAACTTGCGGGCGGGCGGGTGCTCGGTCGGGATCAGCAGGCCGCCGCCCTTCCTGATCCAGTTCCAGTCGTAGCGGTCCCACAGGTTGTCGCGCACCCACAGCACGAAGATCAGCACCAGCCCGGCCATGAAGGCAAACGCCACGTAGTTGTGGACGTACTTGCCCCACAGGGTCAGGGTGGCGAACGTCTCATGCCCGATGATCGGCATCAGCATGTGCTTGCCGTAGATCATATTGACGCCGGTCACCGCCAGGATGAGGAACGAGCCCGCGGTGAGCCAGTGGGCGAACCGCTCGATGAAGCTGAACCGCTTGATGTCCCGGCCGGACCGGCCGTGCTGGATGCGGATGCCGCCGCGGATGTTGTGGAAACCGAACACCACCAGAAACATCACCCAGAAGGCGACCGCCCCCACCACGGCGATCGGCCCGTTCCGCCAGGCCCGCCAGTTGTCGCCTTCCGACTGGATCAGCACCCCCGCCTTGGGGTTCGGGATGGCGACCCCGCCCGGGTCGCCCTGGCGGATGGCCCGCCACATGTCGGCACCGCTTACGGTGCCATGCACACCGCCCGGCATCTCGGTCTCAGTGCTCGCCAGCGCCGGGCGGGTGGTTTCCACCGCATAGACGGCGACCGCCGCCAGGCTGAAGCCGATCGCCGCCAGGAACAGGAGGCTGAGAACCGGATACCGGCGGAGGAGCATCTTGATCATAACCGAATCTCTATCGTCCTCGTGCTGACACGGGGGTTCATCGGCCGGCCGCCGGCCCGCTGTCGGACATCGGCGTTTCCGGCGGTCGCACGTTGCGGCCGACGCTGCCGACGGACGCACTGCTGAGACCGGCGCTCTGGATGCCCGGGCCCACCTGGTGGACAATGCGGGCGCGCAAGGCCGCGCGGGCGTCCTCCGACAGGGCGACGGGCGGCGGCCCCTGATAGATCCCCTTACCCGGGTTGAGGGACCAGTTGCGCTGGCCGCGGCCGGCCTCGAGGTGGTACGCGGTGAACAGCAGCCCGGCGCCGATCACGCACGCGAACAGAACGGAAGCAATCTGTCGTTTCATGGTGCTGTCTCGCTATGCCCCTGGCACTGCCGGGAGAACCGAGGTGCCCGCGCCGACATGTCGGCAACGATCGGCGCGAGCCACCTCAAGCCGCCCCCCTGACGCAGAACACCGGCCGCTCAGGTTCCGCGGGCCCGCTCCCGGTAGGCCGAGCCCCAGCCCCAGGCGCCGGAGCCGAATCCCCGTGCCGCCACCCGCTCCCGGTAAATCTGGGCGACGACATCGCCGTCACCGGCGAGCAGCGCCTTGGTCGCGCACATCTCGGCACAGAGCGGCAGCTTGCCCTCGGCCAGCCGGTTGCGGCCGTACTTGCGGAATGCCGCCTCGGTGCGCGGATCTTCTGGGCCGCCGGCGCAGAAGGTGCACTTGTCCATCTTGCCGCGGGTACCGAAGTTGCCGGCCCTGGGAAACTGCGGTGCGCCGAACGGGCAGGCGAAGAAGCAGTAGCCGCAGCCGATGCAAAGGTCCTTGGAGTGGAGGACCACACCGTCGTCGGTCTGGTAGAAGCAGTCTACCGGGCAGACCGCCATGCACGGCGCATCGGAGCAGTGCATGCAGGCCACCGAGATCGACCGTTCCCCCGGCTCGCCGTCGTTGAGGGTGACGACGCGCCGGCGGTTGATGCCCCAAGGTACCTCGTGCTCGTTCTTGCAGGCAGTGACGCAGGCGTTGCACTCGATGCAGCGTTCGACGTCACACAGGAATTTCATGTTGGCCATGGTTCTCGTCCTCACGCGGCTTCGATGCGGCAAAGAGTGCTCTTGGTCTCCTGCATCTGAGTGACCGAGTCGTACCCGTAGGTGGTGGCGGTATTGCAGGCCTCGCCCAAGACATAGGGATCAGCCCCCGCGGGGTACTTGTCCCTGAGGTCCTGGCCCTGGAAGTGGCCGGCGAAGTGGAACGGCATGAAGGCGACGCCGGCCGCCACCCGTGGCGTCACCATCGCCTTGACCTTGACCCGGCCGCCCTCCGGCCCGATCACCCACACCATCTGGCCATTGCGGATGCCGATGTTGTTGGCATCGCGCGGGTTGATCTCGCAGAACATGTCCTGCTGCAGTTCGGCGAGCCACGGGTTGGACCGGGTCTCGTCGCCGCCGCCCTCGTATTCCACCAGCCGCCCGGAGGTGAGGATGATCGGGAACTCGGCACTTGCATCCTTCTCCTGGATGCTGGCATAGAGTGTGGGCAGGCGGTAATCCCGGGTGTCCTGGTAGGTCGGGTAATCGGCCACCAAGTCGCGGCGGGAGGTGTAGAGTGGCTCGCGGTGGATCGGCACCGGATCCGGGAAGTTCCAGGCGACACACCTCGCCTTGGCATTGCCGAACGGCGCGAGGCCATGCTTGATGGCCACCCGCTGCAGCCCCCCGGACAGGTCCGTCTTCCAGTTGGTGTTCTCGCCGTCGATGCTGTCGATGATGGCCCGCTCTTCCGGGGTGAGGTCGGCGTCCCAGCCGAGCTTGGTCAGCATGGCCATGGTGACCTCGGGATAGCCGTCGCGGATTTCCGAGCCGACCGGGTAGGAACCCTCGGCGAGCAGGTTCTCACCGTCCCGTTCCACCCCGAAGTTGGCGCGAAAGCAGAGCCCGCCTTCCGCCACCGGGATCGAGGTGTCGTACAGGTTGGCGGTGCCGGGGTGCTTCATTTCCGGAGTGCCCCAGCACGGCCATGGCAGGCCATAGAACTCGCCGTCGCAGGGACCGCCGTTGGCCCGGAGGGTGGTGCGGTCGAACGTTGCCTGGTGTTGCATGTGCAGCTTCAGGCGCTCCGGCGACTGGCCGGTGTAGCCGATGGTCCACATGCCCCGGTTCATCTCCCGGAGGATGTCCTCGATCAGCGGCTCGTTGCCGTTGACCTGGATGTTCTTGCAGAGCTCATCGGCAAACCCGAACTTCCGGGCGAACAAATAGAGGATCTCGTGGTCGGGCTTGGTCTCGAAGATCGGCTCGAACACCTTCTCCCGCCATTGGATCGACCGGTTGGAGGCGGTCACCGAGCCATAGGTCTCGAACTGGGTGGCCGCCGGGAGAAGGTAGGCGCCGTCCTTGCGGTCGTGCATCACCGCGGTGGCGGTCGGATACGGATCGACCACCACCAGGAGGTCGAGCGCCTCCATCGCCTTCTTCATCTCCGGCCCGCGGGTCTGGGAGTTGGGTGCGTGCCCCCAGAACACCATCGCCTTGAGTCTGTCGGGCTGGTCGATGTTGTCCTTGTCCTCGAGCACGCCGTCGATCCAACGGGACACGGGGATGCCCTTCCGCTCCATCAGCTCCTGGCTTTCGAAGCGGCTCTTGAGCCAGTCGTAGTCCAGCTCCCATACCCGGCCCCAGTGCTGCCAGGCCCCGGCGGACAGCCCGTAGTAGGCTGGCAGGGTGTCGGAGTTGAGGCCGACGTCGGTGGCTCCCTGGACGTTGTCGTGGCCGCGGAAGATGTTGGTGCCGCCGCCGACCATGCCCATGTTGCCGAGCGCGAGCTGCAGGATACAGAGGGCGCGGGTGTTGTTGTTGCCGATGGTGTGCTGGGTCACCCCCATGCACCAGATCACCGTCGCCGGCCGGTTCTCGGCGAGTGTCCGGGCCACCCGCCGGACCTGCTCCTCGGGCACCCCGGTGACCCGTTCCACCTCCTCCGGTGTGTGCCTGGCGACCTCGTCACGGATCTGCTCCATGCCCCAGACCCGCTGGCGGATGAACTCCCGGTCTTCCCAGCCGTTCTGGAAGATGTGCCAGAGGATGCCGTAGATCAGCGGGATGTCGCTGCCCGGGCGCAGCCGCACGAACTCGGTGGCGTGGGCGGCGGTGCGGGTGAAGCGCGGGTCGCAGACGATGAAGGGCGCGTTGTTCACCTCCTTGGCCTTCAGCATGTGCAGCAGGGAGACCGGGTGGGCCTCCGCCGGGTTGCCGCCGATCAGGAACATGCAGCGCGACTTGTGGATGTCGTTATAGCTGTTGGTCATCGCGCCGTAGCCCCAGGTATTGGCCACGCCGGCGACGGTGGTGGAATGGCAGATGCGCGCCTGGTGATCGACGTTGTTGGTGCCCCACAGCGCCGCGAACTTGCGGAACAGGTACGCACCTTCGTTGGAGAACTTGGCGGAGCCCAGCCAGAACACCGAATCCGGCCCCGAAGCCTCACGGATCTTTAGGATGCGGTCGCCCACCTCATCGATCGCTTGGTCCCAGCCGATCCGGGTCCACTTGCCGTCCACCAGCTTCATGGGGTAGCGCAGCCGGCGCTCACCATGGGCATGCTCGCGCACGCTGGCGCCCTTGGCGCAGTGGGCACCGAGGTTGAACGGGTTGTCGAACCCCGGTTCCTGGCCGATCCAGACGCCCCGGTCCACCTCGGCGATGACCGAGCAGCCGACCGAGCAGTGGGTGCAGATGGTGTGGGCGTTGGCGACAGTGCGGGCGCCGGCGGCGACCGGCTGGGCGGTAGCCCGCTTGACCATCGCGGCAGGTAGCGCTGCCGCCACGGTGACGCCGCCCGCGGCAAGGCCGGAGCGCTTCAGAAAGGCGCGGCGGTCGACGGTGGTGCCGACGAGGCCGGCCAGCGTATCGGACATCCGGGAGCCTTTTGCGGCTCCGCTGTGTTTTTTGATCAGCATGGACGTTTCCTTCCCTGGTCGTCGGCTTTAGAAGCGTGCCAGCGCGTAGACGCGCTTGACATGCTCGGTCTCGCGGTAGCCCGGTTCCGGCCGGTCAAGCTCCACCGCTTCCGCGGCAGCCGGATCGAGTGTCAGGGACACCGCCGCGACGCCGGCGGTGCCTATTCCGCAACCGGCCCCGGTCAGGAACCGGCGGCGGCTCAAGCCGGCGGGATGGGCCGGGTCCCTGGTGCTGTGATGGTCGGTCATGACGCGTGCTCTCCCTCTCGGTTGGCGCATAGCCGCGCCTGCATGGTCGGCAGTTGCGCCAACGATCCGCCCCCGAGGACGGATCCGACGCGGGTTCAACTCGGCCGGACCCCGGCCCGGTGCACCGGCTCTCCCTTCAGCCGAGGAGATCGAAGGCCTCCCGCTCGATCGCCATGAAGGTCCGGCCGATGGTGCCAACCGGCCGATAAAGGGCGGCATCGGTTGCCGTTTCGAGGTCGGCAAAGAAGCGTGACGCCCACGGGAGGACGTGTGCATCGAAGAACGCTTTCTGGACCTGGAGCGGGACGGGATCGCCAAAGGTGCCGAGAATCAGCCCCTGCATCATCTCCATCAGCGCGGCGATATGGTCTTCCGGCTCGGCGGAATCGAGTGCACGCACGATGCCGAGGATTTCCATGTCACGGCGAAGGCTGGCGAGCGGCCGTTCATAGAGAAGACCGGTCAAATAGAACGATGCGTACGGCCGCAACTCGCCCTCGGTCAGGCCGATGAACAGGCGGTGATATTCGTCGTCGGCCGCTGCCGCATCCGTTCGGCGGGCCCGCTCTGCAAGCGCGGCCAGTGCTTGTCCGAGCACTGTCTCGTCGCCCGTCAGATCCGCCAGCGAAACGAGCATCCCATCATCCGGAGGCGATGCCAGCAGGGCGGCCAACAAGCCGTAGACATCCGCACGACATCGCTCTTCGCCGGGAACGCCCCGGACGTCGCCTTCCTCCCGCAACACCATCGCTTCCTTTCGTCCTTTGGCGGACGTTTACGGCTCGGCATGCCGAGTCAAAGGTTAAGGAGCGGCAGTCTTCTTTATTGATTTCGAAGGATGGTATCACCCCCGTAAAGGGTGGTCAACGACAAGGCTCGTTTTTTTGCAGATCAACCTTTGTAAATTTGCGCGGCTGACACGCGTTCGCAGTGATGTCTTTCCAGGATCGCTGAAAACGCCAGCCAATCGCAATCACTCGGTGTTCTTCTCTTCCAGCGTGCTTGGCTCCGCCGGTGATGGCTCGCCCTCAGGTTTGGCTGCTGCGGCGTCCTCGCCGGATGGTCCCGCGCCGCTGTGGGCACCGGTCGGTCCCGGCGTGTTCTCGGTCGCATTCGCGGCGCTCGGTCCGCTACCGGGGTTGTCCGCGGTCTCGTCGGAGGCCGCGACATAGCCCTTGCCAACCCGGTAGGCGGTGGCCACCACTCCGGGCACGGTTCCGACGGAGCGCATGTCCTCCCCGTAGTCGGTAAGCCCATCCATCGCCGTGAGCGCCGGGTCGCTTCGCCATAGCGCCCTCAGCGCTTGCCGGTGTAGCGCGTCGGGTACCTCCGCCCTGAGGAACGGGGTGAAATCGGACTCCCGGGTCAGAGTCGCCGGATCGGGCAGTTCCGCCGAAGCATCGGCCGGCGCGGCCGAAGCCGCCGGCCTCGGCAGTTCGGCCGGAGGCGCTCCGCCGGTCGCGGATCGGGCTGGTTCCTGACCGTCCCGGTTCCGCTCCTGCTGGAGTCGGTGCTCGGACTTCCGCCGCGACCAGCGGCGCAAGCCATCCTCTCCCTGATCGGTCACGAGTCGCCCCTTCCTCGGATCGGCGAGGCCGGGCGAGCGAAATCGGCGCCGGACTTGGGTGACCGGGCCCGCTTGACGAATGTCTCCTCCACCGGATGCCGGTTCACGAACCGCTGGATCCAGCCGAACAGCGCCGGCGGCATCGGCACGGCCTCGACCAGCTCGTCGCCACTGCCGAGGTAGTCCTGGGCCTCCACCGGGCAGGCGGTGGCGAGGAACGGGACGACCTCGAACGGCCCCTTCGATGGCCTGAGCACCACGTAGATCGCGGGTGTCCGGCCGGCGAGGTTGTAGCGGTAGCTCGGCACCGCGTCCGCGTGCAGGCTGAGAGAGAGCGTGCCGGCGTAATGGCGGACCCAGCCATCGCCGGCGGCAAGTTCGCGCCACGGGCCCGCCGGCCCGCCGCCCAGCAGCACGTCGACGACGTGCCAGCTGTGGTCCTGCCAGGGGTGCGACGATCGCCGCCGCTCCAGCACGATGCCGAGCGCAAGTTCCTCGACGGTCCGATCTCGCGTCGCGCTCATTGGCGCCTTCCTTGCGGGGGCCATACGCCGCTCCGACGATTTAACCACAGCCGGCCGCTTGAGCCCAGCCGCCGCTGCGCCCTCAGCGCCGTCGGAGGCCGCGCTTTGCCTTTGGCGTTGCCGGGGGAACAGCGCACAATGCGGGCAATCAATCAAACGAACGGGTCCGATGCGGCCCCAACGGCGGGAGGACGCGACCATGACGACGCTGAACAAGCGGCTGCTGCTGTGTTCGTGCGACCACACCATGCCGCTCGACGGCAAGGCCGTGGCCGCGCCCCTCGGCATCGCCCCGCCGGACGTGCTTAGCCGGCTGTGCACCGCCCAGTTGGGCGACTTCCGTCAGGCGGCTTCCAGCGGCGAGCCCCTGCTGGTCGGCTGTACCCAGGAGGCACCGCTGTTCGCCGAGATCGCGGCCGAGGCGGGATCGGGGATTGAGACGGCCATCACCACCGTGAACATCCGGGAACGGGCCGGCTGGTCCGATGACGGAGCGCAAGCAGCGGCCAAGATCGCGGCCCTGCTGGCCGAGGCCGCCCTGGACCTGGAGCCGACACCGGCCCTCACGCTGAAGTCCGATGGCGTCGCCCTGGTGTACGGCCGGGACGATACGGCGCTGGCGGCAGCCCGGCGCTTGGCCGACCGGCTGGAGGTCCGCTGTTTTCTGCTGCCTCCGGGAAACATCCTGCCGCCTTCGGTTGCCGACGTGCCGGTGTTTTGCGGCCGGATCAGGACCGCAACCGGACACCTCGGCGCCTTCCGGCTGACGATCGACGGCCACGGCCCGCGGGATCCGTCGTCGCGCGCGGCGCTGCGGTACGGACCGCAACGGGACGGGGTCGAGATCACCGCGGACATCATTGTCGACCTGTCGGGTGACCCTCCGCTCTTTCCCGCCGCGGCCGGGCGGGACGGCTACCTGAGAGCCGAACCCTCCGACCCGGTTCAGGTGGAGCGGCTTCTGTTTGACGCGGCCGATCTGGTCGGCAGCTTCGAGAAGCCCCGCTATGTCCGCCTGGATCCCAGCATCTGTGCGCACGCCCGCAACCGCATCGTCGGCTGCACCAACTGTCTCGACGTCTGCCCAACCGGGGCCCTCGTGCCCGACGGCGATGCGGTGCGGATCGACCCGTTCTTCTGCATCGGTCATGGGGCGTGCGCCAGCACCTGCCCGACCGGGGCGATCGCCTACGACCTGCCACGCGGCCACAGCGTGTTTAAACGCCTGCGCGTCCTGCTCGCCACCTACCACCGCGCCGCCGGCCGGGCCCCGGTGCTGCTGGTGCACGACCGCGGCTTCGGCTGGGACCGGATCGCCCTGTTGGCCCGCACCGGACCGGGGCTGCCGGCGCACGTGCTGCCGTTCGCGGTCAACGAGGTTACCCAGCTCGGTCTGGATTTCCTGCTGACATCTGTTGCCTATGGGGTGGCCCAGGTGCGGGTTCTGGTGCCGCCGCAGCATCGCACCGAGGCCCTGGCGCCGCTTCGCCGCCATGCCGAGGTGGTTGCCACGGTGACGGCTGGGCTCGGCTACGCCGGTCCCCGGCTGGTGCTGGACGAGGGCGACGACCCCACCGATCTGGGAACCGCCCTGCGCGCCGCGCCCCCGCCTTCGCCCATCGCCAAGCCGGCCCGCCACCTGGTCATGGGGGACAAGCGGACCACCGAACGGATGGCACTGGCGGCCCTGCATGGATCGGCCCCCCGGCCGGTTGCGGCGATCACGCTGCCCCAAGGCGCGCCGTTCGGCCAAGTGGTTCTTGACCAGGCCCGCTGCACTCTGTGCCTCGCCTGCGCCGGCGCCTGTCCGACCCGGGCACTCGGCGGCAATCCGGACTGGCCGCAACTCCACTTCACCGAGTCGATCTGTGTCCAGTGCGGGCTGTGCCAGGCCACCTGTCCGGAGGATGCGATCACGCTCGCGCCACTCCTGAGCTTCGCCGGGGAAGCGGCGCAAGCGATCACCCTCAAGGAGGAGACTCCGTTTCACTGCATCCGCTGCGGCAAGCCGTTCGCGACCCAATCGGGCATCGATCGGCTGGTGGACCGGCTGGCCGGCCACCCGATGTTCCCGACACCGGACCGGCTGGCGATCCTCAGGATGTGCGAGGACTGTCGCATCATCGTCCAGTCCGATGACGAGGAAGCACCTTTGGCAGGTTGGCCGCGGCCGCGACCCCGCACCACCGAGGACTATCTGCGGGCGCGGAACGCCGCCGGATCGGAGGATGGCGAAGGGGCGTGATCACCCGGACGCAGCCGGCCTGATGCATCAACCCGAATCCGGCAAAGCCCGGCGATTTGCCGGGGCTGGCGCGGGCGCCTCTTAAACCGTCGGCGGCTGACGTCCCCTGGAATGGTGAAGGAGAAGTGGGTGACCCGCCCACCGGAGCGTACCCCACAGCCGCAACGCCCCCCGGCATCCATGATCAATTTGCTGAACTTGACGCACATAACTCCCCGCCCGAGCGACTCTCCCGCCGTCGGGCTCGGTCGCCGTGGCGCCCCTGGCGTGCCGAAGGTGATCCTGTAGACTGGCTTCGGCCAGGTGCCGGCGCGCCGCTGGTGTGCTGGGCGGGGCTCGACGGGGGCAGGTCGCCATGAACATCGCCAACCTATTGCTGCGGGCGGGGCGGAG
>REEP01000042.1 GCA_007695045.1 Rhodospirillales bacterium | reverse complement strand
GGCTCTGGTGATACTGGCCGAAGCGGCAAGCGCCGCACGACCCGACCGTCACGTAAACGTAGCGGTCACAGACGGCTTGGGTCCCAATCCTCGCCACCTCGGACTCCAAGAAGTTCAACAGATTTCCAGTCGTGAAACTGGTCGGGCAGCACTGACCGATATCGGTGAGTTCGCGGCCCCGGGACAGATCGGCACGGGTCGCCGGAGGAAGCGGCCGCGCCTTGTAGCCAAGGTTCTCAAAAACGGCCTGGGTCAATCTCTCCGTACGCCACGGGAGGCCTCCAAACAGGACCTCGACTTGACTCCTGTCGGCGGCACTGAGCGGTGGGACCGCGTAGGCCCGGTAGTGCAGGGGACGTGGACGGGTCACTGTGGCTCCCCACCGATGTGATCTGCGGCGCCCACGCAAAAACTCTTGCCGTTGGCCTTGTCCTGCCGACATGCCGGTGCGCCGGACGGCGATCACTTGATCTTATTCGCGATAACAAGGGGGGGCGTGTCGAGTTCCCGGGTTCGGGTGGCACCGTTGACGATCATGATTTCCGAGGGCCGGGTGCTGTCGTCAGCGCCATCCGCTTGACCGGCTGCGCGCGGTAGTAACCCGCCCGCAGGGCCGTCGACAGTTGGGCCAGATAGTCCTTCGACCGCGCCGCGGTTGGCCCGGACCGGCGCTCAGGTCCCGAGCGGGCCCGCGCCGAGACCCGGTGTAAAGAATTCCGACACTTTTCGCAGCCTTGGGGATAACCTGAAAAACATATGCGAAGCAAGGCATTAGGGCCGCACGGTGGGCCCTGCCCGAGGCTGGATACGCCATTGGGTGTAAAGAATTCCGACACCCCCGGGACCGCCCAGTCTCCAGCGACAACCCATTGCAATTATTTGTTTTTTAGAAATGCCCGGAAGCCAAATCGGCACCGTCGCCGGAAGGCGGTGTAAACCCTGCTTTACACTTCGGCCGCTCCGGCCGCCGCCTCTGCCCTGCAAGCCTTTGAAATCCCTTAAAACACCACTTTGGCACGCAAAATGCTATCTTAACAGGCAGTCCGGGCATCGAGAAGACAACCGTCAAGAACACCGGGCCGTTTCGATGATCTGATCGGAGGTGGCGACGGGAACGGCACAAGCCGAACGCGAACGGGTCGTCATGCCTTTCGAGATGAGGACCAACCTGTCATGAGGAGGTTACAAGACATGCACGCGAAATGGTTGACAGCAACTTTGGCCAGTGCGGCGCTGCTGGGCGGTGCCACCCTGATTCCCGGTTCGGCACAGGCCGCCGGTTCGGTTCAGTGGCTGGCGCCGCCGGACGGCAGCACCTACTTGGTCGGCACCAACGTCAAGCCCGACGGCAACGCGGACGGCTTTGGCCAGCCGGGCACCGGCCTCGATCTCATGCTGGTACTGGATGCATCCGGCAGCATGACCATCATCAATACCGCGGGTGGTGTGACCAAGACCCGACTGGCATGGCAGGCGGACGCCGCCAAGGCGCTGGTCAACTCCCTGCCTGCCACCAACACGTCGGTTGGCGTTGTCCAATATGAGACGAACGCGTCCCTGCGCCTTCCGCTGACCTCGACCGCCAACACGGCGACCATCAACGCAGCGATTGATGCGGTGCCCGCAACCGGCTGGACCGGGACGGGATTGGGTATCGAACTTGCTCAGGCCCAATTCGCGCTGGACGGCACCCCCGGACGCGTCAAGCAGATGGTGGTGATCTCCGACGGCGATCCAAACCGGCCGTTGCCAGCAGCGTCGGCACAGCAATACGCCGTCGACGCGGCCGCCGCCGCCAAAGCTGCCGGCATCACGGTTCATGGCGTGGTGATCCCGGGCGGCAATGCAGCCAATATGGAGGCCATTGCCAACGCCGGCGGTGGCAAGTTTGCCAACTTCTCGAACCCCGCTGACTTGGCCGACATCGAAGCGTTCTTCAGCGGCGCCGCCGGCAGCTTCGTCGGGGTCGATCAGGTCGACCTGGAACTGCCCGACGGCACCATCCTGACCAACGTCGCCACCGACGCCTTCGGCAACTTCCATCTGCCGTCGGACTGGACCATGCTGCTGGGTGACAACGTGTTCACCGCTACCGCGTTCTTCGAGGACGGCTCGGAGGCGACAGCGCAGCTCACCCTGGTCGGGGTTGCGGATCCTGCCGAGGTGCCGGTGCCGGCGACCGCCTGGCTGCTGTTGGGCGGCCTCGCCATGGTCGGCTGGATGCGTCGTCGCTCCCTCTGACGCCTCCAGTCCACCACCACGGAAAGCGCCGGCCCCGCCGGCGCTTTCTTGGTTTTTCAACCGTTCGGCAACTACCGTTCCGGTTCCGGTTCCGGCTTGATGAGGTCCGCCATGTTCCGTGCTCTGCTGCCGTTGAGCTTCTGTCTCGCCCTGGCCGTGCTGGCCGTTCCTTCGGCGGTGGCGCTGCCGGTGACCGGCGACGGACGGGCCGATCCCGGCGGCGCTACGCTTGGCACCATGGCCGACCTCCGCGCCGCGATCGGCGAGCTCGAGTCCGAGCTTGCCACCCACGCCCGCTTCGGCGGGTTCGCGGCGGCCGGGCCCGCGCTGATCCAGGCCCTGCCTGGCGATCGCCACGTGCGTCATCTGGTCGCCGCCGCCTATGCCGCCGCCGGCCGGACGACGGATGCCGAATCGGCGCTGGACGCCGTCCCCCCCGGCGATGCGGATGCCTGGGGCCGGGTCGCCGAAGCGCTACTGGCCCGCAACCGCAGCGATCTCGCCGCCGCGGACCGGTTAGTCACGGCAGCGATCGCGGCTGCCCCGGACAATGCCTACGCCCACAACGTCGCCGGCACCATTGCGGTCGCCGCTGGAGATTTCCAAGCCGCCGCCTCCCGGTTCGCCGAGGCGGTGGAGCACGCCCCGGAGGGAGCGGTCTACCTCGCCAACCTGGGCGCGGTGCTGGCGGAACTGGGCGATGCCGGGCTGGCGCAGCAGGCGCTCATCCGGGCCCTGGAACTGGAACCGGGCGACTGCACCGCCGCGATCGCGCTGGCCGGGCTCTCCCGCAACGCCGGCGATCCGGCGGCGGCGGCGGAACTGCTCGGTCGCTGCCTCGCCGACACCCCGGCGCACCCGGAGGCGACGCCGCGGCTGGTGGCGGCACAGCTCGCCCAGGGAGCCACCGACGCGGCGCGGCAGACAGTCGCCGATCACGGCGCCGGCCTTGATGACCCGGCCGTGGTGCTGGCGCAGATTGCTCTCCATGCCGGCGAGCCGGGCAAGGCGCGGGCGCACCTGCGGGCGGCCCAGGCCTCGCCGGAGACGGCCTTGACAGACGCCCTGGCCATGGCGATGGCGGGCAGCCCCAGCGTCGGGGCCCACCGGGCGGCCGAGGCGGCTCGTGGCGCCGCTGATGGGGAAGCCGTGCTGCCGGCCCTGGCCCACGTGGGCCTGGCCACCGCCGCAGGCATCGCGCCGGACCGCGCCCTCACCGACCGGGTGTCCGGTATCGCCGTTGCCCGGTTCTTCGCCGCCGTCGAAGCGGCCCGCGCCGGCAACCGGGCCCGTGCCGAAGCCGCTCTTGGGGAGGCGGCGGAGATGCTGCCCGGTGTCCGGTTCGACGGACTCACCGGCGATGACGTCTCGCATCTCGGCCGGCAACCGGTGGCGACACCGCTAGCGCTCGGCCTTGTGTATGAACTCGCCGGCTACGCCGGACCCGCCCGCGTCGCTTATGCTCATGCCGCGGCCGCCGCACCCGAGGCAGCGGTGGCACAGCTGCTGCTGGCCCGCAACATCGCCGCTAGCGATCCGGCCGAGGCCCGGGCGGCACTGACGGCCGCCGTGGATCAGGCCCCGACGTTTGCCGCGACCCGCCGGCTGCTGGCGGAACTGCTGGGCCGGGCCGGCGATTTCCCGGCCGCGCTTACCGAGATCGAAGCCGCCCTCGCGGTGCACGAGGACGCCATGGCGCGGCTGATGCAGGGCTCCCTGGCCGAACAGGTGGGGGATGATGCCACCGCCCGCGCCGCCTACGAACGCCTGATCGCGCTGTCACCGGACTCGTTCGTCGGCTACAACCAGCTCGCTTGGTTCCTGGCCGAGCGGGGGATCGAGCTGGACCGGGCCCTGGAACTGGCCGAACGGGCCGACGTGCTTCAGCCCGGCAATGCCAGCGTGCTGGATACCAAGGGCTGGCTCCTCTACCGACAGGGCGCGATGGACGACGCGCTCACGGCTCTGCGGGAGGCCCACGCCATCGACGGCGGCCGGCGCCCGGTCATCACCCTGCATCTGGCGACCGTTGAAGCCGCCGCGGGGGAGCGGGACGATGCCATCGCGTTGCTGCGGGGTCTGGTCGAACGCGGAGCCGCAGCCGGCGAATTCTCGGAGCGCGCCCAGGCTCTCCTGGCCGAACTGGAAGGTTGAGACGATCGCCCACCCCCATAGCATCTTGTCCCGGGGCAATCTTGTCCCGGGCAAGTCGCGGCAGAGGCTTCCCAGAAGCTCTCATCCGTGCGAGCGGAAAAGGGAGGGGCCCGGCCGGCCGGAGGCCGGATGGGGTGAAGGTTCTTGGGGAGAGAGATCTTGCGGATAGGGCGGGGTCTTGGCCCGATGAAGAGTTTTTTTACGACCCTCCCCATCCTTTGCCCCTACGGCGAGAGGGATTGTTGGGAGCCCTTCCCGGCGGCAACGAGGCGGGCATGAGCTGCGTCGAGGGTCGGATTGTGGCGCAGCGCCGGGGTGGTGCCCAGGAGCAGGGTCTCCTGGGCAAGGTCTCCCGGGCAAGGTCGTCACCGCAGGCATGCTGCCATCATAAAACCGCACTCGGCACGCACGCTGCCAACGATGGCGCGCGGTTAAGGCGCCGCCGGAGCGAAACATTCACTGGAAGTAGGCGGCGAACACCAGGAACGTCAGTGCAAAAGCGGCAGCCACGGCGACATAAGGTACGATTTGGGCGATACGGCCGTCCCAGTTCATCATGATCCTCTCGCTTGGTTGTGAATCCTGCTGTCCCTCGGACGGTCCCTTCTCCCGGCTCGGTCGTTCATTCGCGACCAGACTCTCGAGCGAATGTATACAACCGGCAACAAACAAACCGTTGACGCGAATTTTGCAACGCACCCTTGTCGTCAATGCAACGCGATTGACGGGCAACCGATGTCCTCGCCATCATCCTGTTCGGATCGGCCGGGACCAATCCCGGCGCCGCTTCGGCGACGACCGGCAGCAGCGTTAGCCGAACCGGCCGGCGGGGACGCGACGATGGCTTCGATCATGGTTTCGGACGCTACGGCATCGGCCGCGTTGGACTTGGTGCGCAGCATGCTGGCCGATCGGCAGGCCGGATGGAGCCTCGGCACGTTCGGGGCACTGGCCGAGTTTTCCCGTGTGGCGGGAGACCCGGAAGCGCACATTCACCTGTATACCGATGGCGGCGCGATCCTATCCCGGCGCGGGGCGCTTCGGGTCTCGGTCCCTAAGGGGGTGCAGCCGGTGGCCTACGAAGGGCTCAGCCATCGCTTCGATGCCTGGACCCAGACGGTATCATTCTGCCTGCCGGCGCCCCAGGCCGCCATGGGGCAGCGCGTCGTGCTGACCGAGTTGGGCCCGGACCGCGACGCCCTGAGAGCTGACGAGCAGGACCACATTCTGTTTGATATCGGCCTTGGGGCCCCGCACATGGACTTCTGCGTCCGGACCCGGGACTCGGTGCTGCTGCGCCATCTCCGCGCGTCCGCGGGTGCCGCACCATTCGATCCCAGTGCCGCCGTGATGGCGGCGGTGAAAGATGCCAGCCCAACGCGGATATGCCGGTCCCGGCTGGGCCGGATCGAGGTGTATCAGCCGATCGCGTCCCGCCAGCGCGGCATACCGGTACCGCCGGGTCCCCACACACACCTATGGCCCCAGCTGTTGCGGAGCCGGCGCACCCACTCCGCCAACGCCCCGATCCCGGAGGGATGGCTGCCTTTGCTGGACCTGCACCCGGGCAGCCCGGTGGTCGATGCGGAAGGCCGCGCGCGGCCGTTCGATCCGGCGTTGCACCAGGCGTTTCAGCGGCTACTGGAGCGCCATGCGCCGTCCGGGTACATCGAAGAGAAAATGATGGTCACCGCCGCCGTGATCGCGGAGGTGCCGCCGGAGCGCTACCCCCGGGCGGAAAGCCGGGCCGCCCGCAAGGGAGCGCGGATCGCGCTTCGTCAGATGCTGCATACCCATCCCGACGCGCCGCGATTGCAGCGCTGGCTCGCCGTTTTGGACCGCGGGGCCGGCACCTGCGGGGCCGATACCCACGCTTAGCAGGGTCAGGGCCGGAGCAAGGGTCAGAGCCGCGCGTCGGTCGGACGCGTCAGGGCGCCTCGACAAGGCGGTCCAGAATCCAGTCGGCACGCGCCTGCACCCCCACCACCCTTTCGGGCATGGCGAGGAGGGGCAAGGAGCCGCAGCGGCGGGCGAGCAACCCTTCGAGCAGCATCTGATAATGCAGTTGTAGCCATGGATTGGCGGTGCGCACCCCGTCGTCGGCAAGCGGTATCGCGCCCCATGGCAACACGACCACGGCATCGTAATGAACCAGCGCCGCCGCCGCCGCGTCGACCATTCGCGACGTCGCCGTGTCATCGGTGCCGAACCCGTAAAACAGCCAGAAGGCGAGAAAATCCAGGGTGCAGCGGTCGGCGACGAAGCCCTCACCCGCGGTCACGGCGGCGCGGGTATGGGCCATCGCCTCATCGAACAGGGTGCACACCAGATCGCGCAGGCCGTCCCGACCCAGCGCATGCAGATCGAGGCCGCTTTCCAGGCGGGCACGCATGCCCTCCGGAATCAGGGGCACTTGCAGGGCCTGCGCGAGATGGGTGGCAAGCGTCGTCTTGCCGACCCCGGCGCTGCCGGTGACGGCGAGACGCCAGGGCTGCCGCTGCCGGGATCGGCCGGATTGCTGTTCGTTCATGGTTTTACGTCGACGCTTCGACCGCTAGTGTATGCAGGGTTCGTCGTCTTCCCGAGCGACAGGAGAATAAAGACATGAGCACGGCAATTCCCTGCAGAATGAGGCTCTTGGGTGGGATAATCGTTGCGGCAGCCTTGGCCGTGGCGCCGCCGCTCGCCGCCTCCGACGCGGCCTTCGAGGTGGGAACCATCCGCATCAGCGAACCGTGGGCACGGCCGAGCCCGCCCTCCGCCCGGGCCGGCGCCGCCTACATGCAGGTGCACAACACCGGCAGCACCGATGACAGCCTGGTGGAGGCCTTCACCCCCATCGCCGCCGTCACCGAACTGCACACCCACATCATGGATGGCGACGTGATGCGCATGCGCCGCGTCGACGCGATCGAGGTGCCGGCGGAAAGCCTGGTCCGGCTGGAACCGGGCGGGTTGCACGTCATGTTGATCGATCTGCAAAGCCCGCTGGTGGAAGGGGACAGCATCCCGCTGATGCTGCGCTTTGCCGAGGCCGGCGAGATCACCATCCATGTGGCCGTCCGTCAGCCCCGCGACGGGGATATGAGCGGACACGGGCACGACGCGCATCACGATTATTAACAACCTCGCCTCTCCAAGCCGTCGCATCGCTTGCACGAAGCCGCGGGTCAGGCCGTGCCCAAGCGGCGAAACTGCTTGGCAAGCATCAAACCCTGGCGCTGGTAGGCGGAGCCGATGGCGGGCCCGTACAGCTTGTCCGGGATCGCAGCCAGCCGCTCGTACACCAAGCGCCCCACCAGCTGGCCATGGCGGAGCACGAACGGAATTTCGAAAGACCGGATCTCCAGCACCGCACGGGAGCCGACACCGCCACAGCCGGCGTAGCCGAACCCCGGATCGAAGAACCCGGCGTAATGCACCCGGAATTCCCCCACCTGGGTGTCGTATGCGCGCATTTCCGCAGCGTGATCCGGCGGCACCGTCACCGCCTCGCGCGACGCCAGGATATAGAAATCGCCCGGGTTGAGGGTGAGCGTGCGGCCGCGTTCGGCCTGGACGGGTTCCCAGAACATCTCAGGCGGGTAATGATCAACGCGGGACAGATCGATGAGATCGGCGTGGCGCCGGGCGCGGTAGCCGACGGGCACCTCTTGGCCGGCGCTCAGGTCCACCGTAAGCGGGATGCCGCGGCCGATATCGCTCTTCGGCAAGTCGCTGTCCACCAGCGGCACCCCCTGGTGCAGCCGGCGCAGATAGGCATCGGTAGTGACCGCGCTACCGGCGATCAGGCGGAGCTGATTGAGCCGTGTTCCCTGCCTGACGACGATGCTGAAGGTGCGGGGTGAGACTTCCACGAACAGCGGCCCCTGGTAGCCAAGGGGTACATGGTCGAACAGCACGGCGCCATCGGTGATCAGGCGGGTGAACACGTCCAGGCGGCCGACGGAACTCTTGGGATTGGCAACGCCGGACAGTGTCTCCGGCAGGGCCAGGGACTCCAGCACCGGCACGATATAGACGCACCCCCGTTCCAGCACCGCCCCGTCCGCCAAGTGCATCGCGTGCATCTGGAAATCTTTCAGCCGTGCCGTCACGGTCGCGTCCGCTCCGGGCAGGAAGCTTGCGCGAACCCGGTAGGCGATGCTGCCCAACCTGAGATCGAGGCTCGCCGGCTGGATCTGATCCTCTCCGATCGCCTCCTCGGACCCGATGCCGGCGGACCGGATCAGCGCGCGGATTCCCTGTGCCGGCAAGATGCCGTCGGCGCCGGAGCCGGCCGAACCTTTGGCCGCCTCTGCCACCGTTCGCTCCATTGGGTCCTCAACCATCACGCACAGCCCCGCCCCGCTGCCCCATGCCGAAGCGCGCACTGTAGCGGCAGGACAGGCGGCACGCATCAGTTCGCCGCGCCACTGCCGGCTCCCCTCACCGCACTGACCCGGAATGGTTCGCGCTCGCAGGCCCGTGTGCGCCTGCGAATTGCACTTGCTCCCCGCCGGCCAAGGCGTAGAGTCGCGCCAAACTAGGAAGGGAGCCCACGGATTGAGCGTTCATGTCAAGGCGAAACGGGTGACCGTGCCCGACATCCGCGGGCGCAAGGGGGGCGAGCCTGTCGTTTGCCTCACCGCTTATACCGCCCTCACCGCGGTGCTGCTGGACGACACGGTGGACCTGCTGCTGGTTGGCGATTCCCTCGGCATGGTGCTGTACGGGATGGATAGCACCCTCGGTGTCACCCTCGAGATGATGATCGCTCATGGTCAGGCGGTCATGCGGGGGGCCAAGCGCGCTTGCGTCATCGTCGACCTGCCGTTCGGCAGCTATCAGGAATCGAAAGAGACCGCCTTTCGCAATGCCGCCCGGGTGATGAAGGAAGTGGGCTGTGCCGGCGTCAAGCTGGAGGGCGGGGTGGAGATGGCTGAGACCATCCGCTTCCTGACGGAGCGGGGCATCCCGGTGCTGGGTCATGTCGGCCTCCTGCCGCAGTCGGTCAATACGGCAGGCGGTTTCCGCTCTCTCGGCCGCGCCGAAAAGGAGGCGGAAGAGATCCGCGCCGATGCCGCCGCGGTGGCCGCCGCCGGCGCCTTCGCCATGGTGATCGAGGGCACTATCGAGCCCCTGGCTCGGGCGATCACGTCCGAGGTGTCGGTGCCCACCATCGGGATCGGTGCGTCGCCGGCCTGTGATGGTCAGATACTGGTCACAGAGGACCTCGTCGGACTGTTCTCCGATTTCAAGCCGCGTTTCGTGAAGCGCTACGCCGAACTCGGCGCCGGAATCGCCCTAGCGGCCAAGGAATACGCCGACGACGTTCGTCACCGCCGCTTTCCGACGCTGGACCATTGTTTCGGCGTCAATCCCGCCGACAAGACCGCCTCCCCCCACAAGAAAGCGGGATGACGGTGCCGGAAGACCCGTCCGAGCCGCCGGTCGCCCAACACCCTCAACCCGGCCTCGACATCGTCCGCACGGTGTCCGACCTGCGCCGGAAGATCGCGCGCTTCCGGCGGGAAGGCCACCGGATCGGCTTGGTACCGACCATGGGGGCGCTGCACACGGGCCACATCGCCTTGGTCCGCCACGCCTTGGTTGTCGCCGACCGGGTGTGCGTTTCGGTCTTCGTGAACCCGACCCAGTTCGGCCCCCACGAAGACTTCGCGGTCTATCCGAGGGATGAGGCGGGCGATGCGACCAAACTCGCGGCCGGCGGGGCACACCTGCTGTTCGCACCCGCGCCTGAGGACATGTATCCGCCGGGCGACACCTGCCGGGTGACCGTTCCCGGGCTCGGCGATATCCTGGAAGGGGCTTTCCGTCCCGGGTTCTTCACCGGCGTCGCCACGGTGGTGGCCAAGCTGCTGATCCAGGCCCTGCCGGATGTGGCAGTGTTCGGGGAGAAGGACTATCAGCAACTTCTGGTGGTGCGCCGCATGGTCCGCGACCTGCACATACCGGTCAGGATCGAGGCGGCACCGACCGTGCGGGAAGCCGACGGCCTCGCCCTGTCGTCGCGTAATGCTTACCTGAGCGCCGAGGAACGGGCCATCGCCCCGGACCTGCACTGGACGCTGACGGCGGTCGCAGACCGCGTATCCCACGGTCATGGCCCAGCCGATGCCGAACAGTGGGGGGGCGATACCCTGGTCAAGGCAGGCTTCACCACGGTGGACTATGTCGCCGTTCGGGACGGCGAGAGCCTGGAGCCCTGGGCGGGGCCGCCACGACCCGGGCGCGTACTGGCGGCCGCCCGGCTCGGCAGAACACGCCTGATTGACAACGTGCCGGTACCGTAGCGGCCCCCGCCCCCCCTTGTAACTTGACCGGAGCGTCATCGTGTAAGCTGCGAGGCGCGGTGGCGG
>REEP01000082.1 GCA_007695045.1 Rhodospirillales bacterium | reverse complement strand
GGCATCGAGTTCGGCATGCTGCAGGCGATCGGGGAGGGGGTTGACCTCCTGGAACGCTACCGCGAAGCGCTGCCGGTGGCGGACGTGCTGCGCTGCTGGCGCCACGGCTCGGTCATCCGGTCGTGGCTGGTCGACTTGATGGAGGAAGCCTACCGCCGGGGGGACGGGATGGCGGATGTTCCGGCCTACGTGGACGACACCGGGGAGGTGAACTGGCTGGTCGACGACGCCCTCCGCATGGATGTGCCCGTGCCGGTGATCGCCCAGGCGGTGATGCAGCTGATCGCCTCGCGCGACGATCGCAAGCACTGGGCCCGGGCCATCGCCATGATGCGCCACGGCTTCGGCGGCCATCCGTTCGGGGCCGCCCCGCACATCGCCAAGGAGCGCGAGACGGGACGCGTCGGCGGCTTCCCAAAGGCCGACGAGACGGAGCGTTGACGAACGCGGCTGAATCGGGCGTCCGTTCACCATTGTCCCGGCGCCCCAAAAACGGATGGTCAACCCGATGCAAGGAGGCATGACCCATGAACGGACCGGTAGGCACGACACGCTGGGCCATCGCGGAAGGCTACATTCCGGGCTCCAGCACCGGCGAGGACCGCAGATTCATCAGCCATGAAACCGTGTGCCTGCTCAATGCCGGCGACCGCGAAGCCCACGTCACCCTCACGGTGTTCTTTGCGGACCGGGACCCGGCCGGGCCTTACCGCATCACGGTGCCGGCCCGCCGCACCCTTCATGTGCGCTTCAACGACCTGACCGATCCCGAACCGGTCCCGGTGGACACCGATTTCGCCAGCCTGATCGAATCCGACGTGCCGATCGTCGCCCAGCACACCCGCCTCGACTCCCGCCAGGAAGCGCTGGCATTGCTCAGCACCATGGCCTTCCCCTGCATGGCTTGACGTAGGCATGGGCTTGTGGGCATGGTCGTCGGACGTTTCCGCAGAGGCCACCCATGCCCGTGCGGCCAGTCGCCTCTGGCGTGGACCCGTGGGGCGGCACCCCGACGGAGCAACCCATGTTCCTGCTCATCGATAACTATGACAGCTTCACCTACAACCTGTTCCATCTGATGGGGGCGGTGGGGATTCGGGCGGTGGTGAAACGCAACGATGCGCTGTCTGTCGAGGCGGCGCTGGCGCTGGCGCCGGAGGCGATCGTGATCTCCCCCGGTCCGTGCGATCCCGACCGCGCCGGAATATGTCTCGACCTCATTGCCCGCGCGGCCGGTCGGGTGCCGATCCTGGGTGTCTGCCTGGGCCATCAAAGCATCGGCCAAGCCTTCGGCGGGCGGGTGGTCCGGGCGCCCGCCCCGATGCATGGCAAGGTCAGCGCGATCCGCCATCGGGGTACGGACCTGTTCGAGGGGCTGCCATCGCCGTTCGCAGCCAACCGCTATCATTCCTTGATGGTGGCGCGGGAGGGTCTGCCCGCCTGCCTCCGGGTGACCGCGGAGAGCGAGGACGGGGTGATCCAGGGTCTCGCCCATGCGGAGTATCCGATTTTCGGGCTGCAGTTCCATCCCGAGAGCATCGCCACCGAACACGGCCACGCCCTGATGCGGAACTTCCGGGAACTGGCCGCCGGTGCCCGGGTGGCGGCGTGAGGGCAAAGGCAGGGACGGGTTCGTGACCGACACGTTGAACCGGATGAAGGCGGTGCTGGGCCGGCTGGCCGCGGGCGAGACCTTGGACGAAGCGGCGGCCCACGAGGCGTTCGCGATCATCATGTCCGGCGACGCCACCCCGGCGCAGATCGGGGCCTTCGTGATGGCGTTGCGCGTGCGTGGCGAGACGGTGGAAGAGATCACCGGTGCCGTGCGGGCCATGCGCGAAAAGGCGCTGATGGTGGCCGCGCCCGATGGTGCCATCGACCTGGTGGGTACGGGCGGCGACGCCGCCGGCACCTTCAACATTTCCACCGCGGCCGCCCTCGTGGTTGCCGCCTGCGGCGTGCCGGTGGCGAAGCACGGCAACAGGGCGCTGTCGTCGCGATGCGGCGCCGCCGACGTGCTGGCGGCCTTGGGTGTCAACATCGATGCCGACATCGCATCCGTCGAGCGCGCCATCCGGGAAGCTCGCATCGGCTTCCTGATGGCGCCGCGCCACCACAGCGCCATGCGCCACGTCGCCGGACCACGCACCGAATTGGGCATCCGGACCATCTTCAACCTGCTTGGGCCGTTGTCCAACCCGGCCGGCGTGCGCCGGCAATTCTCCGGCGCCTTCGCCCGGCAATGGATCGAACCCATGGCGCACGTGCTGGCGCGGCTCGGCAGCGAGCGGGCGTGGGTGGTGCACGGCAGCGACGGCCTGGACGAACTCACCACCACCGGGCCGTCTTTCGTCGCCGAACTGGATGACGGAGTCGTCCACACCTTCGAAATCACGCCGGAGGACGTGGGTTTGCCGCGGGCGCAGCCGGAGGACCTCAAGGGCGGCGATGCCGAAACCAACGCTGCCGCCATGCGAGCCCTCTTGGGTGGGGAGCACGGCCCGTTCCGCGATGTGGTGCTTCTCAATGCCGCCGGCGCTTTGGTGGTGGCCGGCACCGCCTTCGATCTTCGCGATGGCATCGCCATGGCTGCGGAAGCGATCGACTCCGGCGCTGCCCGAACCACACTGGCCCGGCTTGTGGAGATTTCCCGGTCGGCGCCGTCCGGCAGCTCGGCATGACCGACGTGCTCGCCCGCATCGTGGCGGACAAACGGGCCCATGTGGCAGCGTGCAAGCAGGCGCGCCCGTTCGCTGTCGTGGAGGCGGCGGCGACCACGGCACCGCCGCCGCGACATTTCGCCGCGCATCTCGCCGATGCTGTCGTCACCGGTTATGGCCTGATCGCCGAGATCAAGCGGGCCTCTCCGTCCAAGGGACTGATCCGGGCGGACTTCGATGTGCCGGCACTGGCCCGCGCCTATGCCGATGGCGGTGCCGCCTGTCTCTCGGTGCTGACGGACACGCCCCATTTTCAGGGCAGCGACGCCTTTCTGACGGCGGCGCGGGCGGCCGTGAGCCTGCCGGTGCTGCGCAAGGACTTCATCGTCGATCCCTATCAGGTGGTGGAGGCGCGCGCTCTGGGCGCGGACGCCATCCTGGTGATCATGGCGGCGGTGGACGACCCCACGGCCCGCGACCTCTCCGTTCTGGCCCACGACTTCGGCATGGATGTGCTCGTGGAGGTTCACGACGCGGGCGAGCTGGACCGGGCGCTCGGGCTCGGTACCGCCATGGTCGGCATCAACAACCGCAACCTCAAGACCCTCACCGTCGACCTCGCCACGGCCGAGCGGCTGGCGCCGCGGATCCCGGAGGACCGCCTGGCTGTGGCGGAGAGTGGCCTGTCCCGTCCCGACCATCTGGCCCGCCTCGCCGACGTCGGTATCCGCTGTTTTTTGGTGGGGGAATCTCTGATGCGCCAAGCGGACGTGGCGGCCGCGACGCGCACCTTGTTGTCACGAGACGCCCGCGTTTGAGATCGATTGGCCCCGGGCACGGGTTAAGGTCGCACCGGCCCCGGTCAGGCCGGGTCGGACGGTGCCGGTGCATCTACCGACCGCCGTTTGAAGCAGATGCCCATGGAATGGCTGCCGCTGGCGCTTCTGTCCGCTTTCAGCGTTGCCACCGCCGATGCCCTCACCAAGCGGGGCATGCAGGGTGTGGGTGGGGTCGAGATCGTGGTGGTGCGGTTCGTCGTGACCGGCCTCCTCTTGGCGCCGCTGTTGCTGGTGCAGCCACTGCCGGCGATCCCGGCGGCATTCTGGCCGTGGCTGGCCGCGATGGTTCCCATCGAGGTTCTGGCGCTGTGGCTCTACATGATCGCGATCCGCGACAGCCCGCTCGCGCTCACCCTGCCATACCTCGCCTTCACCCCCGCGTTCGCGACCGTTACCGGCTGGGTCGTGCTGGGCGAGCGGGTATCGATGCAGGGGTTTGCCGGGATTCTGGTGGTGGTGGCCGGCGCCTACGTGCTCAACGCCGCCACGGCGGCCGGCTCCGGCCGGCGTCTGCACCGCTGGCTGAGGCCGCTGCGCGCCATCGCCGACGAACGCGGCTCGCGCCTCATGCTCGCGGTGGCGGCGCTCTACAGCCTCACCACCGTGCTGGGCAAGGGTGCCTTGCAGCACGTGCCGGTCATGTTCTTCGCGCCGTTCTTCGCGGTGGTTCTGGCGTTGACCGTGCTCCTGGTTTTTGCCGTGCGCCGGCCCGCCCTGATTCCGGCGTTGTGGCGGCGCCCCGGGTGGCATCTTGCCATCGGCGCGGCCCTGGCCATCTCTCTGCTCGCCCACCTGTACGCGCTGAGGCTGGTGGAGGTCGCCTACATGATCGCGGTCAAACGCACCAGTTTGTTGTTCGGAATCGTCTACGGTGCCGTGCTGTTCCGCGAGGGCAACCTGGGCCGCAACCTCCTGGGCGGCGCGCTGATGCTGGCGGGGGTGGGCCTGATCGCCTTGGCATAGGGGACGCGCGCCGTGGGCCAACCGCTAACCGGCCGGCACGGCCTTGCGCAGCACGATGGTGAACACGCCGTCGGCCGCTGTGCTCTCCACCAGATCGTGGCCGGTCTGCCGGCAGAACTGGCGGAAATCGGCGGGTGCCGAGGGGTCGGTGGCGATGACCGTGAGGCGATCGCCTGCGGCAAGCGGGCGCAGGGCGCGGTTGGCGCGCAGCACCGGCAGGGGGCATTGCAGCCCGCTCGCATCCAGGATTGTATCGGCCATGGCCTGTTGCTGTTCCGTTCCGTGTCGTTTCGTCTGGCCGCCCTTGCCTTCGCAGCCCGCCCGCCGGTGCAATGGTACCCCACTGTGCCCCATCGTTCCGGCCACAAATCTGAGGCGCAGGGTGGTGGTACGACAAGTGTGCCGATGGCGTGCGGACGGCGGGCGTTAATTTACACTTCGGATATGCCTCGGCGGTTGAAAACCCTTTCGTGACATGCCAAAATAAGGGGTTACGGAACATCGGATCAAGAGCAATAATATTTCGTGCCGCGGCACCCCGGGGGCACCGGTGCTGCGGCTGCAGGGAATTGGCGTCGGGATGGCCCGCTGTGGCCGGACGTAGGACAGGTGGAGGACGATGGAACTTGACGCATTGCACGCGAGTGCGCAGCGGGCGAGCGCACTCCTGAAGGCCATGGGCAATCCGCACCGGTTGATGATCCTGTGCCGGCTGGCGGAAGGGGAGCGATGCGTGGGTGAACTCGAACGCGCGGTGGGTCTCAGCCAGTCCGCGCTGTCGCAGCATCTCGCCCGTCTTCGGCGCGACCATCTGGTCACGACCCGGCGGTCGGCACAGACGATCTATTACTCGCTGCTGGGTACCGAGGCGCGGGTGGTGATCGAGACGCTTTATCATCTCTATTGCGCCCGCCCGGCAGACGCGGCCGCTGGGGGCGCGCCGGGCTGGCTGATGCATGCGGAGAAATCGGTCGCGGCCCGCTGACGGGTGATGCCGGCCACGGTCCTTTGGCGTGTGATGCCGGCCACGGTCCTTTGGCGTGTGATGCCGGTCCCTAGCATTTCGGGCGGTGGATGGCCGGTCAGGACGGCTGCTCGGCTTTGCGCGATACCCGCGCGCAAGCCACCTTTTCGGCTTCCGTGGGTAATGACCGGCGTGGTAGGGTCCCGCCCATTCGAGGGAATGGCGACGGACGGTGCTGGACTGGGGTGCCCGACTGACGGGTCGCCGTCGACAGGACGTCTGAGCGCTTCCAAGGGAAACTGGCAAGGGTAACTGGGGAGGAGACTCCGCACATGTTGCAGGGAAAGATTCTGATCGCGCAAGGTGGCGGCCCCACGGCGGTCATCAACGAATCGCTGGTCGGTGCCATCATGGAGGCCCGTCGCTTCCATACGGTGGACCGTATCTACGGTGCCTATCACGGGGTCCGCGGCATCATCAATGAGGACTTCATCGATCTCTCGCGGGAGACGACGCAAAATCTGGAGCTTGTCGCCAGGACACCGACGTCGGCTCTGGGCTCCACCCGCGACAAGCCTGATGCCAAGTACTGTGAAGAAATCTTTCAAGTCTGTAAGGCACACGATATCCGTACGTTTTTCTACATCGGCGGCAATGACTCCTCCGATACGTCGCGTATCGTGCGCGAGCAGGCAGAGGCCGCAAACTACGATCTGAACTGCGTCCATATCCCGAAGACGATCGACAACGATCTGGTGATCAACGACCATACCCCCGGCTTTCCCTCGGCCGCCCGCTTCGTGGCCCTCGCTTTCGCTAGCGCCAACCTGGACAACCGTGCTCTGCCCGGCGTCTACATTGCCGTGGTGATGGGTCGGCACGCCGGCTTTCTCACCGCCGCCGCCGCCCTGGGCCGCAAGTATGACGACGACGGTCCGCACCTGATCTACGTGCCGGAGAACGCCTTCAACCTGGAGAAGTTCGCTCAGGACGTGAAGGCGGTGTACGACAAGTTCGGCCGCTGCGTGGTCGCGGTGTCCGAAGGCATCCATGACGCCTCCGGCGAGCCCATTGCCACCAAGCTGGCCAAGAAGGTGGAGCGGGACGCCCACGGTAACGTGCAGCTCTCCGGCACCGGCGCGCTCGCCGACCTGCTCACCGACTACCTCAAGGACAACACCGACATCAAGCGGGTGCGCGGCGACACCTTCGGCTACCTGCAGCGCTCCTTCCTCGGCGTGGTCTCCGACGTGGACGCCAGGGAAGCCCGGGAGGTCGGGGAGAAGGCGGTGCAGTACGCGCACTTCGGCGACGATGACGGCAATCACTCGGGCTCGGTGACCCTCCACCGCACCGGCTTCTATTCGGTCCGGTATGAGCTGTCCAAGCTGGCCGACATCGGCGGCAAGACCAAGACCATGCCGCGCGAGTTCCTGCATGAAAACGGCCACGACATCACCGACAAGTTCATCCTGTACCTGCGGCCGCTTTTGGGTTCCGGCATGCACGACATGGCGCAACTCCGCGTCTATACGGTGCCGAAGATCCTGAAAAAGATGCAGGCGGCGCAGTAGGCCGCAATCCTCGGTGCCGGTGGCGCCGGCCTCCGCCGGCGCCCCGGTTGCCACCCGTCTCGGCCGGGTTCAACCGGCGATCGGCGACGCCACGTCGTCGATGTGAATCTGCGCGCGGCCACCGGCCCGTCGGGTGTCACCGCGCAAGCGTCCGGCCACGTGCAGCGGTGCGCCGTCCGGCTGCAGCAGAACCGACCCCACCGGGCCGTCGGCGCTCCGGAACGCAATGCCGGGCAACCGCTTGCCGGCCGCATCGCCGAGGATGCAGCGCACGTGTCCGCCCTTCACCGGCGTGGCATGCAGGACCCGGGCGCCGGCCAAGGCGAATCGCGGCTCCGCGTTGCCGATACCGAACGGCCCCACCCCGGCCACCAGGTCCGCCAAGCCGCCCGACGCGCCGCCCAGGGCCAGCGCACCGTCCAACAGCAGGGTCGGCTCGGATCGTGCCGCGCGGACGCTTTCGGCCAGTTGGCTGTCCAGGAAGCGCCGCAGGGCGTCAAGCTCGCTCGTGGCCACGGAGAACCCCACCGCCATGGCATGGCCGCCGCCGCGCAGGAGAAGCCCCTGTCGCTTGGCGGCAAGGATGGCCGCACCCAGGTCGCAGCCGGGGATCGACCGGCCGGAACCGGTCCCGATGCCGTCCTTGAGGGCGACCACGCAGGCCGGGCGATGGTAGCGCTCCACCAGCCGGCTGGCGACGATCCCGACCACCCCCGGATGCCAATCCTCACCGGCCGCGATCAGCACGCCGGCGGCATCTGTGTCGGTGGCGATGCCGACCAGCGCCTGCTCCAGCACGGTGCCTTCGATGTCCCGTCGAGCGCGGTTGGCCAGTTCCAGCCGGCGGGCCATCTCCACCGCCTGATCGCCATCGTCGCTGGCGAGCAGACGGGCGCCCAAGCCGGCTTCGCCGACCCGTCCGGCGGCGTTGATCCGGGGCCCGAACAGGAAGCCGGCATGGTGCGGTCCGGGCACCTCGTTCAGGCCGGCCACGTCGGCAACGGCCTTGAGTCCCCGGTTGGACCAGCGCCGCATGATCTTGAGGCCCTGGACCACCAGCGCCCGGTTGACGCCCACCAGGGGAACCAGGTCGCACAGCGTGCCCAAGGCCACCAGATCCAGCCATTGCCGAAGGTCGGGCTCGCTGCGCCGTCCATAATAGCCCTGGGCGCGCAAGGCCCGGTTGATCGCCACCACCAGCATGAAGGTCACGCCCACGGCGGCAAGGTGATCCTGCCCGCTGCTGTCGTCCGGGCGGCGCGGGTTGATCACCGCAACCGCCTCCGGCAGCGGGAATTCCGCCGTGTGATGGTCCACCACCACCACTTCAAGGCCGCACGCAGCGGCCTCGGCGAGGGCATCATGGGCGGCAATCCCGCAGTCCACCGTCACCACCACGGCTGCGCCGTCGCGGCGAAGCCGGGCCATCGCCGCGGCGGAAGGGCCATAGCCTTCGCTGATCCGGTCCGGCACGTAGAGCTCAATGTGCCGGCCGAGGGCCCGGAAGAATCGGATCAGGAGTGCTGCCGATGTCGCCCCGTCCACGTCATAGTCGGCAAACACCGTGACCGGCTCATGAGCGATGATCGCCTGTGCCAGCCGGGCCGCACCTTTATCCATGTCGGCGAGCCGGCTGGGGTCGGGCAGGGTTTGCCTCAGGGTGGGGTTGAGGAAGGTTTGGGCCTCGCCAAGCCCGACGCCGCGACCGGCCAGGATGCGCCCGACCACTTCCGGCACATCCAACTGCTGGGCGATGGCCAGGGCCAGGCGTTCGTCGACGCTGCGGGCGACCCAACGCCGCCCTGACAGCGAGCGGGCAACGCCCAGGACGGCTGGATCGGTGGCGGCAGCATCGGTCGGGGCCGCGGCGGGGCTTGATGGCATGCGTCGTTTCTCCCCGCCAGGGCCAAAGGATGCAAGCGACCCCCGGCCGGGGGCCGGCTCAGAATGGCTCGATCCGGATCATGTGCGGCGCTTCCTGGCAGAACGGCAAGCGTTGAATGGCCGCCAGGCAGTGGGTCATGGCCGATTCCGCGGTTTCGTGCGTGGTCATTACCACGGGTACCGCCTCACCCGGGGCCCGCGCCCGCTGGATGACCGCCTCCATCGAGACGTCATGGTCGCGCAGGATGGCGGCGATGTCGGCGAACACGCCGGGCTTGTCCAACACCATCAGGCGGACATAGTAGGCGCCTCGGTGGTTCTGCATGGAGGCGGCCGGAAGGGCCGCCAGCTCTGCCGCCGAAACGGCAAACGTGGCCACCCGGTTGCCGCGGGCAATGTCGGCGATATCCGCCACCACGGCGGACGCGGTCGGCCGCTCCCCCGCACCGCGCCCCACTTGGATGATGGTATCGACGAAATCGCCGTCGGCGACCACGGCGTTGAACACCCCCTCCACATGCGCGATGGGGGAGCCGAGCGGTACCATGCACGGGTGCACCCGCCGCTCGACTCCGGCCGGCGTACGCTTGGCGATGCCCAGCAGCTTGATGCGGTAGCCCAGTTCATCGGCGAAGGCGATGTCGTCGGCGCTGATCTGGCGAATGCCTTCGATATGCACGGCCGCGAAGTCGACGGTGCAGCCGAAAGCGACGCTGGCCAGGATGGCGAGCTTGTGGGCGGTGTCCACCCCATCCACGTCGAAACTGGGATCCGCCTCGGCATAGCCCAGTGCCTGCGCCTCGGCCAGCACCTCCTGGAAGCCGCGCCCGCTCTCGCGCATGGCCGTGAGGATGTAGTTGCAGGTGCCATTGAGGATGCCGTAGACGCGTTCGCAAGCGTTGCCCACCAGCCCCTCGCGCAGGGACTTGATGACCGGAATGCCCCCGCCGACCGCCGCTTCGTAGGCGAGGGTGACACCGGCCGCTTCGGCCGCCCGCGCCAGATCGGTGCCGTGGTGGGCGATCAGCGCCTTGTTGGCGGTAACCACGTGGCGCCCGCGGGCGATCGCGGTCTCGCACACCTTGCGGGCGATTCCTTCGGCACCGCCGATCAACTCGACGATGACGTCGGCGTCGGTGTTCTCCGCCATGGCCAAGGCGTTGTCGTACCAGCGATAACTCTCGGTGGCGAAGCCGCGATCCCGCGGGTCCAGGTCGGCCACGGCCGTGATCACGATCTCCCGGCCGGTGCGCGCCGCCAGAAGGCCGGCATTGGCTTCGATCAGCCGCACGGTGCCGGAACCCACCGTGCCCAGTCCGGCTATGGCGACGCGTAACGGGTCTCCCATCGGGTTAGCTGTCCTTTCGATTGCGGGCTGTGGGCACCTATTCGGCCGGAACCGGCTGGCTGGCGCCTTCGATGACGTTGTGATAGCGGCTCATGAATGCCTTGATGCTGCGCACCGCCTGCCGGATTCGGTGGGTGTTCTCCACCAGGGCGAAACGGACGTAATCGTCACCGTGCTCACCGAAGCCCACACCCGGGGACACCGCCACGCGCGCTTCCCGCAACAAAAGCTTGGAGAACTCGAGCGAGCCAAGATGCTGGAACGCCTGCGGCACCGGTGCCCAGGCGAACATCGTGGCCGGCGGAGACGGCACGTCCCAGCCGGCATTGGACAGGCCCCCGATAAGAACGTCGCGCCGTTGCAGGTAGCGTTGGCGCATCTCCACGACGCAGTCCTGGGGACCGTTGAGAGCGGCCGTGGCAGCCACCTGAATGGGGGTGAAGGCGCCATAATCCACATAGGATTTCACCCGTGCCAGGGCCGCGATCAGCGTTTTGTTGCCGCAGGCGAAGCCGATCCGCCAGCCGGGCATGGAGTAGGTCTTGCTCATGGAGGTGAATTCCACCGCCACGTCCCGTGCCCCCGGAACCTGCAGGATGGAGGGTGGGGGATTGCCGTCGAAATAGATTTCCGCATACGCCAGGTCGGACAGGACATAAACCTCCCGCCGGCGGCAGAAGTCCACCACCTCGGCATAAAAGTCCAGCGTGGCCCGCTCGGCCGTGGGGTTGTTGGGATAGTTGAGCAGCACCGCCGTGGGCTTGGGTACGCTGTGCTGCACCGCCCGTTCCAGCGCGGCGAGCAGGTCGGAATCGGCCTTGACCGGGATGTTGCGGACGGCCGCACCGGCGATGATGAAGCCGAACTGATGGATCGGATAGCTCGGGTTCGGCACCAGGATGACGTCACCGGGGCTGGTGATGGCGCTGGCCAAATTGGCGAGGCCTTCCTTGGAGCCGATGGTCACCACCGCCTCGCTCTCGGGGTCGATCTCCACCCCGAACCGGCGCGCATAATAGCCGGCGATGGCTCGGCGCAAGCCCTTGATCCCGCGTGATTCGGAATACCGGTGCGTGCGCGGATCCTGGGCGGTTTCCGCCAGCTTGGCGACGATATGCGGCGGCGTCGCAAAGTCGGGATTGCCCATGCCGAAATCGATGATGTCGTCGCCGGCAGCCCGTGCCCGCGCCTTCATCGCGTTGACCTCGGCAAACACGTAGGGCGGCAGGCGTCGGATCGCGTGAAAGTCCTGTTGCATGGTTCACCTCAAGCGGAGACGGCGCGCACGGCTTAGCTACCGTCGGCAGGGGGCCGACGGACTGCGCAGCCGACGGCGGCCGTCGAATGCCCCATCCTGCCAAAAAGCGCCCTAATAGACGAAGAAAATCTCCACCCGTTGGCCGGCCGCATCAGCCGCTCCGCCGGCTCCGCTGCCGCGCAGGCGCAGGCTCTCCTCGGGAACGCCCAGCCGGATCAGGGATTCGCCGACCGCCAGGGCGCGTTGGCGCGACAGTGTCTGATCCATCGCCGCACGTTGCTCGGCATCAACGGCAGCGCCGTGGCTGGCGTGGCCGACCACCCGAATCGTGCCGCCGTGCTCGGCATGCAGGGCGGCGATGCGTTCCAGCACGATGGTCTCGGCATCATCCAGTGCGGCCGAATCGCCGCTGAACCGGATCACCGCCACCCGTTCGGCCGTTCCGGCGGGCGACCGAGCCTCGGTCTCCGGCGTCGGCAGCGGGCGGCGCTGCGCCATGGCATCGGGGGGCGCGGTATCGGCCGGTGCCGCGGCCGCACCGTTACGGGGTGCCGCATCGTTCAGGGCCGGGGGCGGTGGGGGTGCTCCGGTCCGTGCCGGTGCCGGCGGCGGCGGGGCGGTGGTCATGGTCGGTGGCGGGACGTCGGCGAACTGCGGTCGCGGCGGCGGCGATTCCTGCGGCTGGCGCGCACGCGGTGGGGGTGCGCCCGAGAACGTGGGCGGCGGCACATCGCTGAAGGCTGGGGCGGCCTGGGCCCGTCGTGCTGCCGCGCGCTGGCGGGCCGCCTCCCGAGCTTCGGCCTCCTGGCGGGCTGCCGCCTGCCGTTGTGCCTCCTGGGCCGCCACATCCTGGCGCGGCGCCGGTGCGCCCAGCGTGATCCGTTGCGGCTCGACCGCCGGCAGGAAGACACCACCCGCGCCTGGCGCGCCTTCGGCCGCCGTCCCGTCGTCCGGCGCCGGAACACCGCGGCCGCGACCGGGCGCCAACGCCAGATCGCTGTGGCGGGCATGCTCCCGATCCGCGATAAGGCCCCGCCGGAGGGCTGCGGTGTCCTGCGGCGCCCGGGCTTCGGGCCGGTCCGGCACATCGGCCAGATTAGGGAACGACTGGTCCGCACCCGGGACGGCCTCGGGCGGCACGTAAACGCCGGCGGTTTCCGCGTCCGTGGCGTCGGCAACTTCCTCGTCGGAACCGAAGATCGCCCGTTCCGCGCCGCGGTACCATTCCACCGGGTTGACGGCATCGGGCACCGAGGAACAGCCGCCGGTGCCGACGGCCAACAGTCCGGCCACCGCAAGGTGCAGGCTCCGCCGACGGGGCTTTGCATCTGCGCCGCGCGGTTGCCGTGAACGCATAGTCATGACCGAACGCCTCTTCTCCAGCATGCCCGTTGGGTGCGCCGAAACCGCCGGCAGGATGTGACCGCGTTGCTCCGGACCGGCGCCGGGACTATAAATTGAAAAGCCGGCAAAGTGCAGGAGCCGGCTGCGGGCAGCCCGGCGGGACAGGGGGCCGGGGGACCGTGTCGGGTGACTCCCCGTCGATAGCCTTCGCGCGTCGGCGCCCGCGCACATGAAAGCATAATGGAAGGGGTCATGGCCGATCAACAGGGCTCGGACCACCCTCTGCATGATCCCGCGGAGTTCGCGCGCGCTTGGTTCGACATCACCGAGCGCAGTCACCGGCTGATGTGTGAGTGGTTGTCCCGCCAGGACCTCATCACGCCGCAGGGCCCCGGCAGCCCCGCCGCCATCGCAGGCAGCTTCGCCCACCTGACCGGGCGCCTGATCGCGGATCCGACGCACCTGGCCCGCGCTCAGGTCTCCTTGTGGACCGGGTTCATGGAACTGTGGCAGAACACCACGCTCCGCATGATCGGGTTCGATGCCGAACCGCTGTACCAGCCGGGGGCGAGGGATCGCCGGTTTCAACACCCGGCCTGGCGCGAAAACGAGATCTTTAATTACATCAAGCAGTCGTACCTCCTGGTCTCACGCTGGCTGGATCGCACCGTGCACGATGTGACCGGTCTCGATCCGCGCTGCCAGCAGAAGGTGGAATTCTACACCCGGCAGTTCATCAGTGCAGTCTCGCCCAGCAACTTCGCCCTTACCAATCCGGAAGTTCTGGCAGCCACGATGGAATCCTGTGGCGAGAACCTGATCAACGGCCTGCGCAACCTGCTCGCCGACCTGGAACGCGGCCATGGTGCGCTGCGGATTCGACAGTCCGATCCCGCCGGCTTCCGCGTCGGCGAAACGGTGGCGGCCACCCCCGGGGCGGTCATCTTCCGCAACCGGGTGATGGAATTGATCCAGTATGCGCCGGTGACCGAGACGGTTTTGCGCCGGCCGCTTCTGTTCGTGCCGCCATGGATCAACAAGTACTACCTGTTCGACCTTGGAGAGCGATCGTGGGTCCGCTGGGCGGTGGCGCAAGGCCATACCGTGTTCATGATTTCCTGGGTCAATCCCGGCAGCGCGCTGGCTGACCTCGGCTTCGAGGACTATGTGCGCGAGGGCCCGTTGGCGGCCCTGGAGGCCATCCGGGCGGTCACCGGGGAACAGGCGGTGGATGCCGTCGGCTATTGTGTCGGCGGCACGCTGCTGGCGGCGGCTGCGGCCTGGCTCGCCGCCCGGGGTGAGCGCCGGTTTGCCAGCCTGAGCCTGTTTGCCTCCCTGCTCGATTTCTCGGAGCCGGGCGACCTCGGCGTGTTCATCGATGAGGCCACCATTTCCAGCCTGGAGGACCGGATGTCGCGGTACGGCCATCTACCGGCCGGGGAACTGGAACTGGTGTTCAACCTGCTGCGGGAAAACGATCTGATCTGGTCGTTCGTGGTCAACAACTACCTGCTCGGGCGCGATCCGTTCCCATTCGACCTGCTGTCGTGGAACGCGGATTCCACCCGGATGCCGTTCGCCCTCCACCAGTTCTACCTGCGCAATCTGTTTCAGCAGAACAGGCTCGCGACCCCCAATGCGCTCGCCCTCGATGGCTGTCTGGTCGATCTCGGTCGCATCGACGCACCACTGTATGTTCTGGCCGCGCGCCAGGATCACATCGCTCCCTGGCGATCCGCCTACAAGAGCGTGCATCTGCTGGCCGGCCCAGCGCGCTTCGTGCTGACCGATTCGGGCCATGTGGCCGGTGTGGTCAATCCGCCGGAATCGGGAAAGTACGGCTATCACGCTCAGCCGATGGCGAAAGCAAGACCGCCCGCACAATCGGCCGCATGGTACCAGAGGAGCCGGCGCAACGACGGTTCGTGGTGGCCCGATTGGCATGCCTGGGTCGTTCAGACCCACGGCAACCGCGAACAGGTCGCACCCAGAATCCCTGGCGAGGGCGGCCTGCCGGTCCTGGAACCGGCGCCCGGGCGCTACGTTCGCATGTCCGCCGACGATGGCGACGCCGAGTGACCGCTACAGCCCGGTTGCGATGTCGCGCAAAAGGGTTCGGGCCGCGGTGTACGGATCGGTGTCCTTCGCGACCGCCTGGGTCAGGACCGCATGCAAGGCCTCGCGCCGGCGCCCGCCGAGTTGGTCACGGACGATGTCTTCTGCGGTCTTGACGATCCGCATCTCCAGGATCCGGCGCTGGCGTGCCTCCAACTCGCCCGTGGAGCGGAGGTGGGCGCGGTGGCGGTCTATGGCGTCAACCAGAACATCGATACCGTCCCGGTTCTGCGCGCTCGTGGGGATCACCTCGATGGCCCAGGTGGTATCCCCCCGGCCGATTCCGCCCAGCTTCAACATGGCCTGCAGGTCGGCCACCGTCTGCATGGCGTCGGGCTTGTCGCATTTGCTGACCACGTGGATGTCCGCGATCTCCAGCACGCCGGCCTTGATCGCCTGAACCTCATCGCCGAGGCCCGGCGCCGATACCACCAGGACCGTGTGCGCCGCCTGGACCACGTCGACCTCGTCCTGACCCACGCCCACCGTCTCGATCAGCACGACGTCGAAGCGGGCGGCATCCAGCACGTCGACCACGTCGAGGGTGGCGCGGGCAAGGCCGCCGAGGGCGCCGCGGGTGGCCATGCTGCGGATGAACACGCCAGGATCACCGGAAAGTTCGTTCATGCGGATTCGGTCGCCCAGGATGGCGCCGCCGGAGAATGGACTGGACGGGTCGATGGCGACGATGCCGACGGTTCGGCCGGTGGCGCGGAAACGCTGGGCCAGGGCGCGCACCATGGTGGACTTGCCGCTGCCCGGCACGCCGGTCACGCCGATGGTGTGGGCGTGCCCCGCCAGGCGGTGGACGGCGGCGACAAAGTCGCGGCTGCCGTCCGAGGTGGATTCCGCGATGGCCATGGCCCGGGCGATGCCACGGCGGTTGCGATCCTGCACCATGGCGATCAGGGCGTCGCCGGACGCCGGTGCCGTTCCGGCTGCAGGCGGGGCGGTTTCAGCCATGGGCCGACAAGGGCGCGTCCGCGGCCTCCTCCCGGTAGGTGCGGGCCAAGCGGACGTAATGCGGCGCCGTGGCCGACATGCCGTCCCGATCCTCACGGCTGAGGTCGCGGATGTGCTTGGCCGGGGTGCCGGCCCAAAGCTGCCCTGTGCGCACTCGCTTGCCCGGGGTCACCACCGCACCCGCGGCCACCATCGCTTCCGGTTCCACCACGCAGCCGTCCATCACGGTGGCGTTCATGCCGATGAAGCAGCGGTCTTCGAGCGTGCAGGCGTGGATCAGGGCCAGGTGGCCAATGGTCACGTCGTCACCGATGAAGGTCCCGAACTTCTCCCGCGAGACGTGGACGATGGTTCCATCCTGAATGTTGGTGCGTTGGCCGATGCGGACGATGTTGACATCGCCGCGGATGACACAGCCGAACCAGATGTTGGTGTCGGCGCCGATCACCACGTCGCCGATCACGGTCGCGTTCGGTGCCAGGAACACGCTGTCGGCAACAGTGGGTACGACACCGCGGTAGGGCAGGATCGTTCCCATCATGAAAGCATCTCCTTATCTGTATCGTCCCACGGTCTGCACGCGGCCCCAACCCCATCCCGTTCTCACGGATTTTGCCGCCCATCACAAGGGGGCTTGAACGGGGAGGGGGCTTGAACGGGGAGGGGGCTTAAACGGGGGCATGCGTGCGCCAGGGCCGTGTTGACACGGCAACACCCGCCCCGATTCACTTGATCAGGGCCATAAGCTCCTTGAATACGGGTGTTCCGGCCTTGTTGAGCCATTCAAACAAAACCATTTCCGTGCTAACGATATGGGCACCATCGGTGCTGAGCCGCTGGAGTGCCCGATCATGGTTGGCCGGCACCCGGGATGATACGGCGTCCGCTACGACGAAAACGTCGTAGCCGGCCTCGATAAGGCCTTCGGCGGTCTGCAGGACACACACATGCGCTTCCATTCCGGCCACCACCGCTTGGCGGCGCTGAAGCGACCGAAGCCGGGTCGCATACCCGGCATCGTCGAGACACGAAAAATGGATTTTCTCCACCACCGCGCCCGCGGGCAGCAGGGACCGCAGTGCCGGCACCGTTTCCCCGATGCCGTGGGGATACTGTTCGGAGACCAGCACCGGAATGCTGAGGCAGGCGGCGCCGCGCAGAAGGCGCTCGGTATTGGCCACAACAGCCTGCGGGTCCCGTACCGCCGGTGCCAGGCGTTCCTGGATGTCCACCACGAGGAGGCACGATTGATCCGCCCGCATGCGCATGATTTCGACGCTCCCGTCCCGACGGCCGAGGCGGCTTCGCTCGCCGTGCCCCGCAGCCTAGCGGAAGCATCCGCGCCGGCCAAGGCAACTGCTTGGATGACATGGGATCGCCGATGAGCTTTGCCGAACTCGGTCTTGGTGAACAACTCCTGCGCGCCGTCGGGGACGCCGGTTATACGGATCCGACGCCGGTCCAGGCGCAAGCCATCCCCTATATCCTGATGGGCCGCGACATCCTCGGCTGCGCCCAGACCGGGACCGGCAAGACCGCGTCCTTCACGTTGCCGATGATCGAGATCCTGTCGGCCGGTCATGCCAAGGCGCGGATGCCGCGCTCGCTGATCCTGGAGCCAACCCGGGAACTGGCGGCCCAGGTCGCGGAGAACTTCGATACCTACGGTCGCCATTCGGCGCTCACCAAGGCGCTTCTGATCGGCGGCGAATCCATGACCGACCAGATGCGGGTCCTGGCCCGGGGAGTCGACGTCCTGATTGCCACGCCGGGGCGATTGCTCGACATGTTCGAGCGTGGCCACCTGGTGATGAACGACGTGCGCATCCTGGTCATCGATGAGGCCGACCGGATGCTCGACATGGGTTTCATCCCGGACGTGGAGCGCATCGTCGCCTTGCTGTCACGGATGCGGCAGACGCTTCTGTTCTCGGCCACGATGCCGCCGGAAATCCGCCGGCTGGCCGATGCCTTCCTGATGAATCCCAAGGAGATCATCGTAAGCCCGCCATCCACCCCGGCGGAGACGGTCTCCCAGGGCCTGCTCGTGGTCGATGACGCCTCCGCCACCGAGCCGCGCAGCATCCACCGGGTCAAGCGGGCGGCCTTGCGCTCATTGATCGAGCAGGAATGCGTTGAGAACGCCTTGATCTTCTGCAATCGCAAACGGGATGTGGGCACGGTGCAGCGATCGCTGGCGCGCCACGGCTTCGATGCCGCCATGCTTCATGGCGACATGGCTCAGTCGGCGCGGAGCGAGGTTCTCGGCCGGTTCAAGCGGGGCGATGTCTCCCTGCTCGTCTGCAGCGACGTGGCCGCCCGCGGCCTCGATATCGCGGGCATCAGCCATGTCTTCAATTTCGATGTTCCGACGGCGGCGGAAGATTACATCCACCGCATCGGCCGCACCGGCCGGGCCGGACGCGTCGGACGGGCGCTGACGGTGGCCATGCCCGAGGATGGGCCATACGTCATCGCCATCGAGAACCTGATCGGAAAGGCGATCCCGCGCGTTGACGTCCCCGGCATCGATTCGGGGGAGTTGATCACAACCAAACGCCGCCGCCGCAAGGGTGCCGCCGCCGCCAAACCGGCGGCACGCAAGCCGGAACGGCAGCCCGGCTCGGTCCCGGCCGCGGCATCGGACGTCCGGAGCGATGTGGTGCCGGCCGACCCCCAGCCGGAGCCGGTGGCGAGCACGCGTACGTCCCAACGGCGCCGGGGCCGCGGCGGCCGGTCGACCCGGGGTGAAGAGGCCCCGGTCGTCGGCATGGGCGATCATGTGCCGGCGTTCCTGCTGCGCGAACCGAAGCTGATTGACAAGGGATCCTGAGCCGGGGAGGCTCGTGCCTGGTCACGCGCCGGAGTGCGTGGCGGCAGCTTCGGAGAGGGCGCCATGCAGACCATCTTCGTGGAGGTGAAATGTGATCTTGGCCGCGCCTACCAGGTGGCGGAGGCGGCGGTGGAACGCGTGGATGGCATCTCGGAGGTGCATTCGATCTCCGGCGCTTACGATCTTCTTTTGAAGTGTTACCTTGAGGATGGTGCCGACATCGGCCATTTCGTGACCGAGCGGATCCAGACCCTGCCCGGGGTCAAGGACACCTTCACCATCATCGCATTCAAAGTCTTCTGTTGAGCAATTGGCCGGTTAGGGCTTGATCTCACGGGCCCATAGGCGCTTTTTGGGCATAGATGTCGTGGGGAGCCGCCGCAACCGGCTCGTTTCTCCGCTCTCTGTCCGTTTCCAACTGCGTCGGGAGAAAGGCGTGGTCCGCCGCCGATTCGCGTATCCTGGCCCACGGGTCGCGAGCGTTCTCCCGTGATCGTTCCGGGATGAGGCGCCTGCGTACCCTGGTCGGGCTGATCAGCCTGATCGCGGCCCTCGGGGGGCGTGCCGCCCTGCTTCGGGCGAAGCCGCGAATTGCGCTCGCGACCCGGCTTCGCAACATCCCCACCGCCGATGCACCGACCACGAAGCCGGTCCGGATCCGCTGGAATGATCATCAGGTGCCGTTCATCGAGGCGGAATGCGATGAGGACGTCGCGGTCGGGCTCGGGGTGGTGCACGCGCACTTGCGGCTGGCCCAGATCGAACTCATGCGGCGCGCCGCGTACGGCCGCACGGCCGAACTGATCGGCCCCGTCGGCATCGAACTGGACCGGTTCCTTCGCACCATGGACTTCATCCGCGCCGTTCCGGCGATGGAGGCGACCCTGCCGGCAGAGACCCGGGCCTGGCTGGAGGGCTTCGCCGCCGGGCTCAACCACGTGATCGCGCAGGCGCCGGCAGTACCGCCGGAATTCCGGGTGCTGCGGGTCCGACCGCAACCCTGGACCGTCACCGATCTGCTTGCCATCGGCCGGCTGGCATCGGCCGACTTCACTTGGCGCATGTGGTTTGGTCTGCTGCGCCACCGTCGGCGCCCGGAGTGGCTGAAGCTGTGGTCGCGGATGGTGGGTAACGACGCCGCCCCGCTGCCGAGTTTTGCCGGCGGTGCGGGCAGCATTGCCGCGGGCACCGATCCCGGCGCGGCCTTGATGGACGGGGCCGTGGCCGCCTTCGGCCGGGCCGGGAGTAATTCCTTCGCCGTGTCCGCCGGCCGCAGCAAAACTGGAGCGGCGCTGATGGCGAGCGATCCGCATCTGCCGATCGTCCTGCCGAACCTGTGGCTGATCGCCGGCTACCGTTCCCCCAGCTACCACGTGGTGGGGCTGATGATTCCCGGGGTCCCGGCGATGGCGCTGGGGCGCAATCGCTGGATCGCCTGGGGCGGCACCAGCCTGCATGCCGCCAGCAGCGAGCTGTTCGACGTGGGTGACCTCGCGGACCATGAGTTCCATGAGCGCCGTGAGACGATCCGCGTCCGCTGGTGGCCGGATCAGACGGTGATTGTGCGGGAAGCACCAATGGGCCCCGTCATCACCGATGCCGGATTGTTGCGCGCGGAGGCGCCAAGGCCGCTGGCGCTGCGCTGGGTCGGCCACCAGCCGTCCGACGAGATGACGGCCTTGCTCAAGGTCAACCGCGCGAGGTCCTGGGCGGAATTCCGCGAGGCCCTGGAAAGCTTCGCGGTGCCGGCTCAGAACATGATCTGCGCCGACGGTTCCGGCGGCATCGGCCAGGCGATGGCCGCCCATCTGCCGCGCCGCCCCACCGACGTGCCCAAGGATATGGTGGTGCCGCGCGAGGCCCACCTGCACTGGGAAGACTTCGTGACCGGTCACGACCTGCCGGCAGTGTGGAACCCGCCCGAAGGGTTCGTCGCATCGGCCAACAACCGGCCGCCGGCCTCCGACGTGCCGGTGGGTTTTTTCTTCTCATCGGAGGACCGGATCCGGCGACTGCGGACTCTTCTCGGCGGAGATGCCAGGATCGGCGTGCAGCAAATCGTCGCGATTCACCACGATGTTCTGGTGCCTTCGGCGCAGATTCTGCGTGACGCCATCCTCGATGTGGCCACGCACCTGCCGCCGGCGGTGACAGGGTCACCGGCGGGCCGCACCGTCCTCGATCCCATCGCCCGGTGGGACGGCCGTTACGACGCCACCGCGCCCGGTGCTCTCGCCTTCGAGAGTCTGCTGTACCACTTCGTCCAAGTCCTGAACGGCAGCGAGGACATGGCCGTTTACGCCGCGTTCTCGGATCCATGGCTGCTGGTGCGGGAGGATCTGCAAACGGTGGAGCGGCCGCGCTTGGTGGACGCCTTACAGCGAGCGCTGCCGGCGACCGCCAGGGTGATACGCAGGTATGGTACCTGGGGGGCGGCCCATCGATTGCGCCTGCAACACATGTTTGCCCGCCTGCCGCTGATCGGCCGCCGCCATGTTCTTGTCGACGCTGCGGTCAGTGGCGGCAACGACACCGTGATGAAAACCGCGCACGGCTTCGCTCCCAAGCGTCACGCCGTGCGCTATGGCGCCAATGCCCGCCATATCTCCGACTTGGCCGACCTCGACGCCAACTATGCCGTCCTGCTGGGTGGTCAGGATGGCTGGATCGGCAGCACCACCGTCGTTGACCAGTACGCCCTGTGGCGACGGCGGGAGATGATTTCGCTGCCGCTCCGACCGGAAAAGGTGGCGGCCGGGTTCCCCCACCTCACCGTGCTGCAACCGGGCCCCACAGCCACGACACCAGCAGCCGTGGGGCCGACATTGCCTCAGCGCGAGTAGAACTCGATCACCAGGTTGGGTTCCACCTGGACCGGATAGGGCACGTCCGCCAGCTTGGGTGTGCGCACGAAGGTACCGTGCATCTTGTTGTGATCCACGTCCAGGTAATCGGGCACGTCCCGTTCCGAAGATTCCACCGCTTCCAGCACCAGGATCATGTCCCGCGAGGAGTCCTTGACGGCGATCACGTCTCCCTCGTTCACCAGGTAGGACGGGATATTGACCCGGTGACCGTTCACCGTGATATGGCCGTGGTTGACGAATTGCCGTGCCGCGAACACCGTCGGCACGAACTTCATGCGGTAGACCACAGCATCCAGCCGTCGTTCCAGCAAGCCGATCAGGTTTTCCGAGGTGTCGCCGCGGCGGCGCACCGCCTCGTCGTAGTACTTGCGGAACTGCTTTTCGCCGATATTACCGTAGTAGCCCTTGAGCCGCTGCTTGGCCATCAGCTGGGTCCCGAAGTCGGTGGGCTTGCGCCGGCGCTGGCCATGCACGCCGGGACCGTGCTCCCGCCGGTTGAGCGGGCTCTTGGGCCGGCCCCACAGATTGACGCCGAGGCGGCGATTGATCTTGTATTTGGATTGCACGCGCTTGGTCATGACGTTCTTGTATCCTCGTTCGGGATCCGCCGGGCGGTCCCTCAGGTTTGACGGTTATTGTCCCGGTAGGCTGCCGTCGACCGTCCGCGCGCTCAGCGGTACATCTGCCCACGGCAGCGGGGTGTCCGCACCCGCATTCCCGGAAATGATGACCGGCAGTATAGGCACGCACCGCCGGTTGTCAAAACCCGCGTACCCGACCAACACCGCGCCATCTTCCGAACACCGGTATCAAGCCTGGAGTGCACTGCCGAGGCTCTGCGGTTTCGGTGGGCAGCGCCCGGCGCGAACCACACGATGGACGAAGGCCAGCTTCTCCACCACGGCCGGCGCCAGGACGAACGGATACGCGTGCTCATGCCCCATGCTCCGGTTGAGGCTGTTCAGCGCCAGCGTCAACGGGAACCAATGGCCGATCAGCTGCTGGAAATCTTCCTGATCATAGGCATCAACGCCATTCTGCACATCCGTGGCGTCGCGACCGGACAGTCGCGGCCGGATCCGCAGCCCGAACGCGAACGCTGTTTCCAGCGTGTCGCAAATGTGAAGGTAGTGGGCCCACGTCTCCGCCCAGTCTTCCCAGGGATGGGCGCCGGCGTAGGCGCTGACGAAGTGGTCCGGCCAGCCCGGCGGCGGCCCGCACCGGTAGTGCCTCTCCAGTGCCTGTCCATAGTCCCGGCGCTCGTCTCCGAACATCGACCGGAACGGCTCCAGCCACGGCCCGTCGCGGACCAGGCGGTCCCAATAATAGTGTCCCGATTCATGCCGGAAATGGCCAAGGACAGTGCGATACGGCTCCGCCATCTTGTTACGCAGGCGTTCGCGCACCACCGGGTCCGCTTCTGCGATGTTGAGCGTAATCACACCCTGCGCATGGCCGGTCAGCACGCGCCCGTGTTCGTTGAAGGCCGGTTCGTCGTCCGCCAGGAAATCGAACGCGAGACCGGATGGGACTTGGCGCATCGGCGTCACGGCGAGACCGAACCGCAACAGCGCATAGACGAGCCAGCGCTTTTCGCGCTCCAGGGTGTGCCAAAGGGCCTTGTTCGTCGCGATGCTCAGGTCGGGGATGGTGCGGTTCAGCCTGCAGGAGACGCAGAAGCTGTCGTCATCGTCGGCTGCGACCATCCAGTTGCAGACCCCATGCGCGGCTTCGTTCGCGCATACCCGATATCGCCCGGGCACGCCCACCGGCTGCCAAAGACCGTCGCCGACCCCGTCCAGGGCGACCAGGGTGGTTTCGTCGGGCAGGAAACCGAGCCTGGCACCACAGCCACCGCAAGAAATGTTATCGAAGTAGAGAAGATTGCGGCACTGCGAGCAGACGAACAACTTCATATTGGCTTGGGCCGGTCATGACGCATGACGCCAAATGGCGTCAAAAAACCGCGTATCAGTACGGTGTCGAGCTCTGCCGCATTCTCCAAATACCCTATGGAGGCACATTCGGTGGATCGGCGAAATCAAAGGCCGCGGATCAGTGCCTGAAGCGGATCATTTCCTGAAGCGGTCGAGAGCCTTCTTGAATGAATTGGAAATGTTCTCGAAAGCAGACTCCATACCCTCACGCATGGATGACCAGGCATCCTCACTGGCGGACTTTGCTTCGTCGATCTTCTTTTCTGCCTCAGAACGTTGTTCCTTGAGATCCTCGATTTGTTTCTCGTATTTGATCTTCATGTCGGCTTCAGCGTCCTTGGCCTTAGCCTGAAGTTCGCTGATCTGGGCATTCCATTCGTCGATTTTGGCCTTGACCTTATCGATATAGGCGTCGCGCTTGCTCATGGTGTGCTCCCCGGTCATGGGACGCCCTTGAACCGATTTTGAGGCGCCCCGGCCAAGAAAGAACACAGGGCCCGGACGAAGGTTCCCGCCCGGCATCGGTATCGGCATCGGCATCGGGGTGCCCACGCCGCTCTGTCACCCGACCGTGACCAGGGTCAGACGGCCGTCCTTGAGAGCCAGAGCCAGGCGGCCTTCCCGCACCGCCAGGGCGACGTCACCGAACACCTGCCGGCGCCAGCCGGTCAGGGCCTGCACGCCGGCGTCTTCCCCGAACGCGGCGATCACCTCCACGTCCGCGGCGGACGAGACCAGGCGCTGGGCCACGTCGTGCTCGTCGGCCTTCATTTTCAGCAGCACCTTGAGCAGCTCGGCGGTGGCGGCGACCCGCTTCGGCACCTCGCGCTTGACCTCGGGCTTCGGCAGGTTGGACTCGGGTACGGCAAGGCCCCGCGCCACCGCCGCCAGCACCTCCGCCCCGGCGGCACTCTCGGCAAAGGAGCGGGGAAGGCCACGGGTGCGGGCGAGGGCCTCGGTTTCCGTGGGCGTGTGGTGGGCGATCTCCACCAGAGCCTCGTCCCGGAGGATGCGGTTGCGCGGCACATCGCGGGCCTGGGCTTGGCGTTCCCGCCACGCCGCGAGTTCCTTCAGCACCACCAGGAAGCGGCCATTCCCACCACGGATCTTGAGCCGTTTCCAAGCCAGTTCCGGCTCCAGCGCGTAGGTAGCGGGGTCGGTCAGGATCGCCATCTCCTCCAGCAGCCACGGCTCCCGCCCGGTCGCTTCCAGCTTGGCGTGCAGCCGCTCGTAGACCTTGCGCAGGTGGACCACATCGCTGAGCGCGTACTCGATCTGGCGGCGGCTCAAAGGCCGGAGGGACCAGTCGGTGAAGCGCGAGCCTTTGTCGAGACGGACCTTGGCAAACTTGGCCACCAGCGTCTCATAGCCTACCTGGTCGCCGAAGCCGCACACCATGGCCGCCACCTGGGTATCGAACACCGGCGCCGGCAGCTTGCCCATGAGCTGGAAGAAGATCTCCAGGTCCTGGCGGGCGGCATGGAACACCTTGAGCGTGGCCGGATCGGCCAGGATTTCAAACAGCGGCGCCAGGTCCAGGTCGGCCAGCGGATCGATCGCCGCAGCCTCGTCCGGCCCGGCCACCTGCACCAGGCAGAGTTTCGGCCAGAACGTTCGCTCCCGCATGAACTCGGTGTCGACGGTGATGGCCGGGGAGCCCGCGATGCGGCGGCAGAACGCCGCGAGCTCTTCATTGTCCGTGATCAAGGTCATGAGCCAAGCATTTACAGGCAAATGCCGTGCACGCAAAGGTCGAAGGCCCGAAGCCCGACCGGTTCGGGATACGGACTGAACGCGGTTGGCCCGGGATCGCCGCCATTGTCGGCAACGAGACGCGGTTGTCGCCAACACGACATGGGCTTGACCTTCTAACCAGTTGAAATGGCTGATTGCGGAGTTTGGCCTCTTCCTTGCTAGGAAGGCGCTATGTACCATCCCGACATAACGACAAGCCGGGCACTGCGACGATGACCGAGGGCGAGACCGAAGCCGTGTTGACCCTGCTGCGGGCCCCCGGGACCCGGGTCGGTCGGGATCGCATCCGCCTGCTGCAGGCCATCCGGGATCACGGCTCCATCGCCGCGGCGGCCCGCGCCGTGGGCCTCTCCTACAAGGCGGCCTGGGACGCGGTCAATGCCATGAACAACCTGTTCCCGGCGCCACTGGTGGTGGCGAGCCCCGGCGGCCGGACCGGCGGCGGGGCTGCTCTTACCGCGGCGGGAGGCGGCGTGATCGCTGCCTTCGCCATGGTCGAACGGGAACTCGGCCGTTTTCTCCAGCAGCTCCAGGCCCAGTTCGGCAGCTCCGATACGCCATCCCCCACCATCCTGTTGAGGAACTTCTTCATGAAAACCAGTGCCCGCAACGTGTTCCGCTGCACCGTTACCGATGTCGTCGAAGGCCCCATCAACGCCGAAGTCGTGATGGACCTGGCCGAGGGCCAGGCGCTGTCCGCCATCATCACCCGCCGCAGCGCCCAGGAGCTGGAGATTGCTCCCGGCCGGGAGGTCATCGCCCTGATCAAGTCCACGTTCGTGATCCTGGCGCGGGAGGAAGGGCTGGGCCGCCTCGCGGTGCGTAACCGGCTGTCCGGGACCGTGACCGAGCGGGAGGACGGCCCCGTCAACAGCGAGTTCACCCTGGACATCGGCGGCGGCAAGACGGTGACCGCCATCGTCACCAGGAAGGGTGCCGAAAGCCTGGAACTGGGCCCGGGCGACCGCGCCTGTGCTTTGGTCAAGGCCAGCCACATCATCCTCGCGGTCGACTGATGCCATAGAGGGCCAGCAAGGGCGCGACGCCACACGAGTTCGAGTGTGGCCGAGGCGGTGACGCGTGGAGCGGTCACAAGCTTGTAAAGAGGGAGCCATCACTTCGTGAAAATCATCACAGCCATGCTTGCCGTCTGCACCATCCTGCTCTCTCTGCCGGCGCATTCGGATCGGTTCACCATCGCCGCAGCCTCCGACCTGCGTTTTGCGCTCGACGATGTCATCGAAGCCTACAACAAGAACTATCCCGGCCATGACGTGACCGTGATCTACGGCTCCTCGGGAAAGATGACGACACAAATCATCAATGGCGCGCCTTACGACATATTCTTCTCTGCCGACATCAGCTTTCCGGAACGACTGCAGGCAGCGGGATTGACGGCCACGGATCCAGCCGTTTATGCCATCGGCCGCATCGTCATCTGGAGTAATACGGTCGATGTTTCCGAGTTGACCTTGCCGGACCTGTCCACCGATCCGCGTCTGCGACGGATCGCCATCGCGCAGCCTGCCCACGCACCCTACGGCATGCGCGCCCGGGAAGCGATGCAGGCGGCGGGGGTGTGGGACGCGGTGCAGCCCAAGCTGGTGTTCGGGGAGAACATCGCCCACACCGCGCAGATGACGGAATCCGGTGCCGCCGATGTGGGCATCATCGCGCTGTCGCTGGCGCTGTTTCCCGAACTGGCCAAGCATCCCCACCACCTGATCGACGACGCCCTGCACAATCCGCTGACCCAGGGTTACGTCGTGACCACGCGCGGTGCCGACAAGCCGGCGGTGATGAACTTCGCCCTGTTCATGGAAACCGATGACGCACACGAGATCATGGAGCGCTATGGCTTCGTGATGCCGAAATAGTGTCGGGCCACCACAAGCACATTGTTTGAGATGCAGGCAAGGCCGAGGGGGCAGCATGCTGGGACTGGGTCCTGAAGACTGGCAGGCCATCGAGCTCACCCTTCGGCTTTGCCTCTATACCACCGCCATCCTCCTGGTGATCGCAACTCCGGTGGCTTGGTGGTTGGCCAATGGCCGGTCCACCGCCCGCGTGGTGGTGCAGGCGGTGGTGGCCCTGCCGCTGGTGCTGCCGCCGACGGTGCTGGGCTTCTACCTTTTGATCGTATTGGGCCCCCGCGGCTTCATCGGCGGCACACTGGAAAGCATCGGCCTCACCCACCTGGCGTTCTCGTTCGAAGGCATCCTGGTGGCCTCGATCCTGTATTCGATGCCGTTCGCGGTGCAGCCGCTGCACGAGGCGTTCAGCAACCTGGGCCGGCGGCCGGTGGAGGTCGCGAGCGCCCTGGGCGCCGGTGCGTTCGATCGCTTCGTCACGGTCATCCTTCCGCTCACCAAAGGTGGTTTCGTGGTCGCCGCCACCCTGACCTTCGCGCACACCATCGGCGAGTTCGGGGTGATCCTGATGCTGGGCGGCAGCATTCCGGGGGAGACCAAGGTGCTCTCGGTCCTGATCTACGACCATGCCGAGGCGATGAACTACGATGCCGCGCATCGTCTCTCGTTCATGCTGATGGTGTTCGCCTTCCTGGTCCTGTTCATCGTCTACACCATCAACCGCCGCTTCGAGATCGCCAAGCTATGACCATTCACGTCCGGGCGGTGTTGCGGCGACAGGACTTCGAACTGAACGTTGAGGCGGCCCTGCCGCTGAGTGGCGTCACCGCCCTGTTCGGCCGGTCCGGCTGCGGCAAAACTACCTTGCTCAGGGTCATCGCCGGCCTGGAGCGGGTGCGCGGCGCCGAGGTCCGGTTCGGTCCGCTCCTTTGGCAGCAGGGCCGCCATTTCGTGCCGCTACACAAGCGGCGGATCGGCCTCGTGTTCCAGGAGCACAGCTTGCTGCCGCATCTCTCCGTACGGGGCAACCTGCTCTACGGGTACACCCGCACCTCGCCTGAGCGGCGCCGGCTGCACCTGGACGAGGCGGCCGATCTGCTCGGCCTCGCAGCCCTGCTCGACCGTCCCGTGGACCGGCTTTCCGGCGGCCAGCGCCAACGGGTAGCCCTGGGCCGGGCACTGCTCAGCAGCCCGGATCTGCTGCTGCTGGACGAACCGCTGGCCGCTCTGGACACTCAGACCAAGCGGGAGATCATGCCCTTCCTCTCGGGATTGGCCGCCACCGCCGGCGTTCCGATCATCATGGTGAGCCATGACCCGGGCGATGTGGAACGCTTGGCCGACCATGTGGTGTTCATGCGCGAGGGACGGATCGACGGCATCGCGCCCCTCCGCGACGCGCTGGCCCGCCCGGACTCGCCCCTGTTCGTCGATGATGGTGTTGCCTCGGTGCTGGAAGGCACGCTGGGGGAGACCAATCATCTTGGATTACGGCCCTTCGGGCCGGACGAAGCCCGCCTCTGGGTGCCCGCGGACCACACCAACCGGGCGGGGCAGGTCCGCCGCCTGCGCATCCTGGCGCGGGACGTCAGCCTTGCCCTGACCGACCCCGCCGGGATCAGCATCAACAACCATCTGCCCGTCGTGATCGAGAGAATTGACCGTCCACGGGACGGCAGGGTGGTGGTCGCCTGCCGTATGACCGATGGCCAGTTGCTGCTGGCCGAGGTCACGCCCTGGTCGGTGCAGACTTTGGGCCTCAGGTCGGGTCAGCGCCTGTTCGGGCTGGTGAAGTCGGTGGCTTTGATGGCGTGACGCGCCAGCGTGACCGGGACAGTGACATGACCGCTTCGGTCGACGACGTCGAGCGCGTGTGCGGGCACTCCGGAATCGCCGAACGGAAGCCGCGTGTCTATTCCCGTCGCAGGACGCGATTGACCAGGAAGGAGGCGAGCCAGTTGTCGCGAAAACGCGTGAGCACGTCGACAGGGTCATAGACGTCCGCCACCCAGTCGAGGAAGGACAGGCCGCGTTCACGCTGATCGGCAAGATAACTTTCGAAGAAGAAATCGATCACACCGGTCTTGGCATGCTTGATATGGCCGTAGCGGAGGGACAGCTGCCGCATGGCGAGCCGCATCGGCACCCCTTCGTGCAGGTGCAGGTACAGCGTCGCCATCAGGCCGGCCCGGTCCGCGCCGGACTTGCAGTGCATCAGCACCGGATGGCGCAGCGTCGGGAACAGTTCAGCCGCGGCCAGCAGCGTTTCCCGGTCCAGCGGCTGGCGGGAGCGCACGGGAAAGTCCACCATGGTGAGGCCGAGCTGCTGGCAGGCCTCGCGCTCCAGAAGGTAGCTGCCGCAGGTTTCGCGCCGGCCGCGCAGGTTGAGGATGGTGCGGATGCCGCTCCGCCTGGCCCAACGCAGATGGCGCGGCGACGGCTGGGCCGACCGCCAGGCGTGGTCGGTCAGCCGGTGGACGTTGCAGTAGACGTCCCGGATGAAGCCGTGATCCACCAGCCACATGCTGAGGAAAGCTCGACGGCGGGCGGCGGGCGACAGCGCCGGCAAAGCCGGGGCAGGGATGGGCAGGTCAGGCATGAACGAGAGGATAGGAAGGGCAGCAGCACATCGCCACCGCCGATTATCACGGTGTGAGGCCCAAGCCAAGCGCTGGCGACTTCGGCTCGGACAGTGACGCCGCCCGGGAAGTCAGAAGCGCCCGTCGCTCACGTCTGGTTCCCGCGGCAGGTCAACTCCGCCTTGGCTGCGTCTCCACCGCCGCACGGTCAGCAACCCGATGGCGAGCAATCCCACGCCCAGTACCGCAACAGAGCCGGGTTCCGGGATCGCCGTCGTGGCAATCTGGCGAATGCCGAACCTGTCGGGGAGCGGATCGTCGCCCGCGAAGCCAAACGAGTAGAACCACCCAGCCCCAACCTCATGATAATTGCCCTCATTTGCGGGCCACGAAACGAACTCCAGTTCGCTGCCGTCAAAGCGCAGGTCTTCTTCGTCGGACAGCCAAGGTTGCAGGGGGCCAAGCTCAGGCAGACATATTAAACCATTAACATCCGCTCCAAATGCACATGGCGATATGGCCGTAACAAGCATTCCAGTCAAATCCAGACGTTCAGAAAAATCCTCATTGTAAAATACGAAGTGGTAGTCCGTCCAATTGAAGGGCGTATCGTTAAAGACAATGAATTCGGCGCCAAACGATGTCCTCGACTCAGAAGAGTCTGTTAAATCCACAATAATATCAAAGAACTTGGCCTTCGAATCCCTGATGCCCACGACTGCGGCGCCGTTCTCGGATGGGTAAGGTATCCGTTCATCCTCTCCATAACTCACTCTGACGATGTTATTCTCATATATTTTGTCGATAGAGTATTTCAGGTCGAGGTCTTGTTCCGCCCAGCGGTCGATGAAGGTGACCGCTGCGTCCGCCGCTCCTGCCATGACGACCATGGTTGCTGAAGCCGCCAGAGCGGCAACACGTCCCGTTTTGCGTGTCATCGACGCTGCTCCCGTCAGGCACAGGGCTCGGCTGCTCTCGGCCAAGCCGAAATCCACTATAAACACCGATATTTCTGTTTGGCGCCGGATTCTTCCTCAATCCAACAGGTTGGCGGCATAATATTGTCTAATGTCGACAGGTCATCATATCTTGACGGCACTGTCCGTGCAATCATCTCTTCGGGCTACATCGGTTGACTGTGAAGGCGCCGGAAAGGCCCGAACGGGGGTTGCAATTCGCTGGTCTAAGTTGCCCGGGCGTCGTTACACGGTTCGCATCCGTGGGGATCGCCGGCCGCAGGCGCCGCGACCGGTCCTCGCAGCGGCCTGGAGCCGGCGAGACGAGCCCGCTCGGGATGCCGGAACGGCGCCCTACCGCCGCAGCATCCAGCCGGCGAGGACGGCGACGCTGCCGAGCGCCAAGGTCACCCCGAACATCCGGCCGATCCGGCGGGCCAGCGGCGGTTGTGGCCTCGACGGCATTGTGGCGGTCTCGGCAGGCACGAAGCCGGGAGCCGGTTCCGCATCGGACTCGGCGGTTGCCGCGGCCGCCGTGGGGCTCCGTGCCTCGGTCGCCTTGCGTTTGCGCGCCGGCGCCTTACGCCGCCGCGGCGGCTTTGGTGCGTCGGTACCGACCTCGGGTTGGGTGGTGTTGTCGTCGTCGTCCACGGCATCCTCCTGCACGTCACAGAGGACCGGTGCCTGGCAGCGCGGTTGCCAACCGCCGGGTCCGTTCTTATCCTGATCCATCCTAGGGTGATTTTCGCCAGACCTGAACCGCCAATTGGTGGCGCGGGCCTCGTTAACGCGACGCGGAGGAAAGCGAGGCGTCCCCGATGAACCTCATGGATGCTCTGCGTCAAGGGCCCGAACCTGCGGGTTCCGCCGGCGAGGCAGCCGGAGACCGGCGCGATGCCGCGAATCGCCCGCCGTCGAGCGGCGCGGTGATCCCGCTGCATGCCGTCGTCGCCGGTCGGGTGCGGCTACGGGTGCCGTCGTTGCGCGGGGATCCCGCTTTGCAAGAGGCGCTGCCCGCGCGGATCCGGCGCCTGGGCGGCGTGCGCGACGTCGAGGCATCGCGCTGGAGCGGCAGCGTCCTGGTATCGTTCGATCCCGGCTTGCCTGTGGACGCCGTGATCCGGGCGGTCGCCGACGCCGTGGAAGAAGGAACGCCCAACCACGCGACCGATGCTGCGGGGCCGCGATCGAATCCGTCACCCCAACAGGGTGATGCACGGCCAGCGGCACGGCCCTCGCGGCGGCGCGGTGCGGCGAACGAGCCGGCGACCGCCGGCGAACCGCCGCTCCCCTGGCATCGGTTCGACGTCGACGAGGTTGCGCGACGGCTTGAGTGCTGCGCCTCGCGGGGTCTGAGCAGCGCCGAGGCGGACCGACGGCTGGCACGGTTCGGACCCAATGCCCTGGACAAGGCGAGCCATCGCTCCACCCTGGCCATGCTCTGGGAACAGGTGGCGAGCCTGCCGGTGGCCATGCTGGCGGCCTCGGCGGTGCTGTCGGCGGCCACCGGCGGGGTGGTGGACGCGGTGGTGATCATGGGTGTGGTCGCCATCAACGCCGCCATCGGTTACGTGACCGAGGTCAAATCGGAAGAGACGATAGCCGCACTCGGCGAAACGGCGCCCACGGTCGTCACCGTGCTGCGGGACGGTCAAGCCCAGGGCGTGCCGATGGAAGACGTGGTGCCCGGCGATCTGCAGGTGCTGGAAGCGGGCAGCTTCATCGCTGCCGATGCCCGCGTCATCGCCGCCGATGACCTCACGGTGGATGAGTCCAGCCTCACCGGCGAAAGCATGTCCGTGACCAAGACCGTGGCGCGCCCTGAGGGTGACGTCGTTCCCCTTGGCGACCGCACGAACATGGTGTTTCGGGGTACCGTGCCCACCGGTGGCAGCGGGCGCGCCCTGGTGGTGGCCACGGGCAAGGAGACCGAGATCGGCCGGATTCAGGCGATGATCGGTACCGCCGCCACGCCCGAGACGCCGATGCAGGTGCAACTGGACCGGATGGGCGGCCAGCTCGCCTGGATCAGCACCGGCATCTGCGCGGTGGTTTTCGTGCTCGGGCTGGCGCGGGGGCAGGGCGTTCTGCCGATGCTGAAATCGGCCGCGTCTCTGGCCGTGGCCGCCGTGCCCGAGGGGCTGCCCACCATCGCCACCACCACTCTGGCCATCGGCATCGGCAAGATGCGCCGGCACAACGTTCTGGTCCGCCGGCTCGACGCGGTGGAGACCCTGGGCGCGGTGCAGGTGGTTTGCTTCGACAAGACCGGCACGCTCACCCTCAACCGCATGTCGGTCGTCAGCATCGTCTGCGGTGGCCGGCGGTACCGGTTGTCGGACGGCACCCTGACCGAGGCCGGAGAACGCGTGGACCCTGCGGACAGCGCGGAACTGCAGAAACTCGGGTCGGTGGCGGCGCTGTGCAACGAGGCAGAGATCAAGGACGATCAGGGTGCCATCGAACTGCAGGGCTCGGGCACGGAAACGGCGTTGGTCCGCATGGCGATGGAATTCGGCATCGACGTCGCGGCGCTCCGCCGCTCGGCCCCCGGCAGCACGACGAACCATCGGACCGAAAGCCGGCAGTTCATGGGGACCACCCACGAAGTGAACGGCGATGGCCCCTTGTTCTGCGTGAAAGGCAATCCGAGTGCGGTTCTGGAGATGTGCCGCTGGCAGTTGATCGGTGGCGACCGCGAGGCGATGACCGATGCCGACCGCCAACGGATCGAGGCGGCCAACGAGCGCATGGGCGGCGAGGCCCTGAGGGTGTTGGGCTTCGCCTTCGCCGAGAACGCGGCGGACCGCGAAGACGGCGAGCCTGAGTTGACCTGGCTTGGCCTGGTCGGCATGGCCGATCCGGTGCGCCCCGGCATGGCCGACCTGATGGACAGCTTCCACAAGGCCGGTATCGGGACGGTGATGATCACCGGGGATCAGAGTGCCACCGCCTATGCGGTTGCGCGCCAGCTCCGCCTCGGTCGCGGTCAGCAGATCGAGATTCTGGACTCCACCCACATGGAGAAGCTGGAGCCGGAAGTGCTCGCCTCGCTCGCCAAGCGGGCGCATGTGTTCGCCCGAGTCAGTCCGGGCCACAAGCTTCAGATCGTGCAGGCGCTGCAACAGGGCGGCAAGGTGGTGGCGATGACCGGCGACGGGGTCAACGACAGCCCGGCCCTGAAGGCGGCCAACATCGGCCTGGCCATGGGACAGAGCGGCACCGACGTCGCCCGGGAGGTGGCCGACGTGGTTCTGAAGGACGACAATCCGGAAACCATCATCGTCGCCATCAGCCACGGCCGCACCCTCTACCACAATGTGCGCAATGCGCTGCGCTTCCTCCTCGCCACCAACCTGAGCGAGATCCTGGTGATGCTGGGGACGACGGCGCTTGGTTTGCGCCAGACTTTGACACCGATGCAGCTGCTGTGGATCAATCTGCTGACCGACGTGTTCCCGGCACTGGCGCTGGCCATGGAACCTCCCGACGGGGACGTCATGGCGGAGAAGCCGCGGGATCCCGGTGAAGCGATCCTGCGGGCGGGGGACCTGAAGCGTGCCGCACGGGAAGGCGCGGTGATCAGCGCCGCGGCGCTTGGTGCGGCCGCATACGGACATGTGCGCTACGGTCCCGACGCGCGGGCCGGTGCCGTGACCTTCCTCAGTCTGATCACGGCCCAGCTTCTGCATGCCATCACCTGCCGGTCGGACCGCCACGGCCTGTTCCGGGCCGGACGTCTGCCCCGCAACCCTGCGATGACGGCAGCGCTCGGCGGCTCGCTGGCGGTGCAGGGGGCGACCCTGGCGGTGCCGCGGTTGCGCCGGCTCCTGGGCCTGCAAGCCCTTGGCATGACGGATGCGGCGGTCATCGGTGCCGCCGCCGTGCTCCCGTTCGTGATCAACGAGGCGCTCAAGCCGGCACCGCCACCCCACGACGAAAGGGCAGCACAGCCATGAAGGGGGATTTCATCTTCACCTCCGAATCGGTCACCGAAGGGCACCCCGACAAGCTGTGCGACCAGATCAGCGACGGCTTGGTCGACCGGTTCCTGCAACAGGACCCCTTCTCCGTGATCACGGCGGAGTGTGCGATCGCGACCGGTATCCTGTTCATCGCCGCCCGCTTCGCGTCCGATGCGGTGGTGGATATCGCCGGACTGGCGCGCCGGATCATCGTCGAGGCCGGCTACGACCACGCCGGGTTCGATCCCAACACCTGCACCGTGATGACCAGCCTGAATGCGCTTTCGTCCGAGGGCCGATCGACCCGCGACGAGGCGGAGATGGACGAGGCGGAAATCGATGGCATGCTCGTCCAGAATCAGTCGACCGTGTTCGGCTTCGCCTGCACGCAGACACCGGGGCTGATGCCGTTGCCGATTTGGCTGGCCCACAGGATCGCGCACCGTCTTGCCGACGTCCGCAAGCAGGGTCAACTCGCCTATCTCGCCCCCGACGGCAAGACCCAGGTGGCGGTGGAGTACCGCGACGACCGGCCTGCGCGCATCCACGGCATCACCCTGGTGGCGGCGCTCAGCGAGGGGCCGATGCCGGATCAAAATCGCCTGCACCAGGATCTCATGGATCTCGTGGTCGAGCCGGCGTTTGCCGACGAGGCGGTGCGCCCGGACGACCGGACCCGACTGTTCATCAATCCGGGCGGTCCGCTGATGGTGGGCGGGCCCGCCACCCACGCCGGGCTCACGGGGCGCAAGAACGGCATCGATACCTACGGGGAGTATGCCCGGCAGAGCGATTCCGCCTTGAGCGGCAAGGACCCGACCCGGATCGCCCGCAGCGGCACCTACGCCGCGCGTTACGCTGCCGTCAACGTCGTCAGCGCGGGCCTTGCCACCGAATGCGAGGTCCAGTTGAGCTATTCGATCGGCTTGTCGCGGCCGGTGAGCCTGCAGGTCCAAACATTCGGCACCGGCCGCATCCCCGATGCGGACATCGCTGCCAGGCTCGGCCGCGTCTTCGACTTCCGGCTCGCCGCTATCATCCGTGACCTCGGATTGCGCCGGCTGCCGGGTGCGGCCCGCGACGGCTTCTATCGCCGTCTTGCCGCCTATGGCCAGGTCGGCCGCCGCGATCTTGATCTGCCCTGGGAACGGCCGGACCGGGCCGATCTATTGCGCACCTGAAGGGCGCGGTGGACAGCCCGGTCTGGCCGGACCACGCGGCCTCGGTAACGGGGTCATCGGTGCTGCTCCAGACGGTTGAGCCACACGGGTTGTTGCGTGCACCACCGGCGATTATGTTGCGCGCGCAACTGCAAGAACGGTCCAACCGGTGATGATCCCAGTACGCCGCCTGCACCGGGCGCTCCTTGTTTGCGCCATCGCCCTTGTGGCGGTCTGTGGTCTCTGTCGTGATGCCGGCGCGGCGCTCGAGGTGCTGTCGCCCACGGAAAAGCCGCCGCCGGCCGGGATTGATCGGTCGGTCGGGGCCGAACCGCCGGCGGCACCGGACCGGGAACCTGTGCACCAATCAATGGCGGCCACGGCCCGGCTGTTGCCGAAGCCATCGCCGCCGGCCGGTGTGCCGCCTCCGCCTGAGCAGTCTCCGCCTGAGCAAGAGAGGCAGCCGGAGGCGGCTGTGAACGGAACGGCACGGCCGACCTTGCCGGTGGATCCGGCCGGTTCGCCCGATCTTCTTCCGATCCCTGATATCTCGGAAGAGACGGCGCTGGCGGCTCGGCCGGATCGTCCGGTATCGCCGGCGGCACCGCATCTCCGCATCGCCTTCGGAGCGGGATCGGCGGACCTGGCGGAAGGTTCGGCGCTGGCGCTGGATCGCATCGCCCGTCGGCTCGAAGCTGATGAAACCTTGCGCGTGCAAGTGGTGGCTTACGCCGCCGGGGAGGACCTGACGCCCAGCACGGCGCGTCGGCTGTCGCTCGCCCGTGCCCTCGCCGTGCGCGGCCATCTGATCGATCGGGGCATTGCCGGAACGCGCATGGATGTTCGCGCTTTGGGTGACCAAGTTGAAGACGAGCCGTTCAACCGTGTGGACTTGTCGGTGGCGCGGCGCTAAGCGGTGAGCGGTCGACTCAACCGCCTGTCCTGACGCGCCGCCGCGAATCAACGTCCCGTTATCCCTGGGAGTCGTGCCCGCCATGACCCGACTGCGCCGATTTCTGGTGAGAATGGCTGTGTTCGTCGGGGCGGTGGCGGTCGCCGGGGCGGCCCTGTTCGTGCCGCTGCGGGAGGCGTTTCTGGCCAACGCCCCTTTGAACGGGCTGATTATCGGCATTCTCCTTCTCGGTGTGATCTACAATTTTCGCCAGGTCATCATGCTGCGCCACGAGACGGCGTGGCTTGAGCGGTTTCGCCGCCAAGTCGATCACGCGGCTGCATCGCCGGCCGGCGGCCAGGGGCGTGCGCCGGCCACGGCGCCGTCGGAAGGCGCGCCGCCCCGTCTGCTGGCACCGATGGCGACCATGCTGCGGGAGCGCCAGGACCGGCTCAGTCTGTCCGCCCTGGCCATGCGCTCGTTGCTCGACGGCATCGCCGCGCGCCTGGATGAATCCCGTGACCTGTCGCGCTACACCATCGGCCTGCTGATCTTTCTCGGTCTGCTTGGCACGTTCTGGGGCCTGCTCGGCACGGTCAGCGCCGTGGCCGATGTGATCGGCGGGCTGAGTCTGGAAGGGCGTGACCTGGCCGTGGTGTTTGCCGACCTCAAGGAAGGTTTGCAGGCCCCGTTGGCCGGCATGGGAACGGCCTTTTCTTCATCGCTGTTCGGGCTCGGCGGGTCGCTCGTGCTGGGCTTTCTCGATCTGCAGGCCAATCAGGCTCAGAACCGCTTCTACAACGATCTGGAGGACTGGCTGTCCGGCGTGACCCGCCTGTCCAGCGGTACCCTCGCGCACGAAGGCGACGGGTCGGTGCCGGCTTATGTCCAGGCACTGCTGGAGCAGACGGCCGAGAGCCTGGACAACCTGCAACGGGTCATCGCCCGCGGCGAGGAAAGCCGAGCGGCCACCGGCCACCACCTGATGTCGCTGGCCGAGCATATCGGCACCTTGACCGATCAGATGCGGACCGAACAAAGCCTGATGCTGCGCTTGGCGGAACAGCAGACGGAACTCAAGCCGGTTCTGGCGCGCTTGGCCGATGCCGCCGGCCAGACTCCCGCCGCGGGCATGGATGAGGCGACCAAGGCGCACATCCGCAACCTGGACGTATACGTCGCCCGACTGCTGGAAGAATTGGCCTCCGGCCGCGACGAGATCATTCAGCAGGTGCGCAGCGACATCAAGTTGCTGGCCCGGACCATCGCGGCCTTGGCCGAACAGCCGGAGCGTTGAAGGGTTTGGATCGATGACCGCGATCGCGCGACGGCGGCCTCGCACCACCAACATCTGGCCGGGTTTTGTTGATGCCCTGGCGGCATTGTTGATGGTGGTGATTTTCCTTCTGATGGTGTTTGTTCTGGCCCAGGTGTTTCTCACCGAATCGCTCTCAGGCCGCGATCGCGCTCTTCTGGATCTGCGCAATCAGGTGGATGAACTGGCCGAACTGCTCAGCCTGGAGCGCCAGGCCAGCGCCGGCCTGCGTGCCAACCTCGCTCAGATCTCGGCCGACCTGCGGGCCTCGCTGAGTGCGCGTGACGACCTCGGCAGCGCCTTGCGCGCCGCTTCCGAGCGGGCGGCGCGCGCGGAAAGCGACGTGGCCCGATTGGAAGGCGCGCTGACGGCGGCGCTGGCGGGTCGGGAAACGGATCAGGCTCAACTGGAAGCGCAGAACCGGCGCCTGATCGCTCTCTCCGCCGATATTGCCGCCTTGCAGGCGCTCAAGGCCGACCTGGAGCAGGAGATCCGGGACCTGGGCCGCCGCGCTGACTCCGCCGCCGAGGCCCTGATTGCCGAGCGCGAACTGTCCGAAAGCGCGCGTGCCCAAGTGGCGCTGCTGAATCGCCAGATGGCGGCGTTGCGCGATCAGATTACCCAACTGAACGCCGCCCTGGAAGCCGCGGAAGCGGAGGTGCTGGCCCAGAACGTGCAGATCGCCAATCTCGGCGAGCGCCTCAATGCGGCCCTCGCCACCCGGGTGCAGGAACTGGCCCGCTACCGGTCGGAATTCTTCGGCAAGCTAAGGGCCGTGCTCGGCGAACACCCGGACGTTCGCATCGTCGGCGACCGGTTCGTCTTCCAGTCGGAGATCCTGTTCGATACCGGCTCCGCGGTGATCGGGCCGGAAGGGCGCGCCCAGCTGGAACGGGTGGCCGCAACGTTGCGGGATCTGTCGACAGACATCCCCGACGACCTCGATTGGGTGCTCCAGGTCAACGGCCATACCGACAAGGTGCCGATCGTCTCCGGCCGGTATGCGTCCAATTGGGAGTTGTCCACCGCTCGGGCGATCTCCGTCGTCCGTCTGATGATCGATCAAGGCATACCGCCGCACCGACTGGCGGCCGCCGGCTTCGCCGAATTCGTTCCGCTGACCGAAGGGGACAGCGCGGATGCGCTTCGCCGCAACCGGCGGATCGAACTCAAGCTCACCCAGAGCTGAAGCCCGTCAGTGATCGCCGCCTGATGCCGGCCCTGTTCCTGATTGTTTTCGTCGACCTGGTCGGCTTCGGCATCGTCATCCCGTTGCTGCCGTTCTACGGCGAGTACCTCCAGGCGACCCCCGCCCAAGTGGGGCTGCTGATGGCCAGCTATTCGCTGGCCCAGCTTATCGCGGCCCCGGTGTGGGGACGTCTCAGCGACCGCATCGGGCGGAAACCGGTGCTGATCGTCAGTCTCGCCGGGATTGCCGTCGGCTATGTCTGGCTGGCCTTTGCCGACGGTCTCGGCGAAGTGTTCGGAGCCCGGCTGCTGGCCGGTTTCATGGCCGGCAACATCGGCGTGGCGTTCGCCTATGTGGCGGACGTGACCGGCCCGAAGGATCGCGCCCGCGGGATGGGCATGATCGGAGCGGCATTCGGGCTCGGCTTCATCCTCGGCCCCGCCATCGGCGGCATCCTGGCCGGGGCGGACCCGATGGCACCGGATTACCGGACCCCGGCGCTGACCGCCGCCGCCCTGTCGCTCACGGCCCTGGTGCTGACCGTCGCGCTGCTGAAGGAGACCCTGACCACAGCCGACCGCGAGCGTCAGCGCGCTCTCGGGAAGGCGGGCCGCCTGGCCGAGATGCGCGACACCTTCAGCCGGGCCGAACTGCTGCTGCCGCTTGGCCTTCTGTTTCTGGCCAGCGTCGTTTTTGCCGGCATGGAGACGACGTTCGCGATGTGGTCACGCCGGCAGTTCGGCTGGGGGCCTCTGCAAAACGGTTATCTGTTCGCCTACGTGGGCCTGCTCACGGCTGCCTTTCAGGGGGTGGTGGTGGGGCGGCTTTCCCGCCGCTTCGGGGAGGAGCGGCTGGTGGGTCACGGTGCCCTGGTTTTGGCCGTGGGTATGCTGCTGATCCCCCTGGCGTCGTCCGTGGCGTTCTTGCTGGTCGCCATGACCGCGGTGGCGTGGGGCTTCAGCCTTGTCTCGCCGGCGCTCAACAGCCTGGTTTCCCTGCATGTGGATGCCGGTGCGCGGGGCGGCGCCATGGGGGTTGCCCGTTCGGTGGTGACGTTGGCGCGGGTGCTGGGGCCCATCGGGGCCGGTGCCCTGTTCCATTTCCTGGGGCGGGACTGGCCGTATTTCACGGGCGCGGCGGCGATGCTGGTGGTCGTGGTGCTGGCCCGGTGGCTGCGCGGCAGCGACGTGGGCGGCGAACCCACTGCCGTGTCGGCGCAGCCGTCCGCATCGCCGATGGCCCGGAGCGTGACCGACCGCGAGCGTTGATCGGGCTTGGATCCTCGCCTATATCCCACGGACTCGATGATGGAGCGGCGGACGATGAAAAAGAACATACATCCTGATTATCACGAGATCACGGTTGAGATGACGGACGGCACGACCTACCAGACGCGGTCGACCTACGGCGCCGCCGGCGATGTGCTCAAGCTCGGCATCGACATCAAGACGCATCCGGCTTGGACGGGCGTCCATCGACTGGTGGACAGCGGCGGCCAGTTGGCCAAATTCCGGAAGCGCTTCAAGGACTTCGGCCTGAAGGAGTAAGGTTTGACGAAAGACCCGGCCAACAACACCGTTTGCTCGAACGAATCGAAGGTCTGTCCTCCGGACACCGGGCGATCCTGGACCTTCGGTCGCGTCGCCGACCTCATTGTCCGCTTGGTTCCGGCCGCCGCGGTGCTTTCCATGCTGTTCGTGCTGGAGGGCGGTCTGCGCTGGCTGGGACTGCTGGGAATCCCGCTGATCATCCTCGCCTTTCACCGCGGTTGTCCCAGTTGCAGCATGCGGCGCGCTGACGGCGCGACCCCAGGGTGGCGCCCGTTCGCCGGTCACTAAGCCGGTCACTAAGCCCGGACTGATCAAACACTGTTGATCGAGCATCGCGGCTCGGTTCCGTCGCACTTGCGGCGGCGCTGACAACCCACTCGAAGGAAATCCGAAAAAAAAGGAAGCGACGCCCCCTTGGGGACGCCGCTTCCGAGAGATGGCCAGCCCTTCGGGGGGCAAGGGAGGAGTAGGCCGGCCCTTCTCGAGGATGCGCCTCTAGCGCCGCGCGAGGGCCCCGATGGTCCCCCTCACGGCCAGGCAGCATGCCAATCGCCGCAGCTGCCTCACCCACCACAACACAACCAGCACCACCCGGTTCCCCGTGCATGGCCGGTTTTTTCCGACTTGCCCGGTTGCGTCCAGGTTGCGCCGAGGCCGGGTTCAGTCCCTGCCGGAAGACATCCCGTTGCCGGCCAGGGTCCGATCGCGGCGGCTGTCGGCGCCGGTGCGGGCCAGAAGCGGGGCGAGGTGGGTGTCGAGACGGCCGAGGGCGGCGTCCCAGCGATAGGTGCGTTCGACCAGCTCGCGTCCGGCACGGGCAAGGCGTGCCCGTTCCTCGGGATGGCACATCAGTTTCAGACAGGCTTGGGCCAAGGCGTCAGGATCGTCCGCGACCAGGAAATCCGCGCCGGCGACGGCTTCCACGCCCTTGGCGGTCGCGGACGAGGCGACCACGGGGACGCCCATCGCCATCGATTCCAGGATCTTGTTCTGAACCCCGCGGGCGATGGCCAGCGGCGCCACCGATAGGGCACACCGCGACAACAACGGGCGGACGTCGGCCACCGTGCCGGTGACGGTCACCCCAGGGCGCTGGCCCAGAGCGCGGATCGCCGGCGTCGGCTCCGCTCCGATGATGGTGAAGGTGGCGGCCGGACGAACCGCCTGGATCCGCGGCAGGACGTGGTCGCAGAACGCGAGGACGGCCTGCTGGTTGGGGAAATAGTCCATGCGGCCGACGAACCCGATGGCGTCGGGATCGCAGGGTGCATCGGATGGCGTGAAGTACGCCAGGTCGACCCCATTAGGGAACCAGTCGGTGGCGGTGGATGCGGGCAGCCCATAGCTTCGCAGCGTGGCCAGCTCGGCCGGCGTGATGCAGAGGCACAGATCGAAGGCCGCGGCGATCGCCGCTTCCGCCCGCTGCAGCTTCCGGCCCTCCAGGCGGTAGCCCGATGACAGGGGCCAGCGGTGCGCCCCCGCCACCGACAGCCACTTCTGCGAATCCATGTCGACGAAGTCGATCACCCGCGGGATGCCGGCGAGCGTGCTCACGTACGGCGCCACCGAAGAGCAGTAGACGAACACGAGGTCGAACGGCCGTGACCGCGCGGCGTCCCGGATGCGCCGGGCCAGTTCGCGGCTGTAAAAATAGCCCATGGACGACGGCTCGCGCGTGGCGAGGTTGCGGACCATCCGGGCCCACGCCGCGGGCCGCGTGATCGTCCCGGTCAGGACGGTGCACCCCTCCCGGCTCAAGGCGTCGCCGGCTTGCCGCTCGGCGGGGGAGCGTGCGGGCGCCGCCACCACCAGTTCATGTCTCGCGGCAAGGTGGCGGATGATTTGATAGGCGCGCACCCGCGCCCCGTCCGTGGGCGGGTACGGCATCCGGTGGCAGACGAACAGCACCCTCATGGCCGATCGGGTCCGCCGTCCGCCAAGGCCCGCACCACGCCGGCAACCCGTTCGGCATTGTCGGCCCAGGTCAGGCCGCGGCGCACGATGGTCTCCCTGGCCGCGGCGCCCAGCCGGGCGCGCAATGCCGGGTCGCCGGCGAGCCGCAGGATCGCCGCTGCAAAGGCCGGATCGTCCTCGGGGCTTGCCAGCAAGGCGTTCGCATCATGCTCCAGGACCTCGCGGATGTTGGCCGAATCCGGCGCGATGATCGGCCGGGCGAGCGCCATGTATTCGAACAGCTTCAGTGGCGATGCATAGGGCGTGACGCCGGGGATCAGAGCGATATCGAAGGCGGCGACGCGGGACGCGAGCAGCTCCGGCGCCACCACGCCGGTGACCGTGAACCGGTGGCGGATGCCGCATTGCTCCGCCTGCGCCTCCAGCTCCGGGCGCGCCGGCCCGTCGCCGATCAGCAGCAGGTGCAGGTTCAACCGTTCCCCGTGCTCGGCGATCAGGGTCAGCACCCGATCAAGCCGGTTCCAGGACCGAACGAAGCCGGTGAAGCCGAGGACGACCCGGGAGTCCAGTCCCAGGCGCTGGCGCACCGGATCGCCGGCGGGCGGGCTGGCCAGCCAGGCGGTGTCACTGCCGTTGGGGATCACCAGGATGCGCTCGTCCGGGACTCCGGCCGATCGGACATGTTGGGCCAGCGCGTCCGTCACCGGCAGCACCCGATCCGCCCCCCGCCACACGATCCCCTCACACCATCGCGCCAGGCGTTTCAGGGCGAGGCCGCCGTAAACGCTGCGCTCATGGAAGATCGGCGCGTTGACCTCCAGCAACAACGGGGTCCCGGTGAACCGGCGCAGCCACAAGCCGGCAAGCATGAACAGGTTGTAGCGTTCGTACACCGCATCCGGCCGCTCGCGACGGTACGCACGCACCAGCCGCGGGACGGCCCACAAGCTGTAGCCGAGTTCAAGCAGTTCATAGACCGACTGTGGCAGCAATCGCTTGAGACGTGCCACCGATGCGACTTCGCCGCCGAACGCCGATTGAGCGGTCGCCTCCGGTCCCGCGACGACCACCCGATGGCCTTGCTCACGCAACGCCTGGATCAGCGCTTCCATATGGACTGCCTGACCGTCCCGGCTGGCGATGCGGTGGTGGAACAGGATCGTCAGCGGCGGGGCATCCATGGCATCGGCGGGCCGAGCATCCGTGGCATCGGCGAAACGGGTGCTGGCGGTGTGGGCTGTGGCGCGGCGGGTGCTGCGGGATTCCTGATCCGCCGCGGCCCTTGGCGTCCGGGTGCGATCGATTTCTCTCATGCCCAGCTCCATGCCCAACCTTATCCACCCAAAGGTGTAAAGAATCTCAGACTCGGTGTAAAAAAAACTGACACCTTGTCGGCCCCGCGATCACGCCTCATAATCCATTGATCTAACATAGAAATCTATCCGCCGTTGAGGGGGCACCGGCGGTCCCGGCATTGCGGGTGTCAAGAAAACTTTACACATCTGCGCGCCTGGATTGCGGGTCGTTTTTCTTAAGTGGTTGATTTGTATATCTTAGTTGAAGTTGGCACGGAACGTGCGTGCAACCTATGGCAGCAGGTTGCTCCATTCATCATCAGACTTGAGGATACCACGAAGATGCGCAACAAGATCCTTGGCAGTGTCGCTGCTTTCGCTCTCATCGCGGGTTTGGCGGGTGCGGCGGAGGCCAACCTCCTTCAGATCGTCGGCGGCGACGCCGGCGTCACGCCCACCCCGCAGAACGATGTCATCCCCGGGGTTGCGGGCTTTTTCAACACCAGCGTGATGAGCTTGCAGACCACGGCCGCCAACGTTCAATTGACCTTCGAGTTTGTGGGCTTCGAGGCCGGGTTCACCAACATCTTCTCCGCCGGCGGTGCCGGAACGATCTTCAACAAGAACGGTTCGCAGGCACCCTTCTCTTACATCCAGGCTGCGGCTGGCGATATCGACTTCTTTTTCCAGACAGTGGCGCCAAACCTGTTGCCGCAGATCGGCAACAACACCGCAGAACTCAATGGGCGCGGCTTCTTCCTCAGCATGATCGACGGCGACGCCACCGGTCGTCTGGGCACGATGGCCTATATCGCGTACGACGACTCGGGCGGCGGCAACGACGACAACCATGACGACCTGGTGATCAAGGTCACGGCCTCCATCATCCCCGGTCAGGAAGTGGCCGAACCGGCCACCCTCGGCATCCTCGGCCTCGGTTTGGCCGGCCTTGCCCTGAGCGGGTTCGGGGCGCGGCGGCGCGAGCCGAAGGTCGCATAGTTCGCGCGTTCGCCTCCTCCGCGAACGACGGGGACAAGATCCGGCCGGGACCATGACCCGGCCGGATCGCCTGCTGCCGGTGCATCGGCACCATGGGCATCCTCTTCCAAGCCGGCCCGGTCTCCTGCCCGTCCGATTGTCCGTAGCGCGGAGCCCGCATGCAGCGAAGCGAAATCCAGGATCCCCATACGCGGCGCACCGGCTCCGGCGCGAGTGTCAGGAACATAGTCCTTGCCTTCCCGGCGGACCTGTGCCATCATGCCGGGTTGCCTTGGCGCGAGCCTGGAGCGGCCCGGGCGCGAAAATGCTAACCCACTGATTCAAAACACGAAAATCTCCAAAATGATAACAAATGATAACAAATGCATACATTGTCCCGCGCCAAACCCGCTGGTTTTGTTTGATATCAAGGGGTTGGCCTGAAAAACCGGGTTTTTTTCGAAACCCGATCGCACTTTTTCGCATCAAAAAGGCATCGGATGTGCCCCTGAACCGACGCCCGCGACCGGCCCCGCGGGCGCCGTTTCGGCCCGCGCCGAGGGCCCGGCGGCCGGCCTGAGCCGATTGTCGTCGGGTGTGGGAAATACGTCACAGTCTTGCCGGTCGAATCGAACACAAGCGCCGGCCGTGGCCGAGGACATCGGCCGCGCCCGACCTCATCCATCGGACTACGCGTCGGCCATGCCGACCGACGTGCTGTGCGCTACGCGCGACGACCGCCGAGTTGCAACGCCGGCGCCGGATCAAGGGTGTCCTCTGCCTGGGCGAGCGGTCGGAACATCCGGCGGTACTGACCGGGCGTCAGGCCGGTGCAGCGCTTGAACACGCGCCGGAAGAACGCCGGGTTTTCATAGCCGACCTCGGCCGCGATGTCTTCGGATGCCATGGCGCCCGTCTCCAGAAGGCGCTTGGCCTCCTCCACCCGCAAATTCTGCACATGGACGATGAGCGGGGATCCCGTCGCCGCCTTGAACCGTCGCTTGAGCGTGCGCTCGGGCACGCCCGACGCCGCAACGAGCGATGCCACCGCGTGCGGCATGCGGAAGTGTTGCGACAGCCACTCCTCGGCATGGCGGACGACGGAATCCGCGTGCGGTTGCCGGCGCACGGGGCTGGCATAGGGCCGCTGGCCCTCACCATGCCACTTCAGCAGATAGATCTTGGCGGTTTGCAGCGCCTCGCCAGGGCTGCAATGGCGGGCAATGATGTGGATCGCGAGATCATGCCAGGACGTGGTGCCGCCGGCGGTCACGATCCGGCCGCTCGGCTCGGCGAAACAGACGTTCGGCTCGGCATGGAATGCGATCTCGGCAAAGCGGGTGCGAAACAGTTCCTCGTAAGCCCAATGGGAAGTGGCATCGCGGCCGTTGAGCAGCCCCGTCGCGGCGAGCACGACGGCCCCGGTACAGGCGGAATAGAGGAAGCTGCCGGCATGATGGCGCCGACGAAGCCACGCCATCAACTCCGGATACCGCCCCTTCATGTCGTCATCGGGCGCCAGCCACAGTTCCGGCACGATGACGATATCCGCCTCCGGGTCGTCGGCGACCGAAACGTCGGGGCAGACCGGAATGGCGTTGCCGCACCGGAACGGCGCGCGCGAAAGGGCCACGATCCTGGGCCGGATGAGGCTCTTCCCCGGCTCGTCGCCGACCAGTTGCCGCCACAGGGTCCCGGTCGCGCCCAGCACATCGACCATGCCGTAGAGCGCTGAGCCGGCGGTCTACGGCAGCGCCACGATCAATGCCTCGACGGGCGGGGCAGGGCGCGGTTGCATCGACGGCTGTCCGTTTCGTGGCACGATCGGACCTTTTCTGACCGGAGTCAATCTGATGCCGACCGCGCCCCGGCCGTACACTGGTCTCCATCAGCCGCATGAAGCGCCTGGTATTCATGGCAGGGAGACGAACAATGCAAAGTCAACAGAACGTCAGCACACCCCCGACCCGCATCAACGGCCTTGACGTGCAGGCCGCGTTGGAAACCATCGAAGCGGTCAAGGCCGATGCCGGCCTGGCACGGTTCCAGTTCCGCGCCCACAACACCTGGATCGATGGCGGCACCAACCGCTCGATGATTCGCGATTTCTACGGCGTCGGGCGGGAGGACGCCTCCCGGACCACATCGTTCGAGTTCATCAACGGCGAGCCGCCGGTCCTGCTCGGCGACAACGAGGGCGCCAATCCTGTCGAGTTCCTGCTGCACGCGCTGGCGGGATGCGTCACCACGACCTTCGTCCTGCACGCCATGGCCCGGGGCATCACCATCCGGGAGCTGTCGACCGAACTGGACGGCGACCTCGACGTGCGCGGGCTGCTCGGCCTCGATGAGACGGTGTCACCCGGGTACGAGCGGATACGGATCAAAATGAACGTCAAGGCCGACTGTTCGGACCAGGAGATCGAGGATCTGCTGGCCTACACGCAGCAGCACTCGCCGGTGTGCAACACCGTCTGCCGGCCGGTGCCGGTCGAGATCACGCGCGTGTCTGCATGAGGGAAGGGCCGTCGACAGCGGCGCCGGGCTCCCCGCGGTTCCCTCGGATTCCGCGGGGAGCAAGCGTCGACCACGGTCGTTCGGCGCCGGCGGCCAGTCCGTTCAGAACCAGGCCAGCGCGATCAGCGCCAGCGCCCCGAACGTCACCGGCCAGAACGCGAGCTTCACGATGTCCCCGTCGTTGCGATGGAGGAAGCGCAGGCGCCGCGGCAAGCCATGGGTGGTTGAGAAGCTGAAGACCGCGACGAGCAGGATCAGAATGTAAATCAGCAGGTAGAACGATTCGATGTAGACGATGCCATAGCCGGTAAACCGCTGGCGCAACTGGATATGGCCGAGGAGTACCAGGAAAAACAGTCCCGAACATGCACCGACCATGGAAAGCGTCGTAAAGCCGAACTTTTTCGCTTTGTCACCATCCACGGTCACCGTCATCAGCATGCCGAACAACAACACGACGACGACGAACAACGGAACCATATGGATCACGAACGGGTCCAGGAACTGTCTCTCGAGCACCGCGTTGAAGTGAAGTTCCGGAAAGACGAGCGATCCCGGACGGTCATGCACGCCGAAGCCGGTGTCGTATTGCACCCCGCGATAGGCAAAGAACGTGTCCACGATGGACCAGCCGTCGAGGACGATACCGGGTTCGATCCCGAAGGTATCGCCGATGCCGGTTGCCGCGTAGGAAGCAAGGTCCGGCACCAGGATCACCCGATGGGTGAAGTCCGGGTGCCAAAGACGAAGCCACACGGTCTTGTGGTCGATCGGGTAATCGTCGTAATCGAACCATTGCCGAAGGGTGATGTCGAAATGCCATCCGATGATCTCGTAACCGTCGCCGCGTTTGCGGTATGCGATCTCGGTGCGTTCGCCGGCATCGCCGCGCACCGATTCCGGGAACACGACGCCGCGGCTGAGATCGTCCGGCAGGTCGTCGTCGTAGCGCTGCCAGATGTAGCCGGTCAGGTGGACATCGTTGGGTGTGCGGAAGACCAGCGACTGCACGAACACGCCGGTGGGAATCAGGATCGGCGGACGTGCATCCTCACCGCCAAGGAACCCGTTCTCGTTCAGATAGGCCGCCGTGTCGGCCGGCGAGGTGAGCTGTTCCAGCACCGGCTGGTAGCCGACATGCGCCCGCCACCACTGGAAGCCGACCACCGCTGCCAGCAGCACGGTGACCAGAAGGCTGATTCGCCAGCGAGGCGGAAAACCGGGGCTTGGCACGGTCAAGGCTCCTCAAGCATGGCCATCGGCAAGAACCCGTGCGATGTTGCAGCACGGCGCCCGGCCGTCAAGACGGATGGCGGGGACGGGCTGTGCTTGCCACGCTCGTGCGTTGCGGGGTAAAGAGCAGCGGTCTGCGCGCGGGACCACGACCACAGGCCCGAAACTCTCAAAGTTTGATCGTTTTTTCAGCATCCCCGGGGAGAGGAGCTTCCAGAACATGAGTGCGATCACCGACGTAACGGCACGTGAGATCATCGACAGTCGCGGCAATCCCACGGTCGAGGTGGATGTCATCCTGGAGAGCGGCGCCATGGGACGGGCCGCCGTGCCCTCCGGTGCGTCGACCGGTGTTCACGAAGCGGTCGAACTCCGCGACGGCGACACGGGGCGCTATGGTGGCAAGGGTGTCACCAAGGCGGTGGCCGCCGTCAATGGGGAGATCTTCGATGCCATCCGCGGCATGGAAGCCACCGATCAGGTGATGATCGATCAGACGATGATCGACCTGGACGCCAGCGCGAACAAGGGGCGGCTCGGCGCCAACGCCATTCTGGGCGTCAGCCTGGCGCTGGCCAAGGCGGCGGCGGACGAATCCGAACTGCCGCTCTACCGCTACATCGGCGGGACGCAGGCGCGGGTGCTGCCGGTGCCGATGATGAACATCGTCAACGGCGGGGCGCACGCCGACAACCCCATCGACATCCAGGAATTCATGATCATGCCGGTGTCGGCCGCCAGCATCGCCGAAGCCGTGCGCATGGGCGCGGAGGTGTTCCATGCCCTCAAGAAGGGGCTGAAGGACGCCGGCCACAACACCAACGTCGGCGACGAGGGCGGGTTCGCGCCGGCACTGGGCAGCGCGGACGAAGCCCTGACCTTCATCATGAAGGCGGTCGAGGCCGCCGGCTACAAGCCGGGCGACGACATCGTGCTGGCCCTGGACTGCGCGTCCAGCGAATACTTCAAGGACGGCAAGTACATCCTGGCCGGTGAGAACAAGCAGTTGGATGCCGGCGGTAACGCCCGCTACCTGGCCGATCTCGTGGATCGCTACCCGATCATTTCCATCGAGGACGGCATGGACGAGGACGATTGGGACGGCTGGAAGATCCTCACTGATGAGATCGGCAACCGCTGTCAGCTCGTCGGCGACGACCTGTTCGTCACCAACCCGATACGGCTGGCCGACGGCATCCGCCAGGGCATCGGCAATTCCATCCTGATCAAGGTCAACCAGATCGGCTCGCTGACCGAGACCCTGGAAGCGGTGGAGATGGCGCACAAGGCCAAGTACACCTGCGTGATCTCCCACCGCTCGGGCGAGACCGAGGATTCCACCATCGCCGACATCGCGGTGGCCACGAATGCCGGACAGATCAAGACCGGCAGCCTCAGCCGTTCGGACCGGATCGCCAAGTACAACCAGCTCATCCGCATCGAAGAGCAACTGGGTACGGCGGCGCAGTATATGGGCAAGCGCATCCTCCGCGCCTAGGCGGCTTGGGCATCGAAACCGGGGCATCGAAACCGGGGGGGCGGGCGGACGCAGATGCTGCCGCCCGTCACCCCGTCTGTTCTTGCAAGCGGATGGTAATCATCCTCGGGGCAGGGTAGGGTTCCGATCGGGGTGTCATTGCTGAGGGGCGCCGACTGCAACGGCGCAGGCTGGCTTGATGTCGGTTGCCGCATTGAAACGGGGGCTCCGTCTGCTTGCCGGGCCGGCGATCGGCCTGCTGCTGATCGCGTTTTTCGCCTACCACGTGCTGCATGGCGATCGCGGCATCCAGGCCTGGCGGGAGATGGAGGACGAGTACGACCGGGCGCTGGCGGAGCGTGACCGACTCCAGGCCGAACGGCAGGTGCTGGAGCATCGGGTTCGCCTGCTGCGGCCCGAAAGCCTGGATGCGGACTTGCTGGAAGAGATGGCCCGCCGCAATCTCGGTCTCGGCCACCCCGACGATATCGTCATCTTCCCCGGCGATGCGCCACAGGATGCGCCGCCTTGATCGGTCGGCGGTGGCCACTTGGTCGGTACGGGCAGGATCCGGTCTGACCGTGGATGATCCGGCGCATCGGCGGTCGAGGTGATTAACCACACTCCGGTTAATTCAGCCTAAGTCCAGTCATAACAAGTGGTTGTTGGCCCCGCAGCGGTTTTCTTCCGGCTTGTCATTGCGTTGCTGTCGCAATAGGATCACATGGTGTCGGGTCACTCGGAGGCCGATTCCGGCCTTCCACCCCGTTACCAATGTGGCCGCGCCCGGTTCCGGCGTTGCAGGCGCCGCAACCGACAGCAGGGAGGATGTGATGGCCGAGCAATCTGGCGCCGCGGGCAAGCGGGGCGGCAAGGGCAAGGCGGCGGAGACGCCGCTGGACCGGGACCTTCTGCTCAAGTTCTACCGCGACATGCTGCTGATCCGGCGGTTCGAGGAAAAGGCGGGGCAGCTCTACGGCATGGGCCTGATCGCCGGGTTCTGCCATCTCTACATCGGTCAGGAAGCGGTGGTGGTGGGGCTGCAGTCCCTGGCCCAACCGGGCGATTCGATCATCACGACCTATCGCGACCACGGCCACATGCTCGCCACCGGCATGGACGCCAAGGGGGTCATGGCCGAACTCACCGGGCGCATCGGCGGCTATTCCAAGGGCAAGGGCGGGTCGATGCACATGTTCAGCCGGGAGAAAGGCTTCTATGGCGGCCATGGCATCGTGGGCGCGTCGGTGCCGCTCGGCACCGGCCTCGGGTTCGCCCACAAGTACCGGGAGGACGGCGGCATCAACTATTGCTACTTCGGCGATGGCGCGGTCAACCAGGGGCAGGTCTACGAATCCTTCAACATGGCCTCGCTCTGGAAGTTGCCGGTGATCTACGTGATCGAGAACAACAAGTACGGCATGGGGACGTCGGTGGAGCGGGCCTCGGCCACAACGGAGCTGTTTCGCCGTGGCGAAAGTTTCGGGATTCCGGGGGTGCATGTCGACGGCATGAACGTCCTTGAGGTGCGCGCCGCTGGCGAGAAGGTGGTGGAGCACGTGCGCGGCGGCCAGGGCCCGTACGTGATGGAGATGAAGACCTACCGCTACCGCGGCCACTCCATGTCCGATCCGGCCAAGTACCGCACCAAGGAGGAAGTCAGCAAGATGCGCAAGGAAAGCGACCCGATCGATTCCTTGCGCACCCACCTGCTCGACCAGGGCCACGCCGACGAGGCTGCCCTCAAGGAGATCGACCGCGAGGTCAAGGCGATCGTGGGTGAGGCCGCCGACTTCTCCCAGGAGAGCCCGGAGCCCGATCCGGCCGAGCTCTGGACCGACGTCCTGATCGAGGCCTGAACCGCCTGTTCACCGACGACCAACAGAAGTATCGATCCGGGGAGACCCCTTGATGCCGATCCAAGTGCTGATGCCGGCGCTGTCGCCGACCATGACCGAGGGCAAGCTGGCCAAGTGGCTGAAGAACGAAGGCGATGCCGTTGCCTCCGGCGACGTTCTGGCGGAGATCGAGACCGACAAAGCCACCATGGAGGTGGAGGCGGTGGACGAGGGTGTGCTGGGGCGCATCCTGGTGCCGGCCGGCACCGAAGGGGTGGCGGTCAACGCGCCGATCGCGCTTTTGCTGGAGGAGGGCGAGGACGAAAGCGCGCTCGATCAGGCCGCGCCCGCGCCGGACAAGGGCGCCGAGCCGGCGCCGGAGGCCGTGGCTCAACTGCCGGCGCAGACTCCCCGGCCGACCGAGCCGCCCGCGGGTGATGTGCCGGCCGAACCCGAATACACCGGGCCCACCGCCACGATGACGGTGCGCGAAGCCCTGCGCGACGCCATGGCCGAGGAGATGCGGCGCGATCCCGACGTGTTCCTGTTGGGCGAGGAGATCGCCGAGTACCAGGGTGCCTACAAGGTGACCCAGGGGCTGCTTCAGGAGTTCGGACCGAAACGGGTGGTGGACACGCCGATCACGGAACAGGGCTTCGCCGGGCTGGGCGTCGGCGCCGCTTTCGCCGGGCTCAAGCCGGTGGTGGAGTTCATGACCTTCAACTTCGCCATGCAGGCCATCGACCAGATCATCAACTCGGCGGCCAAGACCCTCTACATGGCCGGCGGCAAGATGGGGGCCCCGATCGTGTTCCGCGGACCCAACGGCGCCGCCGCCCGGGTGGCGGCCCAGCATTCGCAATGCTACGCCTCATGGTACGCCCATTGCCCCGGGCTCAAGGTGGTTGCCCCCTATTCCGGGGCCGATGCCAAGGGCCTGCTCAAGGCCGCCATCCGCGATCCCAACCCGGTGATCGTGCTCGAGAACGAGATCATGTACGGCCACAGCTTCGAGGTGCCCACCGATCCGGAGTTCGTCCTGCCCATCGGCCGCGCCAAGATCGAGCGCCCGGGTAAGGACGTCACCATCGTCGCCTTCTCCCGCATGGTCGGGGTCGCGCTGGAAGCGGCCAAGCTGCTCGAACAGCAGGATATCGACGCCGAAGTGATCAACCTTCGCTCGCTCCGTCCGCTGGACGTGGACACCATCGTGAGCTCGGTCAAGAAAACCAACCGTCTGGTCAGCGTGGAGGAAGGCTGGCCGCTGGCGGGCATCGGCTCGGAAATGGCGGCTCTGATGATGGAGCATGCCTTCGACTACCTGGACGCGCCGGTCACCCGCGTTACCGGCGCGGATGTCCCGATGCCTTACGCTGCCAACCTGGAAAAGCTCGCCCTGCCCCAGGCGGACGGGATTGTCCTGGCGGCTCAATCCGTCTGCTACCGGTAACCTCAAGCGGCGATCGAGGAGCGAGGCCATGCCGATCCAAGTGCTGATGCCGGCGCTGTCGCCGACCATGACCGAGGGCAAGCTGGCGAAGTGGCTCAAGAAGGAAGGCGATACGGTCGAGTCCGGCGACGTGCTGGCGGAGATCGAAACCGACAAGGCCACCATGGAGGTGGAAGCGGTGGAGGAGGGGGTGCTGGGGCGCATCCTGGTGTCTGAAGGCACCGAAGGGGTCGCGGTGAACGCGCCGATCGCGCTCTTGCTGGAAGAAGGCGAGGACGAATCCGCCCTGGATCAGGCGGCGGTGGAGGCCGGCAGGGTCGCTGCCGAGGCGCCCAAGGGCGAAGCCGCCGCGCCGGAACCCGCCAAGTCTGAGCCGATGCCGGCGGCGCAGCCGGCCCAGCCGCCCGCCCAGCCGCCCGTCCAGCCGCACGCAAAGCCGGCCGCTGCCGAAGCCCCGCAGCGGGCCGCGGGGGAGCGGATTTTCGCAAGCCCGTTGGCGCGTCGCCTGGCCGCGGAGGCCGGGCTGGATCTCGCCGCCATCGCCGGTACCGGTCCGCACGGGCGCATCGTCAAGCGCGATATCGAAACGGCCAAGGCCGAGGCCGCCGCTCGACCGGCCGCGCCCGAAGCCCCGGCCCCGGCTGCCGCGGCCCCAGCTGCCGCGGAACCCGCCAAGGCGGCGATCCCGGAGCCGACCTCACCCTTCCGCGAAGTCCCCAATACCACCATGCGGAAGGTGATCGCGCAAAGGCTCTCGGCCTCCAAACGGGAGATCCCGCACTATTACCTCACCATCCACTGCTGTCTCGACGCGGTGATGGAACTGCGCCAGGAATTGAACGCGCGCTCACCGGAAGGGGAGGGGGCCTACAAGCTTTCCGTGAACGATTTCGTGGTGCGCGCCGTAGCTCTGGCCTTGCGCCGGTATCCGGAAGCCAACTCGTCCTGGACCGACGACGCCATCCGCCTGTTCGAGACGGTGGACGTGGCCGTGGCGGTGGATTCGCCGGGCGGCCTGATCACGCCGGTGGTGCGCAACGCCGACCACAAGGGCCTCGCTGCCATCTCCAACGAGGTCAAGGCCCTGGCCGCGAAGGCGCGCGAGGGCAGACTGGCCCCGGAAGACTACCAGGGCGGTGGCTTCACCGTTTCCAACCTCGGCATGTTCGGCATCAGCGAGTTCGCCGCCATCATCAATCCACCGCAGTCCTGCCTGATGTCGGTGGGCGCGGCGGAACAGCGCCCGGTGGTGCGCGATGGCGCCCTGGCCGTCGCGACCATGATGAGTTGCACCCTGTCGGCCGATCACCGGTCGGTGGACGGTGCCCGCGGCGCCGAGTTCCTGGCGATCTTCAAGGGGCTGATCGAAGAGCCGCTGACCATGCTGCTGTGATCCGCGGCACCAGACCCTAGTCCGCGCGGACGGAAGAGAAAGGGCTCCAACCATGGCCGACAATGCCTTTGATATCGTCGTGATCGGCGCCGGCCCCGGGGGCTACGTCGCCGCCATCAGGGCTGCCCAGCTCGGCATGAAGACCGCCGTGGTCGAGGGCAAGCACCTTGGCGGTGTCTGCCTCAACTGGGGCTGCATCCCGACGAAGGCACTGCTCCGTACGGCCGAGGTATTCGACACCCTCAAGCACGCCGACAGCTTCGGGCTCAAGGTCGAAGGCCTGTCCTTCGACATGGGCAAGGTGGTCGAGCGCTCGCGCAAGGTGGCCTCGCAGCTGGCCGGCGGCGTCGGCCATCTCCTGCGCAAGAACAAGGTGCAGGTGGTGGACGGCTTCGGCCGCTTGGCCGGCCAGGGCAAGGTGCATGTGGAAAAGGATGGCAAAACGGTTGCCGACCTCACCGCCAAGCACATCATCCTCGCCAGCGGCGCCCGGGCGCGGACCCTGCCGGGGCTGGAGCCGGACGGCAAGCTGATCTGGACCTACATGGAAGCGATGGTGCCACCGAGCATGCCGAAGTCGCTGCTGGTCATCGGCTCCGGTGCCATTGGCATCGAGTTCGCGAGCTTCTACCGTTCGCTCGGGGCCGAGGTGACGGTGGTGGAAATCCTCGACCGCATCCTGCCGGTGGAGGACGAGGAAATCTCCGCCTTCGCCCGCAAGGCGTTCGAGAAGCAGGGCATACGCATCCTTACCAAGGCGTCCGTGTCAGCTCTCAAGAAGAACGGCGACAGCGTGACGGCGACCGTGCAGGACGGCGACAAGTCCTTCGAGCTCACCGTCGACCGGGCGATCCTTGCCGTCGGAATCGTCGGCAACGTGGAGAACATCGGCCTCGAGGACACCCGCATCCGGGTGGAGAAGAGCCACGTGGTGGTGGACGAATGGCTCCGCACCGACGAGCCCGGGGTCTACGCCATCGGCGACCTGGTAGGACCGCCGTGGCTCGCCCACAAGGCCAGCCACGAGGGCGTCATCTGCGTCGAGAAAATCGCGGGGCTCAACGACGTTCACCCGCTGGACGTCCGGGGCGTGCCCGGCTGCACCTACAGCCACCCGCAGGTGGCGAGCGTCGGCCTCACCGAGGCGGCGGCCAAGGCGGACGGGCGCGCCGTCAAGGTGGGGCGGTTCCCCTTCGTCGGCAACGGCAAGGCGCTGGCGCTGGGTGAGCCCGAAGGCATGGTCAAGACGGTGTTCGACGCCAAGTCGGGCGAGTTGCTCGGCGCCCACATGATCGGCGCCGAGGTGACGGAACTGATCCAGGGCTACGCCATTGCCAAAAGGCTCGAAACCACCGAGGCCGAGTTGATGCACACGGTATTTCCGCACCCGACGCTGTCGGAGATGATGCACGAATCGGTGCTGGACGCCTACGGCCGCGCCATCCACTTCTAGCGCCGATCCAGGGCTCTCTGGGACCTCGCTCCAGCACCTCGGGCCAGGACTTGGCCCTAATCCCAATACCGTGCGGCGGCCGGCCCGCGTCAGCGCATCCCGCCGGCTTCCCGCCAGCGCAGGAACTGATCGAACAGGCGGGCACGGGCGCCTTCGTCCAGGGTCGCGTCGACCGTGATGGCGTCGGCCTCGCCGAGAAAGGCGAGGAAGGATTCGAAATCCCGGCGCAGTTCGGGGTCGTACACCATTGCCGCCTCGACCGGCCGCGCGTCCAGCCACGCCTGCGCCGGCTCGAACCGGGTCCAACCGGGCACGTCCGCCGCCAGATTGACTTCCTGCCACTTGGGGTGGCGAGGTGCGCGCAGGAACGCTTCGAAATTGTCGAAGAATGCTTCCACGAAGGCGGCCACCCGCTGGTGGCGGGGTTGCCGGGGTTCCCAGTTGTATACGGCCATCACCGCGCCGATGGCGATGGTCTCGACGGCGCCTCCCTCGGCGACCAAGTTGGGGTAGTCGCCATGCTCGAATCGGGAGGGCAGGTAAATCTCCATGAGTTCCGGGGTGAGCGGCACCGGCACCAGGCCGATGTCGCTGTCGGCGGGCACGGTGGCGAAGATCTGAGCCGGTTTGCCCGCGACGTAGACCATCCCGGCAATCTCACCCGAACCCAGCAGTTCCAGCGCCATCCCCTGGTCATGGGACACCGGCTCCACCTCGATGCCGAGGCTGTCGAACACGATGGAAGCGGTCATGAACGTGCCGCTGCCGGCGATTCCGAAGTTCACCTTCTGCCCGGCCAAGTCCTCGATCGATTGGATGCCCGCCCCGCCGAGCAGGTGAAACTCCTCGTTATACAGCTTGGTGATGTAGCGTACCCGGCGGTCGATGGTGGGATGGATGCCGGCATCGCGAACGTAGGCGAGAACGTCCGACTGCACGATGCCGATGTCGATGCCGCGCAGGTACAAGATATCGGTGATGTTCTGAACCGACCCCTTGCCAATGATCGGCAAGACGCGCAGATCGTCGCCGCGGTCCAGCACGAAGGCCAAGTCGTTGGCGATGCGGATGTACGTGCCGTTGATCCCGCCGGAGATCACGGTCACGGTGCCCCGGTTCACGCGTTCGCGGAACTCGGCGGCCAGCTGCGCCGCATCGCGCACCTGCGCCAGCCCCGGAGTCGCAACGAGACCGAGGGACCAAGCGAAGCTCAAAACAACAACAGCAATGCGGATCATCGGTACGCCCCCACCCGGATTTGTCTCTTTTGCCGAACGGCAGAACGTGATCCTAGCCACCCGACGACGGCACGGCAAGGCACCGGTGCTCCCAACCCCTCCCTCTCCCCCAAAGGGGGAGAGGTTGGGTGAGGGGGCGCAAAACAAATCCCCCACGGGCCAAGGTGGCGCCCCACCCCCGAAATCGCGCTCTCCCCAGGCACCCTCACCCGCCCGTCGCTCCGTGGGGAGCGCCGGGCCCCTCGCTCTCCCGCGGAAGCGGGCGAGGGGGGCGAAAAGGGTGGCACGGCCGGGCGATAGGATCAAATGCCTTGACGGGGCCAAAGCCCTGTGTCATCATGTCCGGTTGCCGCGACGCAAGCCTGGAGGGGCCTCGGCGGCGAAACGCTAACTCTTTGATTCCAAACGTGAAAATCTTCAAAATGATAACGTTTGCATACAAAAGTATACATCGGCGCGGGCCGGATTCGACACTTTTATTTGATATCAGTGGGTTAGCTCGAAAAAAGTTGTTTTTTTCGCATCCCGATCGCACTTTTTCGCAACCAAACGTGATCGATTGTGCACCGCCGCCGGCCGGGCCCGACCCCCGGCGGGGCCGTTTCAGCCGGCGCCGCGGCCCTGCGGCCGCGATCTCTTTCACTTTACGGACACGTGTGGGAAACATGTCACAGGCCGGTGTCCTCGCCGACGCGCCGCCCGGCCCGCGAACCGGCAAGCGTACCGTGGCGACGGTTTGAACGGACGTCCTTGAATTCGGCGGCATCTGCCTATCTAATGGGCACTCTTCGCTCTGGATGGGATCGACCATGCCGCTCCGTATCGGCACCGTGGCGCTCGACGCCCCCGTGATCCTGGCGCCCATGTCGGGTGTGACCGACCTGCCTTTCCGGCGGATCGTCGGCACCTATGGTGCCGGCATGGTGGTGTCCGAGATGATCGCCAGCAAGGCCATGATCCATGCCGCGGCCAAGACCCTCCGGCGCGGTGCGGGCCCGGCCGAGGCCCAGCCCGTTGCGGTGCAACTGGCCGGCTGCGAGCCTCACGTCATGGCCGAGGCGGCGCGTCTGTGCCGGGACCACGGGGCCGCCATCATCGACATCAACATGGGGTGTCCGGTGAAGAAGGTGGTCAAGGGCGACGCCGGTGCCGCCCTGATGCGGGAGGAGGGGCTGGCCCGCGACATCATGGCCGCGGTGGTCGCAGCGGTGGACGTTCCGGTGACCTTGAAAATGCGGACCGGCTGGGACGACCGGACCCGCAATGCCCCGGAACTGGCCCGCATCGCCGAGGGTTGCGGTGTCCAGGCCGTGACGGTACACGGACGCACCCGGTGCCAGTTCTATCAAGGGCGCGCGGACTGGGCCTTCATCCGACGCGTCAAGGAAGCGATCTCGATCCCCGTCATCGCCAACGGCGACGTCACCACGCCGGAGGAAGCGGACCAGATCCTGCGCACATCCGGCGCCGACGGCGTGATGATCGGGCGCGGCGCCTACGGGCGGCCCTGGCTGCTGCGCCAGGCGATCGATTTCCTGGCCACCGGCCAAGCCTCGCCGGAACCGACGTTGACGGAAAAAATGGAAACGTTGTTAGCGCACTATCGAGGGATGCTGGAGCATTATGGCAAGCAGGCCGGCATGCGTGCCGCCCGCAAGCATGTGGGATGGTATTCCAAAGGTCTGCCCGGCGGTGCCGGCTTCCGCGCTGCGATCATGCGCATCGATGACCCGGACCGGGCGATGGCCGGCATCCGGGACTTTTTCACCCCGCTTGTCGATCGTGCGGCGGCCTGATCAGACCCGATGAAGAAGAGTGTCATCAAGCTTCGCCGGGCGGCGGGGACCGCGATCGATGCCGACGCGGTGCTCAACGCCCTGGCGCATGTGGTCGCCGTGGTCGATCCGGAACTCGCTATCGTGCACGTCAACACGGCCGGCGAACAGTTCTTTCAGGGCAGCGCGGCGTATTTGAAGGGGCAGAGACTGGATGACATGCTGCCGGCGGACAGTCCGCTGTTCGCTCTCATCCGACAGGCGCGGGAGGCCGGCCATCCCGTCACCGAATACCATGTCACGCTGTCGAGCCCGCGCGTCGGCCATCATTTCGTCAACGTCCAGGCGTGTCCCATCGCCGAACTGGCGGGCTATGTCGTGATCAATCTGCAAGAGCAGTCGATCGCGGCCAAGATCGACCGGCAGTTGACCCATCGTGGCGCCGCCCGGTCGGTCACCGCGCTGGCGGCGATGCTGGCACACGAGGTGAAGAACCCGGTGTCCGGGATCCGGGGGGCGGCCCAGTTGCTGGAGCAGAGCGTGGAACCGGCCGATCGCCCCCTGACCCGCCTGATTCGCGAGGAGGCGGACCGCGTCTGTGCCCTGGTCGACCGCATGGAAGTGTTCTCGGCCACCGGTCCGTTGCAGCGCGAGGGTGTGAACATTCACGAGGTGCTCAATCGCGTCCTGATGTTGGCCAAGAGCAGTTTCGGGCGCCACCTCCACGTGGTCGAAAGCTACGACCCGTCGCTGCCGCCGGTCTATGGCAACCGCGATCAGTTGACTCAGGTGTTCCTCAATCTGGTCAAGAACGCCGCCGAGGCGGCTCCCGACCCCGGCGGTGAACTGGTCATGACTACCGCCTACTGGCATGGCGTCCGCTTCGCCGTCCCGGGGCGGCGGTCGCGGGTGCACCTGCCGCTGATGGTCAGCGTCCAGGACAACGGCGAAGGGATCCCGGAAGACCTGAGACCGCATCTGTTCGACCCGTTCGTCACCTCCAAGCCGCGCGGCAGCGGGCTCGGCCTGGCGCTGGTCGCCAAGATCATCGGCGATCATGGCGGCGTGATCGAGTTCCAGAGTCAGCCGAAACGGACGGTCTTCCGCGTCATGCTGCCGATGGTGCCGTCGGCGGAGGAGGGGGCGTGAACGACGCCGTGGTGCTGGTTGCCGACGACGATCCGGGTATCCGGACTGTGGTGAGCGCCGCGCTGGAACGCGGCGGCTTCCAGGTCCGCGCCACAAGCAACGCCGCGACCTTGTGGCGATGGGTTGCCGACGGCCAGGGCGACGTGGTCATCACCGACGTATTGATGCCGGACGAGAACGGGCTCGACCTGATCCCGCGCATCCGCAAAATCCGCCCGGAGCTGAAGGTGGTGGTGATGAGCGCCCAGAGCACCCTGCTCACGGCCGTCAAGGCGACCGAGCGCGGAGCCTTCGAATACCTCCCGAAGCCCTTCGATCTCAACGAGCTGCTGGCTGTGGTTCGGCGTGCGCTGGAGCCGGTGAAAAGCGCACCGGCAGCAAGCCCCGAAGACCTTATGCAGCAGGATGAGGGGTTGCCGCTGATCGGCCGGTCACCGGCCATGCAGGAAATCTACCGGACCCTGGCGCGGCTGATGGGCACCGACCTGACCGTCCTGATCACCGGCGAATCGGGCACCGGCAAGGAACTGGTGGCACGCGCGCTTCATACCTACGGCAAGCGGCGGGACGGGGCTTTCGTTGCCATCAACATGGCAGCGATCCCGCGTGAACTGATCGAAAGCGAACTGTTCGGCCACGAGAAAGGTGCCTTCACCGGCGCCACCCATCGCAGCACCGGCCGCTTCGAACAGGCGGATGGCGGCACCCTGTTCCTGGACGAAATCGGTGACATGCCGCCCGAGGCGCAAACCCGTCTGTTGCGGGTGCTTCAGGAGGGAGAATATACGACCGTCGGCGGCCGCACGCCGATTCGGGCCAACGTGCGGATCGTGGCGGCGACGCACCGCGACCTCAGCCACCTGATCCGCCAGGGTCAGTTCCGCGAAGACCTGTATTTCCGGCTCAATGTTGTGCCGATCCGGGTGCCGCCGCTGCGCGAACGCACGTCGGATATTCCGGAACTGGTCCGCCATTTCCTCGCCAAGGCGGCGGAGGAGGGGTTGCCGGCCAAAATCCTCGATCAGGCGGCGATGAACCGGCTGCGCAGCTATCGCTGGCCCGGCAACATTCGCGAGCTGGAAAACCTGGTGCGCCGCCTGGCGGCCCTGCATTCCGAAGACGTGATCGGACTGGACACCATCGAGCTGGAACTGGCGGATACCGCGCCGCCGCCATCGGAACCGGAAGGGGACGGCCTCGGCCACTCGGTGGAACGGCACCTCAAGACCTACTTCAGTGCCCATGGCGACGGCCTGCCCGCGCCCGGCCTGTTCGATCGGGTGATGCGGGAGGTGGAACGGCCGCTCCTGTCTCTCACGCTGGAGGCAACCCGTGGCAATCAGATTCGCGCCGCCGAGATCCTGGGCTTGAACCGCAACACGCTCAGGAAGAAGATTCGGGAACTCAGTATTCCGGTGGTGCGAGGAGGCAGCAAGTGACGGTCTCCGCAGCCTTTCCCGAATCGCGGCGGCGTTGGAACCATCTGCTGGCATGGTCTCGGCGGGTCGGTTTCTACCGCAAGACGGCGCAGTTCCTGGCCGTCGCCGCCGTGGCCTCCGGCACCGCGACGGTGGCCGTGTGGACCGGCACCATCGATCCCGGCGAACGGCGTGGCGTTCTGGTGGCGCTTCTGCTGCTGGACCTGAGCCTTCTGCTGATGCTGGGGGCTTTGGTTGCGTTCCAGGTGGTCAAGGCCTGGGCCGAGCGTCGCCGCGGGCTGGCGGGTGCCGGACTGCATGTGCGCCTCGTGCTGATGTTCAGCTTGGTGGCGGTCACACCGGCGATCCTGGTGGCGGTGTTTTCGGCGCTCTTCCTCAATTTCGGTTTGCAGGCGTGGTTCAGCGAACGGGTGCGGACCGCGGTGATCGCCTCCAATGCGGTCGCGGAAGCCTACCTGGAGGAACACCAGAAAAGCATTGTCGCCGAAGCGCTGGCGCTGGCCAACGACCTCAATCGCGATGCCCCCGTGCTGATGGCCAACCCCGACCTGTTCAGCATGGCCCTGTCCGAGCAGGCGGATCTGCGCTCGCTGCCGGAAGCGCTGGTGGTGGACAGCAATGCCCGGGTGCTGGCGCGAACGCCGCTCAGCCTCAGCCTGGAACTGGATCTGGTGCCGCGCAACACCATCGAACGCGCCGCCCAGGGACAGGTCGCGGTGATCAGCGACGAGACCGCCAGCCGCGTCCGGGCGGTGGTCCGTCTCAACCGATTCATCGATGCGTACCTTGTGGTGGGCCGCTTCATCGACCCCGAGGTGCTGGGCAACATCGAGCGCACCAGCGATGCCGTGAGCCAGTACCAGCACCTGGAACAGCAGCGCGAGGGGATCCTGATCACCTTCGTGATGATTTTCGTGGTCGTGGCGTTGCTTCTGCTGATGGCGGCTGCCTGGACCGGGCTCGCCCTGGCAACCCAGATTTCCAAGCCGGTGAGCCACCTCATCGCCGCCGCCGACCGCATCCGCAAGGGCGACCTTGGCGTGCGTGTCGACACGACCAATTCGGTGGAGGAACTGGATACCCTGGGGCGCGCGTTCAACCGCATGACCGGTCAGTTGGAAAGCCAGCGCCAGAGCCTCGTGGTCGCCAATCGCCAGCTGGATGATCGCCGGCGCTTCACCGAAACGGTGTTGAGCGGCGTCTCTGCGGGGGTTGTCGGGCTGGACCGTGACGGTCTGATCAATCTGCCCAACCGGTCGGCATCGGTGCTGCTGCATACCGATCTGTCGGCGGAGATCGGGCGGCCGTTGAAGGACGTCGCACCGGAGATGCGTGAACTGCTGGACCTGGCGATCAGTCAGCCGGACCGCACCCACGAGGCGGAAATCCGGCCGATGCGGGAGGACGGACCGCGCACCCTGATCGCCCGGGTGGTGGCCGAACGGGTGGATGGCGAGGTGTTCGGTTACGTGGTCACACTGGACGATATCACCGCACTGGTTTCCGCCCAGCGTAAGGCGGCGTGGGCCGACGTCGCCCGCCGGATCGCCCACGAGATCAAGAATCCGTTGACGCCAATCCAACTGGCGGCGGAGCGCCTGCAGCGGAAGTATCAGCGCGACATCGTCACCGATGCGGACACGTTCAAGGCCTGCACCGGAACGATCATCCGCCGGGTCGAGGATATTCGCCGCATGGTCGACGAGTTTTCATCGTTTGCCCGGATGCCGCGTCCCGACCTGAAGCCCGAGAATCTCAGCGAACTGGTGCGCCAGGCGGTGTTTCTTGAACGCAGCCGCAATCCGCACATCCGCTTCGATGCGGTAATGCCGTCGGATGACGTCGTCGTGGTCTGCGACGGCCGGCAGATCGCCCAGGCGTTGACCAATGTGCTCAAGAACGCGGCGGAAGCGGTCGAGGAACGGGGCAGCAGCGCCGACGCTGGCAACCTGGTTGACGGCCGGACCGGCGAGGACGGGGGCAAGTCGGCGTCCCATCCGGGGCGGCCGGAACCGGGGCGGGTCGTGGTCGGCATCGAGCGGTTGACCGGCAGCGGGAGCGACGGACCCGAACGGATTGCCGTCTCCGTGGATGACAACGGCCGGGGTCTGCCGATGGAATTGCGCGACCGCATCACGGAGCCCTATGTCACCACCCGGGCCAAGGGAACCGGTCTTGGCCTCGCCATCGTCAAGAAAATCGCCGAAGATCACAGCGCGGATCTCACCTTCGAGGATCGCCCGGAAGGGGGAACCCGGGTCAGGATCATCTTCCAGGGGGCAGAACCATCCGGGCAGACCGCATCAGCCGCCACCGATCACGCCGGCATCGCCGACCGGAAGCCGGCACGCATCGCATCCGCATGAGCTGTTGAACCGCCATGTCGAACACCAAGCGACTTAAGGCCGAAGACATCCTGATCGTCGATGACGAAGCGGATATCTGTGATCTCGTCTCCGGCATCCTGGACGACGAGGGCTTCGCCTCTCGCGAGGCCCATGACAGCGACGCGGCCGTCGCCGCCATCGAGTTGCGCCGACCCACCCTGGTGCTGCTGGATATCTGGCTGCAGGGCAGCCGTCTCGACGGTCTCGGACTGTTGGCGCAACTCAAGAAGGAGCATCCGGCGCTGCCGGTCGTGATCATGAGCGGCCACGGCACGGTGGAGACGGCGGTCCAGGCCATCAAGCTCGGCGCGTACGACTTCATCGAGAAGCCGTTCAAGGCCGATCGGCTGATTCTGGTGACGCAGCGCGCCATCGAAGCCTCGCGCCTGCGCCGGGAAAACGAGGAATTACGGGTTCGGTTCGGCGCGGACAGCACACTGATCGGACAGTCGAGCGCGGTCAACCAGCTGCGCCAAGCCATCGAAAGGGTGGCGCCGACCAACAGCCGGGTCCTGATCACCGGGCCCGCAGGCTCCGGCAAGGAGGTCGTAGCCCGGCTTCTGCACGCCCGCTCGCTGCGTGCCCAGGGGCCGTTCGTCGTGGTCAATTGTGCGTCGATGGCGCCGGATCGCATGGAGACGGAACTGTTCGGCGTGGAAGCGCCGGCCGATGGCGGCGGCTCCCCGCGCAAGATCGGCGTGTTCGAGGCGGCGCACAAAGGCACCCTGTTCCTGGACGGTGTCGCCGACATGCCGCTTGAAACCCAGGGCAAGATCGTCCGTCTGCTGCAGGAGCAGGTGTTCGAACGCGTCGGCGGCACCACCCGGGTGGACGTCGACGTCCGGGTGATCGCGGCGACCACCCGGGACCTGACGGAAGAAATCCGCGCCGGACGCTTCCGCGAGGATCTGTTCTATCGCCTGAGTGTCGTGCCGCTCAAGGTGCCGTCGCTGACGGAGCGGCGCGACGACATCCCGGTGCTTGCCACCCATTTCATGGAACGGGCGGCGGAGGCGTCGGGGCATCGGGCGCGCCGCCTGAGCGATGACGCCATGGCCGCGCTTCAGGCGCACGACTGGCCCGGCAACGTGCGCGAACTGCGCAACATTATCGAACGATTGCTGATCATGGCGCCGGGGGAGGCGGACGATCCGATCCGCGCCGACATGCTGCCGCCGGAGCTGGAAGCCCACTTCTCGGCCGCCCGCCGTCCCGAAAACAGTGCCGAGATCATGGCCTTGCCGTTGCGCGACGCGCGCGAGATTTTCGAGCGCGAGTATCTGCTGGCTCAGGTCACCCGTTTCGGCGGCAACATCTCGCGCACGGCCGCCTTCGTCGGCATGGAGCGGTCGGCCCTTCACCGCAAGCTCAAGACCCTCGGCATCCAGACCGAAGAAAAATCCAAGGGTCCGGGCGCATGATGATCCTCGCGGCGACACCGCCCGGCTCTTTTATGGCAACGATCCGCATATTCCAATGAACATCATCGTCTGCGGTGCGGGCGAGGTGGGCTTCACCATCGCTCGTCATCTGGCCACGGAAAACAACGCGGTGACGGTGGTCGACCGCTCGCCCGAGCTGGTCCGCCGGGTCAACGACACTCTCGATGCCCAAGGCGTCGTCGGCCACGGCGCTCACCCCGACACCCTGAAGCGGGCGGGTGCCGAAGACGCCGACATGATCATCGCCGTGACCTATACCGACGAGATCAACATGGTCGCCTGCCAGGTCGCCCACTCACTGTTCGAAGTGCCGACCAAGATCGCCCGCATCCGGCACCAGAGCTACCTGCAGCCCGTCTGGGCCAATCTGTTTTCCCGCGATCACTTGCCGATCGACATGATCATCTCGCCGGAAGTGGAGGTGGCGCGGGCGGTGGCACGTCGGCTCGAGGTGCCCGGCGCGTTCGAGATGATCCCGCTGGTGGAAGACAAGGTGCGGCTGCTGGGAGTCCGCTGCGAAGAGAACTGCCCGGTCGTGAACACCCCGATCAAACAGCTTGCCCAGTTGTTCCCGGATCTCAACATGGTGGTCGTGGGCGTGGTCCGGAACGAACGGGCTGTCCGCCTGGGCGGCGCCACCGAACTGATGGTGGGCGACGACGTCTACTTTGTGGCCGAGACCGAGGAGGTGCCGCGCTGCATGGCGGCATTCGGCCATGAAGAACCGGATGCGCGGCGGTTGCTGATCTGCGGCGGCGGCAACATCGCCTTGCTCCTGGCCCAGACGATCGAACGGGATTACGCGTGGGTCAATGCCAAGATCATCGAACGGGATCCCGATCGGGCCGCCCTGGTGGCGAGCCTGCTTGACCGCACCGTGGTCCTGCAGGGGGATGTCCTCGATCCGGAGATCCTGGAGGAAGCGGACGTCGATTCCACCGATACCGTGGTCGCGGTGACCAACGATGACGAGGCCAACATCCTCTCTGCGATGCTGGCCAAGCGCTACGGCGCCAAGCGGGCCATTTCGCTTCTGAACAAGGGCATCTACACACCGCTGATCGCCACCCTCGGACTGGACGTCGTGGTCAGTCCCCGCAACATCACGGTCTCGACCATCCTTCAGCATGTCCGTCGCGGCCGCATCCATTCGGTTCACACCCTGAGGGAGGGTTTCGGCGAACTGATCGAGGCGGAGGCATTGGAAACATCGGGTTTGGTGAGCACTCCGCTGCGTGAAACGGACCTGCCGGACGGCGTCATGATCGGTGCCATCGTCCGCGGCGGCCGGGTGATTTCGCCGCGGGGAACCACGGTCATTCAAGCCGGCGATCGGGTGGTCCTGTTCGCCGATCCGGGCAGCGTCCGCCGGGTGGAGAAGCTGTTCTCCGTCCGGCTTGAGTACTTCTGAGCGGGCCGTGTCGGTGCGCGCCGAGGACAGCAGGGCAGGGCCGGGACCATGAGCCGGGTTGCGTACGTCAACGGCCGCTACGTGCCGCTTGATCGGCCGTCCGTCCACGTGGAAGACCGCGGCTACCAGTTCGCCGACGGGGTCTACGAGGTCATCGCGATCGAGGCCGGCGCACCGGTCGACGAAGCCCTGCACCTGGATCGCCTCGACTATTCCCTCGCCGAACTGGCAATCGCCTGGCCGATGTCGCGGGCGGCGCTCAAGGTGGTGATGCGGGAAGTGGTGCGCCGGAACCGGATCACCGCCCGGGGCATCGTTTACCTGCAGGTCACCCGAGGCGTGGCGCCGCGCAATCACGCCTTTCCGGCGGATGTGCCGCCGAGCCTGGTGTTGACGGCGCGGCCGCTGCCGGCGATCGACGCGGCCGTGGTCCGTGCCGGTGTCCGCGTGGTGACGGTGCCGGACCTGCGCTGGAAGCGCGCGGACATCAAGTCGGTGTCGCTGCTGCCTAATGTCCTGGGCAAGGAGGCGGCGGTCCGGGCGGGCGCCTATGAGGCCTGGATGGTGGATGAGACCGGCCGCGTCACGGAGGGGACCGCTTCCAATGCATGGATCGTGACGGCGGCCGGCGACCTGGTGACCCGGCAGGCGGACCACGCCATTCTCAATGGAATCACCCGGCGCATGGTGCACGCCATTGCAGCCGAGCACGGGATCCGACCGGTGGAGCGGCCTTTCACGCTTGAGGAGGCGCGCACTGCCGCCGAGGCGTTTCTGACCAGCACCACGTCGCTGGTGCGCCCCGTGGTGCGCATCGACGATGCGGTCATCAACGACGGCCGGATCGGGCCGCTGACGGAACGGCTCCTCACATTCTATCTGGAGCATGTGCGGTCGGCGCCGCCGGCGCCGCGGCCGGCCCGGACCACGGACGTCGGAGCCGCCACGTGACGGCCGGATCGCCGATTGCCCTCGGCCTGAGCCGGCCGGCCGCAATCCTGTTCGATTGGGACAACACCCTGATCGACAGCTGGGCCGCCATTCACGACGCGCAGAACCATACCTTCGCCCACTTCGGCATGCAGGCTTGGACCCTGGAGGAGACGCGACGCCGGGTTCGCGGCTCCATGCGGGACAGCTACCCCGCTCTGTTCGGAGAGCGCTGGCAGGAAGCCGGGGCCGTTTTCTACGCCCGCTTCGAAGCCAGTCACCTGGACGCGCTGGCGCCGCTGGAGGGAGCCGAAGCCATGCTCGCGGCATTGCACGAAGCCGGGTTCTACCTCGGCGTTGTCAGCAACAAGAAGGGCGACTATCTGCGAAAGGAGGTCGCGCGTCTGGGCTGGGACCGCTATTTCGGTCGCATCGTCGGGGCGTTCGATGCGGCTGAGGACAAACCGTCGCCGGTGCCGGTGCATCTGGCCCTGGCCGGAAGCGACGTGCAGCCGGGGGCAGAGGTCTGGTTCGTGGGGGATGCCGATATCGATATCGAATGCGCCGCCAGGGCGGGTTGTGTGTCGGTTCTGTTGCGGGAGACGGCACCCGATGTAAACGAATTCATAGGCTTTCCGCCGGTAATTCACGTTGAAAGCTGCTTGGCGCTTTGCAATCTGTTAAGGACGCTCTAAGGTGTCCAAGAACAAACCTGCCAGCGTGATTGGTCCGATGGTTCTCAAGCCTGACGTCCAAGACATTGTTCGGACAGGGATCATAATGCGGCGCGATTGCAGGGGCTACGAGATCACCGGCCGCCGCCCATAACAAGAGGGATGGCAACCATGTCATCAGAGAAATCACAGAACGTGCAGGATGTTTTTCTTAATTACATCCGAAAACACAAAACGCCCGTGACTGTTTTCTTGGTCAATGGCGTAAAATTGCAGGGGATCGTCACTTGGTTTGACAATTTCTCACTGCTCCTTCGGCGGGATGGCCACACGCAGCTTGTGTACAAACACGCAATCTCCACCGTCATGCCGTCCGTTCAGGTGCAGTTGTTCGAACCGGATCGAGAGGCGGTGGCGGAAGCGTGAGGCTCGGCCGCGTTGGCTGAAACGCCCGCTTCTTCATCCGTCCACCCGGCCGGACGGGCCGCGGTATTGCGCCCCGACATCGGTCGGGCGCGAACGGAGGGCGGCCGGTCGCCGGAGGCACGGCTTACCGAAGCGGTCGGGCTGGCCGAGGCCATCGGTCTGGAGGTCGTCCATGCCGAGGTGATCGGCGTGTCCAGCCCTCGGCCTGCGACCCTGTTCGGGACCGGCACGGTCGACCGCCTGCGCGACTGGCTGGATGTGGAAGCGGAGAGGGACGCACCGATCGCCGTCGTGATCGTGGACGGCACGCTGTCGCCGGTGCAGCAGCGCAACCTGGAGCGGGCGTTCGCGACCAAGGTGATCGACCGCACCGGCGTCATTCTGGAGATTTTTGGCGAACGGGCACGCACCGCCGAGGGGCGGCTGCAGGTGGAACTGGCGGCGCTCACCTATCAGCGAAGCCGGCTGGTGCGGTCTTGGACCCACCTGGAGCGCCAGCGCGGCGGCTTCGGCTTCATGGGCGGCCCCGGCGAATCCCAGCTCGAGACCGACCGGCGCCTGATCACCGAGCGCATCACCCGACTGAAGCGGGAACTGGCGGAGGTCAAACGCACCCGCAGCCTGCATCGCAGCGCCCGCCAGCGCGTGCCGTTCCCCGTGGTGGCCCTGGTCGGCTACACCAACGCCGGCAAATCGACCCTGTTCAACCGCCTGACCGATGCCGCGGTGAGCGCGCGCGACCAGTTGTTCGCGACTCTGGATCCCACCATGCGTCGGCTGGCGCTGCCGTCCGGCCAGGTCGCGATCCTGTCGGACACCGTGGGGTTCATTTCCGAGCTGCCGCACGAGCTTGTGGAGGCGTTCCACGCCACCCTGGAGGAGGTGACGGAGGCTGACGTCATCCTCCATGTGCGCGATGCGGCCCATCCCGAAGCCCTCCAGCAGAAGCAGGACGTGCTGGCCGTCCTGGCCGAGATCGGCGTGGCCGACGAGTCGGCTCGCCCGCTGATCGAGGTTCTGAACAAGGTCGATCTGCTCAATGACGACGAGCGTCACGCCCTGATCAATCGCGCGGAACGAAGCAACATTCCCATGGTGTTTCTGTCGGCCCGGACGGGGGAGGGGTGTGACACCCTGCTTGCTTGTTTGGACGATTGCCTGACAGGCGCCATGGCCGTGATGGACGTGTCCTTGAGCCAGACCGAAGGAAACACGCTGGCGTGGCTCTATGATCATGGCCAGGTTCTGGAACGGCGCGACGAGGCTGACGCAATCGTCCTGAAGGTGCGGCTCAGTCCGGCGGACGCGGCCCGTTTCGCACGCCGCCAGGAATCGCTCTAGAATTCATGGGATGCGTGCAGCAGCTCAGTATTTCATGAAGACGCCGCAATGCGTCCACGATGCGGAAACGGCTCTCCGTGCTGGATGCAGCCGACTGCGGTCATGCGGGCCAAGACTAAAGGCGATCATTCAGTCCCTCGCCGTCGGATCGGCCTGTCGCCCGGCCTGTCGCAGGCGATGTTGTCGAAAGTTTATCCGCCCAGTTCTTAAAAATAACTCAGCACTGATCGAAGAGTTTTATTGCCTCCCTCTTGTCGGTGCGTTATTATGTTACGTTCTGTTCGGGCCTGGGTCCAGTGCAGCATCCTTTTCCTCTCCGGGAGTCGACGCATGCCGCGCCCTCGTTCCAACGCCTTGACCGGCCCTACGGATCCCCGGTGGCCGTCGGTTCCGTTGACCGGCCCGACGACGCGACCCCGGTCGAACGCCCTGGCGGCTCGCAATGATCCCGGAGGGCGGTCAGTTGCAGAGCTGGAATTCTACGCGGAACTGAGCAAGCCACTGCGCATGGACCCGTCCTTGCAGTCGTTCCTGCGCGGAATCTACCAGCGGTCAGACCTGATGACCGGCCCCGACGGGTTGGCTGACCAGATCTATGGGATGTACAGTAGCGATGGGAACGGATCTCAAAAAACCGATATAGATTTTACTGCACATAAGGCATTTCTTAGAGCCCTCTACCACAATGTTGCGTCCCTTAAGGTAAGGGAGCCGGCAAAGTTGCAGTATACGGAGGTGACGCTCTCCAAACTCATTTCATACATAAACCAAGGCAAAACGCCTGGTCGCAAATATCTCGAGGATTTTATATATTTCAAGATTCAAAGCGGCTCGCCTCAGTTCAGGGTATATGCCAATGCGAAGTTCAGTCATGCCCCCAACGTGGTCGCTTGGCTGAAATCGTACCTCGAGAAAACACCATCACACGGCGTCACGGCCTTCAAGGTCGTCGGTCCGGCAGCCATCGCCGGTCGCAAGGATACCATCGTGATCTATTGTTCCACGAGGGAGGCGGCCGCCGCTCTCGGCAATGAGCTTGCCAAGCTCTCCGGTCATTTCAATCCGGAACTCCCCGCCATGACCACGCCGGTGAAGGCTGGTATTGGCGTCGCCACCGGTGCGGAACCGGTGTGGCAGGCCACCGGCCTTGGTCAGAAGCCGAAAGGCTACTCGGAGAAAGCCCAGAGCTTCGGTACCATCCGCAGTGAACTGATCGCGATGGCGGTGCTCAACTATAACGCCAACCGCCATGTCTTTGGCGAAGGCTTCGACGTTTTCGCCACCTTCGTCGCCGCTGCCTTCCGTGGCTACGGTCTCGATCCCGAGCGGCCCGGCGATTGAGCTTCTTCGGGGCAGCCCGGCTGTTGGCGCCGGCAACCAGGCAGGCAACGGCTTTATTTCAGGCCGCCCGAGGCGTTGTCAGGCCGTCCTTGTCCGCCGGATACAGCTCGCTCAGCGGCATCGATCGGCCGGAACCGGAGACGATGCGGCAGTGCTCGCGCCGCAACTGGCGGGGGTCGTCGACGCCGCACGCATGGGCGATGATGCCGACTTCCTGGACCACGTTCTCCACGTAGTGGCGGACCCGCTCGCCTTTGTCGACCGGATCGAGGCCGCGCTGCAGCCGGGGATTCTGGGTGGCGATGCCGGCCGCACAGGTGTTCTTGTTGCACTGCATCGACTGGATGCAGCCGAGCGCGAACATGAAACCGCGGGCCGAGTTGACGAAGTCGGCGCCGACGCAGAGTGCCCAGGCGACATCGGCCGGCGTGATCAGCTTGCCCGAGGCGATGATGCGAATGCGACCCCGCAGTCCGGAGGCGGCCAACGTGTCCACCGCCAGAGGCAGGCTTTCCTGGATCGGCAGGCCGACATAGTCCATCAGGCTCAACGGTGCCGCGCCGGTCCCACCATCGCCGCTGTCGATGGTGATGAAGTCGGGGGCGCTCTCAACACCGCGGCGGCGGATCTCCGAGCAAAGCTCATCGAGCCAGTCCGGGTTCCCCAGCACCAGCTTGAAACCGGTCGGCTTGCCGGTGAGACGCCGGACCCGATCGACGAAGTCCAGAAGATGGCCGGTCGTATCGATCTCCGGGTGACGGCTCGGGCTGAGCGATGCTTCCCCCATTGGAATGCCACGGATGGCGGCGATCTCTGCGCTGACCTTGGCCGCCGGCAGGATGCCACCCTTGCCCGGTTTCGCCCCCTGACTGAGCTTGATTTCGAACATCCGCACCTGCGGATTGGCCGCGATCCCCCGCAGCCTGGCCTCGTCGAGGCGGCCCGCCGCGTCGCGCACGCCGTACTTCGCCGTGCCGATCTGAAAGACGATGTCGGCGCCGCCGGCAAGGTGGTGGCCCGACAGGCCGCCTTCGCCGGTGTTCATCCAGCACCCAGCCATCCGGGCGCCGTTGGACAGCGCCCGCACGGCCACGCCCGAAATGGCTCCGTAACTCATCGCGGATATGTTGAACAGGCTGCCCGCCTCATAGGGCTCGGCACAGTCCGGGCCGACCACCACGGGGGCTGCCCGGGCCGGGGACGGCTGCAGGCTGGGAAACGTGGCGTTGGCAAACAGGATGGTGCCCGCCGGGCGCAGGTCGCGGGTCGATCCGAACGGCTGGGTGTTGTCCAGGTTCTTGGCCGCCCGGTACACCCAGGTCCGCTGAGCGCGGTTGAACGGCATCTCCTCCCGGTCCATGGCGAAAAAGTACTGCCGGAAGAAGACACCCAGATGTTCGAAGGCATAGCGAAGGCGGCCGATCACGGGAAAGTTTCGGCGGATGGCGTGCTGGGTCTGGCGGATGTCCACGACGAACAGGATGGCGAGCACCAACGCGCAGAGCCCGACCGCAAACACGAACAGCGCCGACAGGACGGCGAGGAACGTGACCAGGAACTGGGCAAGCGAGGCGGCGTCCATGGTTAGGCCCTCCGGATCGGCCGGCGACGCCGTCGGGCTGTCGCCAAGCCCCATATCCACAATAATCGTAGCAGATTATTGCAACGCAACAAAGCCGCGGATCGGATGCCTCGTTGTGGGTTTCGGGGATGCCGGCCATGCCGAGATCCGCGTGGCAACGGCATGTTCCGTGCGCGGAAGGACGATCGATCCGGCCTTGCAGTTCGGGCAAGGACCCTCGAAGCCTTCGCGAAAAGCGACAGTGCTCATGCTCGGGTCCAGGAAGGGCGTATGAAGCTGTACGATGAACTCGCCGACTGGTGGCCGCTGATGTCGGCGCCGGAGGAGTACGCCAAGGAGGCCGAACAGGTCGCCCGCCTGCTCTGTCCGGACGGCGCCGATCGGCGCCTCACCGTGCTGGAGCTGGGTTCCGGCGGCGGACACCTCGCCTCGCATCTGAAGCACAGGTTCGCCATGACGCTGGTCGACCTTTCGCCGCGCATGCTGGACCTCAGCCGGTCCTTGAATCCGGAATGCCGTCATCTGGGCGGCGACATGCGAAGCCTCCGTCTCGGCGAGACGTTCGATGCCGTCCTGATTTTCGATGCCATCAGCCACGTGTACGCCATGGACGACCTTCAAGCGGCCCTTCGGACGGCGCGGGCCCATCTGCGGCCCGGCGGCGTCGCGGTCTTCTGTCCCGACTTCACGACGGAATGCTTCAACCCGGAGACGACAGTGGGCGGAACGGACGGGCCGGATCGCGGGATGCGCTATCTCGAATGGGTGCAGCCGGAAATCACGGGCACCGCCTATCACACGGAAATCGTCTATCTGCTTCACCCCCCGGACGGAACGCTCCGCATCGAACACGATCATGTTCGGCTCGGCCTATTCTCACGACAGGCATGGACGCTTGCCTTGCGGGAGGCAGGCTTTGGCGAACCGGTGATCGAAAGCCTGTCCTCCCGCGACGTGTTCGCGGCGAAAGCGGGATAGTGGGCATCTGCTCGACGCCTCCGTGCAACGCCCCGATCCGCTCGAACGACAGCCGAGCCGTCGATGACGAGGCAGCGTCGATCGAGATCATCGAAAGGGCCGAATATCTACTAGTAGATCAAGAACAGCTTGCCTGCCGGATTATCTACTAGTAGATATGGCGCATGGCGACCGTCCGTTCCCAGAGCCGCTGGCGCGCACGCAACCGGCTGGTCAAGTCACAACTCAACGTCATGGCACGCAAGGGCACCTTCGACGCCCTTGACGCAATCGCCGCGTCGTTCGATCTCCGCGGCAGGGGCGAGGCGATCGCCTTCGCGTGTTTCGCCATTCGCGCCCTGATGCGTCGGGCCGAGCACGACGCTGCCGCGGCAGACCTGATCCGCGAATTTGCCGACGGCTACCGGCGCGATCGCGACCTATATGCTCCGTAAACGGGCGGCCGGTCGTTGGATGGCGGCTGCCTCCTCCGTAACCACCAGGGACCCTGATTGATGCTGCCGGATCATCGCCGTGTGACGGAGATCATGCGTGCCGTTGCCGCCCGTGAAATCATGCCGCGCTTCCGCCGGCTGGAGGCGAGCGAGATCACGGCCAAGAAGGGCCCGATGGACCTGGTCACCACCGCCGACGTGGAAGCGGAAAAGGCGCTCAGCCGGGACCTGACCGCGCTGCTGCCGGGCAGCGTCGTGGTCGGCGAGGAAGCGGCGGACAAGGCGCCGGATGTCATGGGCGCGCTCGAGGGGCCGGATTCAGTGTGGGTGATCGATCCGGTGGACGGCACTCTGAACTTCGCCGAAGGGCGCAACTGCTTCGCCGTTATCGTCGCGTTGTGTCGGCAGGGTGAGACGCTTGCCGGCTGGATCCTGGATCCGGTGGCCGGCGTCGCGGTGGGGGCCTTAGCGGGGCAGGGGGCCTGGATGGATGACGGCACCACGCAACAGCCGCTCCGGGTTCCGCCACCGCGCCCGCTCAAAGCCATGACCGGTTCGCTCGGCCGCGGGCTGGGCCGCCGGGTGCTGCGACGCCGTGACAGCGGCGTGGCGGAGGGCCCGGCCCGCGTAGTCAAGTACGGCTGCACCGGTCGGGAGTACATGGACTTGGGGCAGGGGGTGCTGGATTTCGCCCAGTATCGACGCCTCAAGCCGTGGGACCACGCTGCCGGCATCCTGATCCACGCGGAGGCGGGGGGCTACAGCCGCATCGTCGAAACCGGACAGCCGTACCGGGCCGAGGGACGGATCCTGGAAACCACGGTGCTGCTGGCGCCCGATTCCGCCAGTTGGGGTGCCTTGCATCGCGTCCTGGAGGATGCGAGGCTCGACGCCATCGCCTGAGCGATGCGGCGGCAACGGTGTCGACGGGGTGACCAGGACGAGGACCAGAAGCAGGCTGTCGGGGAGAAGGCTCACCATGGATACACTCAACGTCGCCTTCATCGGCCTCGGAGTCATGGGCTTTCCCATGGCCGGTCATCTGGCGACGGCCGGCCACCGGGTGCGCGTCTTCAACCGGACGGCGGCCAAGGCCGAAGCTTGGCTCGACCGTTATCCCGGCGACGGTGCGGCCAGCCCGGCCGAAGCCTGCCGCGGCGCCGACCTTGCCTTTCTCTGTGTCGGCAACGATGCGGACGTCCGCAGCGTGGTGCTGGGGGAGGGCGGTGCGATGGCCGGCCTCGCGCCCGAGGCGATCCTGATCGACCACACCACCACGTCGGCCGTGCTTGCCCGCGAACTCGCCGGCATGAGCGCGGCCGCAGGCGTGGGGTTTCTGGATGCGCCGGTGTCCGGCGGTCAGGCCGGCGCGGAGCAGGGCAGGCTCACCGTCATGTGCGGCGGCGAGCCGGCTGCGTTCGCGCGGGCGGAACCGGTGCTGAAGGCGTACGCCCGAGCCGTCACCCGGATGGGCCCGGTCGGATCGGGCCAGCTCACCAAGATGGTCAACCAAATCTGCATTGCCGGTCTGCTGCAGAGCCTCGCGGAGGGACTCAGCTTCGCCGAAACCGCGGGCCTGGACGTGCATCAGGTGGTCTCGGTGATCGCTCGAGGCGCGGCGCAGTCATGGCAGATGGATAACCGCGCCGACAGCATGCTGGAGGACCGTTTCGATTTCGGCTTCGCCGTAGACTGGATGCGCAAGGATCTGGCGATCTGCCTGGAGGAGGCCCGGGCCAGCGGCGCCAGCATCCCGGTGGCTGCACTGGTGGATCAGTTCTATGCCGATATTCAGCGCCTGGGTGGCGGTCGCTGGGATACCTCCAGCCTGATCCGGCGCCTGCGCGCGTCGGTCGAGACGCCATGACCGCGTCAGTCCGTGGCGATGACCAGGGAGGGCGGCGGGTCCAACGGGCTTCGTACCGACCAGCGGTAGACCCATTCGTTCAGACCGGACTGGCGTACTTGGTGCGCATTGTGACGGAGGGCAGGGCGATCGGTCCACACCCGGATCTCGCCCTGGACCGTGACCCCCGACCGGTGCAATGCCGCGGCCTGTTCCGGCATGAGGCCGCGCCCGCTCAAGACGATGACCCGGTGGGCGGGCCGGTGGGTGACGGTGAGGAAGCGTTCGCTGCGCCGGATGAAGGAGACCAAGCCATCCGAGCGCGCGTCCCCGGACCGGACCCAGCGCAGGGCAAAGCTGCCGTTCCCCACGTAGTGCACATCCTGGGTAGCCGAATCCCGGCCAAGGTCGCGCTCGATCAGAAGGGCGCGCTCGGCCTCTTCGGCGGCACTGAGATCCCCGGCCCGGAGCGCTTCCAGCATTGGCACCCACGCGACCTCGCCATCGAAGGCGATGCCGTAGAAGCCGGTGCGGCTCAGAACCACCTCCGCCTGAAACGTTCGCGGCAGATAGCAGCCGGCGGCCAGCGGCATCAGGCACAGAATGAGGATCAGCCGGACGCGCAGCCGGCCCCAGTCGCGTATCGCGTCACGTATCGCCATGTCCGAAAGTATCGGCGGGCAGGGTTGCCGAACCCTGAACGGCGTTCAGCCGCGGCGCTTCTCCGCATCCTTGGCCAGCCGCCACAGAGCTTCCAAGGCGTCCAGCGGCAGGCCTTCCACCCCCGCGTCCGATGCGGCCGCGGCCGCTTCCATGTGCCGGAAGCGGCGTTCGAACTTGGCGTTGGCGCGACGAAGCGCTTGTTCCGGATCGAGGTCGAGTTTGCGGGCGAGGTTGACGCAGACGAACAGCAGGTCGCCAACCTCGTCCTCGATCCGCTCCGGGTCGCGTTGCCGAGGCGGGTCGGGCGTCAGTTCCGCATGGAGTTCCGCGACTTCCTCATCCAACTTGGCCAGCACGTCGGCCGCATCGGGCCAGTCGAAACCGATCCGGGCAGCCCGTTTTTGCAGCTTAGCCGCGCGGGTCATGGCCGGCAGGGTAACGGCGATGCCATCCAGAGCCGACGCCCGGGGGCCGTCCGACTTTCGTGCCACAGCGCGCTCGGCCGCCTTGTGGGCCTCCCACGACCGGGTTTGTTCGTCGGCGCTCGCCACCTGGGCATCGCCGAACACGTGCGGGTGGCGGCGGACCATCTTGTTGGAGATCGCCGCGACCACGTCGGCAAACGTGAACGCGTGCCGTTCCTCGGCCATGCGGGCGTGATAGACGACCTGCAGCAACAGGTCGCCGAGTTCGTCGCGGAGGTCGTCCAAGTCGCCGCGGGCGATGGCGTCCGCCACTTCGTAGGCTTCCTCAATGGTGTAGGGGGCGATGGTCTCGAACGTCTGCACGATGTCCCAGGGGCAGCCGCGTTCGGGATCGCGCAGCCGGGCCATGATCGCCAGGAGGCGGCTCAGGTTTGGATCAGGATCGGTGGGCATGGTCCTAACGGATCGGCTTAAGTCGCATAAGGTATATTATGATAAATATCCTCCGGCGTCCCACGGTCCACCGGGACCGTCCCCCGGGACGACTCTGATCTTCATGCCTCTCTTCATGCCTCCAGCACCATCCCATCATAGGCCGGCTCGATTCCCGCCGGCAGCCGTGCCGCCAACGCGGCATAATCCAGGTCGTTGCCGAGATGGGTCAGAACCGCACGATCCGGTTGGATCCGCTGCACCCAGCGGATCGCTTTATCCACGTCGCAGTGCGTCTTGTGCGGCCGATCCACCATGGCGCCAATGATCCACAGGCGCACCCCGGCGAGGATGGCGAAGGCATGTTCCGGCAGTTCCACCACGTCGGTGGTGTAGCCCACGGGCCCGAACCGGAACCCCAGCGTCGTGCTGAACCCGTGGCTCTGGGTAAAGGCGGTGACGGGGATGGTGCCGACCGCGAACGAACTGCCGTCTTCCACCAAGTGCGGGACCAGCGTCGGCTTGTAATAGAACGTCGCCCCCGCATCCAACGGTTCGAGGACATAGCCAAAGCGCGTGCCGATCACCTCCAGTGTCTTCGCGTCGGCATAGGCGTCCAGTGCGGCGTTGCGCGCCCGGTTGATGGCGCGGAGGTCGTCGATGCCGTGAAGGTGGTCCGCATGGGCGTGGGTGTAGAGGACGGCATCGACGGTGCTGACGCCGGCGTTGATCAGCTGTTCCCTCAGGTCCGGCGGCGTGTCCACCAGGATGCGGGTGGCCGAGTCTTCCACCAGAATGGCCGGCCGGGTGCGGCGGTTACGGGGATTTGCCGGGTCGCAGCCGCCCCAGCCCCAGTCGATCGCCGGCGTGCCGCTGGAGGCACCCGAGCCGAGGATCCGGACCCTCACCCCTTCGGCACCTTGGTGAACAGGCGCAAGAAGTTGTCGGTGGTGGCCGCGGCGAAGGCGGCGGCACCCATGCCGCGCAGCCGTGCCACTTCCGCCGCCGTGTACGCCACGTAAGCCGGTTCGTTGCGTTTGCCGCGCTTGGGCACCGGCGCCAAGTATGGCGCATCCGTCTCCACCAGGAGCCGGTCCAACGGAACATCCGCCGCGATCTGCTTGAGCGCCTCCGCCTTCTTGAAGGTGACGACCCCCGAGAACGAGATATACAACCCAAGTTCCATGGCGTTATCAGCCAGTTGCCGGCTACCGCTGAAGCAATGCAGCAGCCCAGGAAAGGGCCCCCTCGCCTCCTCCTCGGCCAGAATTCGTGCGGTATCCGCCTCCGCCTCCCGGGTATGCACGACCACCGGCAACCCCGCTTGGCGGGCCGCCGCGATGTGGGCCCGGAAGCTGTCCTGTTGTGCCGCGCGGGGGCTGTGCTCGTAATAGTAGTCGAGGCCGGTCTCGCCGAAGCCGACCACTTTCGGATGGCCGGCCAACTCGATCAACCGGTCCGCCGTGACCGAAGGCTCCCGCGCCGCTTCGTGGGGATGGATTCCGACAGTGCAGTAAACTCGGTCGAAGCGTTCGGCCACCGCCAGCACGTTCGCGAAGCGAGTGACGTGGGTACAGATGGTCAGCAGGATTCCCACCCCGGCATTGGCCGCGCGCGCCACCACCGACTCGAGCTCGTCGGCGAAGTCCGGAAAGTCCAGGTGGCAGTGGCTGTCCACCAGCATCAGGCCGTCCCCTCGCCCGCTGCAGCCGCGACCTCATGGCGCGGGAATACGCCCGTCGGCGCCGGCACCGGTGTCCCCGCCACGAGGCCGTGCCTGTCACCGAGATGCGCGAAACTGCGCGCATCCGGCCCGACCGCGAGCTGGTCGAGGATCCGTCCGGCCGCCTCCGGTACGAACGGCTGGGTCAGGATGCCAAGATGGCGGATCGCCTCCATCAGGACGTAAAGCACTGTCCGCATCCGGTCCGGGTCCGACTTGCGCAGCGCCCACGGCGCCTGCCGGTCCACATACCCGTTGGCGGCGCGGATCACGGCCCAGATAGCGTCCAGCGCCTCGTGGAACGCCTGGCGGTCCATGGCATCACGCACCGCCGGCAACAACCCGTTGCAGGCCGTCAACAGCTCGGCATCCTCGCCGGTCTGTGGCCCTGGCGTCGGCACCGTTCCGCCGCAGTTCTTCGCCACCATGGACAGTACCCGCTGCACCAGATTACCGAAGTCGTTGGCCAGTTCGCCGTTGATGCGGCCGACCACCGACTCGTGGGAAAAGTCGCCGTCATTGCCGAACGGCACTTCCCGCAGCATGACGTAGCGCACCTGATCCCGCCCGTAGGTTTCGATCAGGTGCAGCGGGTCGATGGCGTTGCCGAGGGACTTGGACATCTTCTGCCCCTCCACCGTCCACCAGCCGTGGGCGAACACCCGTTTGGGCGGCGCGAGACCGGCCGCCATCAGAAACGCCGGCCAGTAGACGGCATGGAAGCGCAGGATGTCCTTGCCCACCATGTGCACGTCGGCGGGCCAAAAGGTCTGAAAATCCTCCGTGTTCACCTCCGGATAGCCGATGGCCGTGATGTAGTTGGTGAGCGCATCCAGCCATACGTACATGACGTGTGCCGGGTCGTCCGGCACCGGGATGCCCCACTGAAAGGTGGTGCGGGAGATGGACAGATCCTGCAGTCCGCCCCTGACGAAACTCACCACCTCATTGAGGCGGCTCCGCGGCAGCACGAATTCCGGGTTGTCGGCATACAGCCGCAGCAGCGGTTCCTGCCACTGCGAGAGGCGGAAGAAATAGCTCGGTTCCTCCACCCACTCCACCGGTGCGCCCGAAGGCGCCAGCTTGTCACCCCCGGGTCCGGTCGTCAGCTCCGCCTCGGCATAGAACGCCTCGTCACGGACCGCATACCAGCCGGCATAGCTGCCGAGATAGATCTGGTCGTTGGCAAGCAGGGTCTGCCACAGCGCCTGGCAAGAGTGCACGTGGCGGGCTTCAGTCGTGCGAATGAAATCGTCGTTGCTGAAATTCATCAGCCGCGCCAGAGCCCTGAAATTCTCCGACACTTTGTCCGTGAATGTCTGTGGGTCTAGCCCGGACAACCGCGCTGCCTTGTCCACCTTCTGGCCATGTTCATCGGTGCCGGTGAGGAACTTGACGTGAAAACCGTCAAGTCGCTTGAAGCGGGCCAGAACATCGCAGGCCAGTGTCGTATACATATGGCCGATGTGCGGGACATCGTTGACATAATAGATCGGTGTCGTGATGTAGTACGCTGGCCGATCGGCCATGATCCGGTCCCTTCGCCCCGCGACGCCGGCCCAGCTCAGGAGCGGACGGCATCTTGAAGGTCGAGAAAAAGCGTGAGAACGACCTGCTTGCGATCAAGGTTGGCGCTGTCGGCCCGCGCCAGCAGGCCGCGCGCCTTTTCCCACACCTGAAGCCAGCGATCAAGGCTTGCCGCCCGCGCCAGGCGCGCCATCAGGGCCGGATCGTGCAGCGCGTCCGCGTCTGGCCCCGCAGCCCCCTCCGTCGCGACATATCGGATTGTCCGGTGAAGCCAGGCACGAAAGGTCATCTCGACGATCTCGAAAGCGCCTTCCGCCCCCGCCTTGCCCACCCGGTCGCCCAGGCGATCCAGGGCAACCACGTCGAGGTCCGGCAGGCGTGCCAGGATCTCCATCAGTGCGGCGTGGACGGCCAGTCCATCGGCGTCCGCCAGACGCAGGGCCTGGCCGATGCTGCCGGCGGCAAGCTCCGTCAAGGTCGCCGCCTCGGCTTCGTTCAACTCCGGCCGGTAGCGCCGGAGCAAGGACAACACGGTCGCCTCGTCCAGCGGCTGTAGTGCGAGCCGGCGGCAGCGCGACCGGATGGTCGGGAGCAAGCGTCCCGGGGCATGGCTCACCAGCAACAGCACAGTCCGGACCGGCGGCTCCTCCAGGGCCTTCAGCAAGGCATTGGCCGCATTCCGGTTAAGATCATCGGCGCTGTCGACGATGACCACGCGCCAGCCGCCTTCGGCGGGGGTATGACCGATCAGACCGCCCACCGCACGCACGTCGTCCACGACGATCTCGTTCCGCAGCTTTCCGGTCTTGTCGTTGACCGCCCGTTCCACCGTGATCAGGTCGGCATGTCCCCGGGCTGCGACCCGGCGGAACACCGGGTGATCCGGGGCCACGGCAAGGGATGTGGGCACCGGTCGGTCCGGTGCCGCTGGGCAGTCGCCGAACAGCGACGCCTCGGGCGGCGGCAAAGCCCCCTCCCCGCCCCCGGCCGCCAGCAAAAACCGTGCGAACCGGAATGCCAGGGTCGCCTTGCCGATGCCGACTGGTCCGGTGATCAGCCAGGCATGATGCAGTCGCCCGGAATTGACTGCCGCCACAAGGGATTTCTCAGCGGTTTCATGGCCTTGCAGGTGCGGGTTGGCGCGCGGATCGAGGCGCGTCGAGGGCTCGGCGGAGGCGCTTTCGGACGTCCGGCTCATTCGGCCAGTTCCACGCGCAAGCGCTGGCGTACGGCTTGGCGCACCGCCGCCTTGACCGCATCCGGCGGCGCCCCGGCATCGATGACGTGACAGCGGTCCGGATCGTTGTGGGCGATCTCCAGGAAGCCGGCCCGAACCCGACGATGGAATCTCGGGTCCATGCGCTCGTACCGGTCACTCAACGGCGATCGGCGGCGCACCCGATCGAGGCCGACATCCACGTCCAGGTCAAGGATCAGGGTGAGATCGGGCTGCAGTTCCCCAAGCACCAGAGCATGCAGGCGGGCCACGGTCTCCGTTCCCAGTTGCTGGCCGTAGCCCTGGTAGGCCATGGTGGAATCGGCGAAACGGTCGCACACCACCCACCGCCCGGCGGCCAGGGCCGGCGCAATCAGGCGGTCCACATGATCACGCCGGGCCGCATAGTGCAGCAGCGCTTCGGACATCGGCAGCCATGCGTCGACCGCATCCGACAGGATCAAGGTACGCACGGCCTCAGCCGCAAGCGTGCCCCCGGGTTCGCGGGTCGCCACCACGTCAATGCCATGGGCGCTGAGATCGGCCACCAGATGCCATACGTGCGTGGACTTGCCCGCCCCTTCGATACCCTCCACGGTGATGAAACGCCCCCGGGATTGGGGTTCGGGTGGTGCCGTGATCGTGGGCGCAGTCTCGGTCAGCTGATCTGGCTCATGAGGTAATGGGTCAGGGCGGCGAACAGACGCCGGAACAGCCCCAGCCGCTCCACCGACTCACCAGCCAGTAGTGGGATTTCCGCGTCGGGAACGCCCGGCGCGCGCACCACCATGGTGCCGATCTGCTGCCCTCGTTCGATCGGCGCCGGCACCGGACCGTCGTACCGCACGGCGACGGTCATCTCCGGGCGCGCCACCCGAGGCAGCGTAACCACGAGGCCATGTTCACCGACCAGCGGCACCTTGCGGGCGGTGCCGAGCCAGACTTCCGCCTCGGCAATGGCCTCGCCCTCGGTCGCCAGCTGGTAGTTTTCGAACTCGCGGAATCCCCAGGACATCAGACGTTCGGTTTCCTGGGTGCGCTGGCGGGCACTTTCCAGTCCATTCACCACCAGGATCAGCCGCCGATCGCCCTGCCTGGCGGAGGCTGCCAGACCATATCCCGATTCCCGTGTGAACCCGGTCTTCAACCCGTCCGCTCCCACGTCGCGATACAGCAGCGGATTGCGGTTGCCCTGGCGGATGCCGTTATAGGTGAACTCGGTTTCCGAATAGTACTGATAGAATTGGGGAAAGCCCTCAATAATGCGCTGTGCCACCCGTGCGATATCGCGCGCCGACATGCGGTGCTCCGGATCCGGCAGGCCGGTCGCATTGCGAAACGTCGAGTCGATCAGGCCAAGCTCCCGCGCGCGAACCGTCATCTCGGCAGCGAACCCAGCTTCGCTGCCGGCGAGCCCCTCCGCCAGCACGATGGAGGCATCATTGCCGGACTGCACGATGACGCCACGCAACAGGTCCTCCACCGTCACCTGGGAATTGGGCTCCAGGAACATGGTGGAACCACCGCTGGCCGCACCGCCCTTGCGCCAAGCATTCTCGCTCACGGTGAGCACATCGGTCAGGCTGAGCCGTCCTTCACTCAGCCGTTCGAACACCATGAACGCGGTCATGATTTTGCTCATGGATGCCGGCGGCATCGGCACATCGGCGTCCTTCTCCAGAAGGATCGCGCCGGTGGTAGTATCGATGAGTATGGCATGCCGTGCCGCCGTCTCGATCGTCGGCATCGCCGAGGCCGGAACGGCCAGGATGAAGACCATCATCGCGGCCAGCACAGGCCCCGCCCGCAGGCCATTCAACCAAAAGAAGACTGTGAACACCATCACCACTCCGAAGGTCGCACCGCCCGTTCCGACAAGCCCACGAAGAGAGGCGGGACCCACACCCTTCCCGCCGGCTATCCCGTGACCAAGGCAGCTATGGCAACATTGTGGCGTGCGGCGTCCGATGGATCAACCGCTACTCGTAAACGACGCGCGAGCCCGGGAATCCGGCCCTGACCACCTGGGCCAGCAGCTGGTCGGCTTCCCCGATGGAGTCAAGCGGCCCGACTCGCACGCGGTACATCGCCTGTCCGTCTCGTTCCACGGCCGTGATGGATACCGGGCCGAGAGGCGCCAGCCGAGCCCCAACCTGTTCGGCACTGGCGGCGTAGGAGAATGCGCCGGCCTGGACGAAGGGCCGCCGCGCGGTCGCCTCGGCTCCGGCGGCCATGGCCGTGTGCCGCATATCGGCCGTGGCCACCGCCAGGGTGGTCCGCGCCGGCTTGGGCCGGCTGACCGGCGGTGCCAGCGAACCCGCGGCGACGTACTGATGGCGCGAATCACTGCGACGGGCCTCCGGTAACGGCGAGTAGCCGACCTCCTGCTGCGTGGCCGCTGCCATCACGGCGTCGCGGTCGCCCGGCGCCAGACCGGCCAGCACGCGGCTTTCATCCCCCAAGATTTCCACCTTGACCCGGGCGGTGCCCTGCTGCTCGAACCCCAACAGCTGTGACGCCCGGCGCGATACGTCGATGATGCGCCCGCCGACAAACGGTCCGCGATCGTTGACCCGAAGCTTCAGGCTGCGCCCGTTCTCCAGATTGGTCACCCGCACAAGGCTCGGCATCGGCAGGGTCGGATGCGCCGCAGTCAACTCGTTCATGTCGTAGGTTTCGCCGTTGGCCGTCGTGCGGCCATGGAATTTGCGCCCGTACCAAGACGCGACCCCCACTTCGGCATACCCGAAATCCTCCCGCGGGTAGTACCACACGCCATTGATTTGATAAGGTTTTCCAACTTTGTAACCGACCACGCCGCGGTCCGGCTTGGTCAGTGTCTTGGCGGTCTGGGCGGCGAACTGGGTTTCAGCGCAACCGGCGGTCAGCAGGGCCAGGGCGAGGATGGGGAACAACTGTTTCATCAGCGACCTTTCTAGTCTGGCGCGCCGCGATGCGGGCACAAAGTGGGTCCGGGGACGGTCACTCCATCAGCGACAGCCGTGTCAGCGTTAACGGAAAAACCCGTGAGTGCAGATTCGGCGGTGCAGGTTGACGATACGTTTCGTGCGCAACGAATCCCCCCTCATCCCGATCTCATCAGCGGGTCCGGGTAACGGTCCTCAGCCGGGCCAGCAGTTCCGCCGTCGGATGCCCGTCGGCCGGCAAGGAAGCCTGTTGCTGGAACGAGCGGATGGCGCTTCGCGTATTCCGGCCCACGAGGCCATCCACGCCGCCGGTATCGAAGCCGAGGTCGACCAGGTGACGCTGGATTTCCATCACGTCGTGGCGCGACAGCGGCACTTCGGTATGTGCCGGCCGCGGTGTCCGCAACGCCCCCTCCCCACCTAGCCGATCGGCCAAGTGACCAACCGAGATCGCATAGAGGACGGAGCGATTCCAAGCCATTATGGTGTGGAAGTTGCCATACACGATGAACGCGGGACCCCTCCCCGCCCCACCGGGGAAAATGACCGACCCGGCGATATCCACCGCGGGCAGATCGCTGCCATCGGCCTGACGAACCCCCATCCGCTGCCACACTGGCAGCGAGAGACGGTTGTCGAGCCCGGACGCCGAATAATCGAAGGTCGACGGGATACGAACCTCCCGCCCCCAGGTATAGGCCGGCTCCCAACCCGCCTTGATCAGGTAGTTGGCGGCCGAGGCGAACACGTCCGGAAGGCTTCCCCACAAGTCCCGATGCCCGCTGCCGTCGAAATCCACTGCGAAGTCCCGGTAGGTGGTAGGGATGAATTGTGGCTGTCCCATGGCGCCGGCCCACGAAGCCGTCGCCCGCGCCGAAATGTCGCCACGCTGGACCAGTTCCAGGGCCGCGAACAGCTGTTCCCGGAAAAAGTCGCCGCGGCGTCCGTCGTGGGCCAGCGTCGCCAGGGCCGGGAACAGGCGATAGTCCCCCGTGAAGTCGCCGAAGTTGCTTTCCAACCCCCAGAACGCCACGAGAAAGCGCGGCGGCACGCCATAGCGTCGGTGGACGGCGTCCAGCAGGGCGCGGTGTTCTTCCAGAAGGGCCCGCCCGCGCGCGATACGCTGGGTGCTGATCCGCTGATCCAGGTAGGTCCAGAAGGTCTGAGTGAATTCAGGCTGGCGGCGATCCAATTCGATAATGCGCGGGTTGGGCTGGACTCCGGTGAGCGCCGCATCCAGCGTGGCGGCGCTGATCCCCCTGCCCACAGCCTCGCGGCGCAACTCGCTCAACCAAGTCTGGAACGGATCGGCAGCGGTCGCCGGAGACGATGCCGCGGCTATGCCAAGCAGTACCGCGACGAGACACCTGAGGCCCTTCAGTCCGATCCGCATTCCATCCCACCTCTCAGGTTGCTTCGCCCGGACGACGAACTCTCATGATGCGCTTTCCTCGATTCGCTCACGGCTGTCAACCATTCGGCGCTGGAAACAGGGTATCCGTGCGTCCCGCCAGGCGGTAGGCGGCAAGTCCGATCCATTCGTGAACGGCCAAGTTGAGCGTCGACATGCTGCCGGCCACGTCGAGCGATGGCGGCCACCACCGCAAGGGGGGCGCCAACTGGTAGTCCACCGGATAGGGAAGCACTTCCCAGCCGGCGGCGCGGAACACACCCACGGACCGTGGCATATGAAAGGCCGACGTCACCAACAGCCAGACTTCGTCCGGCCCGGGCGCCACCAGGGCCTTGGTGTTCACGGCGTTCTCGTGGGTATTGCGGGACCGGGACTCGAGAACGAGCCGATCCGGCGCAACCCCAAGGTTGATGAGCAGTGGTCCGGCGAAGGTGGCCTCCTTCAACTCACGCCCCGACCAGAGGCGGGCCGAGCCGCCGGTGAATACCACCCGGGCCTCGGGATGGCGTCGGGCCAGATGGACGCCGACGGTGATGCGTTCACCATGATTGTTGAGTGCCACGTCGCCCCGCGATTCTGACACCTCCGGCCGGATCGCACCGCCCAGGATGACGATGCCGTGCACGTGCTCCGGCAGGGCCGGAGGTGGGGGAAACCGGTCCTCCAGCGGCAGCAGCAAGGCAGCGCCCACAGGGAACATCGCCAACAGCAGCCCCGCCGCCGCCACCGCCGTGACCAGCCGTCGGCCCGACCGGCGCCAAGACGTCCACAGAAGGGCACAACCCGCGACCAGCAGCAGCAGCAGCAGGTTGGCCGGCGCGATCACTGTCCAAAGGACTTTGGAGGCGACGAAAAACATGACCAAGTGGATAATCGTCCCGCGCGCACGCCGCAACCGAAAGCGCACATCCCGGCAGGATTATCGGATTGCTACCAAGTTGTTCATGAATTTCAGAAGCTTGGGCGGTCTGTTTCAGGTTGCGCAGAAAGAGTACATCAGGCACTCTGGTCACGGCTGTTTGCAGCCTGATTAAAAACACACTTTATAGAGACACTTGATGGGGAGTTTTGCGTGATCACTTCCGCCACGATGACGACCGGCCCGCGCTTTCGACGCAAGTCGGCCACACTCTGGAATGCCGAGCCGGCCCTCCACGATCTCTTGGCCGATCCCATGCTGGGCCTGCTCATGGCCCGGGATCAGGTCGCAGAAGCCGAACTGGACAGCTTGGTCGCATCCATTCGCGGCCACCTGATCGACGACCGAAACCGCCCCCGCTCTGTCAGGTGCCCGCCTCGAGCAGTGCGAAGCGAACCGGCAGGACCTCCCGCGTGGTAATCTTTCCCTCGGGGGACTTCTCGACCAGGGTCAGGCTCTGCTGATCGGCCAGGCCGGTCGGCACCACCATCCGGCCACCGGGTCGCAACTGTCCCAGTAAGGCGGGCGGAACCAGTTCACTGGCCGCGCAGACGACGATCTTGTCGAACGGTGCGAACTGCGGCCAGCCATATTCGCCGCTACCGATACGGACCTGGACGTTGCCGTAGCCAAGCGGCCCCAGACGACGCTGCGCCTTGGTGCCCAACTCCTCCACGATCTCCATGGAGAACACCTGTTCGGCCAGTTCCGACAGCACGGCGGCGTGGTAGCCGAGGCCGGTGCCGATCTCGAGCACCCGGTCGGTGGGCCGGATGTCCAGAAGGTCGGTCATCAGAGCGACGATGAAAGGTTGGGACGTGGTCTTCTCGAACCCGATGGGCAGCGGCTGGTCGGCATAGGCATAGGCCGTCAACTCCGGCGGCACGAACTCGTGCCGCGGCACACGTCCCATTGCTTGCATGACCTTGTCGTCAAGCGCATCACGGCCCAGGTGCTCGGCGGCGAGGCGCGCATGGGCACCGATGATCTGAACCATTTGATCCAGCAACACGCTCAAAAGTCGATCCGGCATGCGCAGACCTCGCGTCGTCTCGAGTCGCAGGGTAAGCACCCAAGTGTAACGCAGCGCCCCCGTGCCGACCTAGTGGTTCCATACCACCGGACGGATCCCATCCGTGGGCTGAATCGAATCGCCAGATCAGCAGGTTAGTGGATCGGATCGGAGGTTTGGGCGGCGAGCGTCAGGTCCGATCCACAGGCACAGCGTCAAACCGGCTCGGCGGGCGGTTCGCGGTCCAGGACCTCCCGGATCTTTCGGGCAAGCGCGTCGCGGCGGTACGGTTTCGACAGCAGATCGACGGCCAGTCCCTCAATCTCGGCACCCGCCATGCGGTCTTCGGCATAGCCTGACGTCAGCAGAATCCTGACCCCGGGGCGGCGCCGATACACCTCGGCCGCCAGTTCGGGACCACTGGAGCCGTCATCCAACACAACGTCGGAAAAGAGGAGGTCGATGCGAGGCATCTCCGCCACCCGCTGAAGCGCCTCGGTGGCATTGGCCGCTTCCACCACCCGATAGCCGGCTTTCTCCAGAACGCGAACGGCCGTCTTGCGGACGCGGTCGTCGTCCTCCACCACCAGGATGCGTTCGCCGCCGCCGCCTTCGCGTGCGCGCTCGGGTTCGCGGTCGGGCCGGCTGTCGCGCGACGCACCCGATCGGCGGAGGTACAACTTCATGGTGGTCCCCTTCCCCACCACGCTGTCCACGGTAATGTGGCCGCCCGACTGGTTGACGAACCCGTAGACCATGCTGAGACCGAGGCCGCTGCCCTTGCCGAACTTCTTGGTCGTGAAGAACGGTTCGAAAATACGGTCCAGGATGTCCCGTGGCATCCCCGCCCCGGTATCGCTGACGGAGATGACCGCGTACGCACCGGGCTTAAGCGGCTGTCCTTCGGGGATATCGGCCGGGCCCAGAACCTGCGCTTCCGTGGCGATGGTGAGCACGCCCCCCTTGGGCATGGCGTCGCGGGCGTTGACGGTGAGATTGAGCAGGGCATTTTCCAGCTGCCCCCGATCGATCATCGTCTTGCCCACGGCCGGGGACAGCACTTCGCGAATTTCGATGCGTTCGCCCAGGGTGCGGCGCAGGAGATCGGTCATCTCCCGGATCACCACATTGATGTCCGTGATCTGCGGATTGAGGCGCTGACGCCGGGCGAACGCCAGCAACCGGCTGGTCAACTCGGCGCCCCGCTCCGCCGACCAGATGGCATCGGCGATCAATTCCCGCCTGGCCGGATCGGCCGCCATGTCTTCCTCCAGGAGCTGCAGGTTGCCCAGAATGATCGCCAGCATGTTGTTGAAATCGTGCGCGATTCCACCCGTCAATTCACCAATGGCCTGCATCTTGTGGACTTGGCGCAGGCGCTCCTCGGTGGCCTTGCGCTCGGTAATCTCCTCCTTCACGGCGACGTAGTGCGTGACCTTGCCGTGGACATCGCGCACCGGGGCGATGGAGGCCAACTCCCAAAACAGATCACCGCCCTTCTTGCGGTTAAGCAGTTCACCGGTCCAGACGTTGCCAGAGCCGATGGTCTGCCACATCGCGGTGTACTCTTCGGCGGTCGTGTGTCCGGATTTGAGCACGCGAGGATTCTTGCCGACGATTTCGGGATAGGTATACCCGGTGACCTCGGTGAACTTGGGATTCACGTATTCGATCCGGCCCTCCACATCGGTGATGACAACCGAAACCGGGCTTTGCTCGATCGCCTGAAACAGTTTGCGCAGGTCGCCTTCGGCCCTGCGGTGGGCGGAAATATCGCGGATGAACAAGAGAAACTGCTGTTCGCCGCGCCAGCGCATGGGGATCGACTGCATCTCGGCATAGACGACACCGCCGTTGGGGCGGATGATCTCGATTTCGGCGACATCACCTTCCACCACCGGGAAACCGAACGGGGCGCCGACGAGCTTGTCCGAGGCATGGCCGAACAGCATTTCGGCAGCCCGGTTGACGAAGCGAATCTGGTTGTCCTTGTCGACGATCATCGTGGCGATGGATTGCATCTCGATGATCGACCGCCACCGGGCCTCACTGTCACGCAGGACGTGTTCGGCGCGTTTCTGATCGGTGATGTCGTCGTACAGTGCCACCACCTCGCCGTTGGGGAGGTGGTAGATGTACTGTTCACGCCAGCGCCCGGCGCGACCCTCGCCGCCCAGGTGCATCGGCAAGTTTTCCGGTTGACCGCGCCGCCACACGCGCCGAATGGCCGGCAGCAATCCTTGCTTGGCGATGGCGGGCATCACCTCGTCAATGCGTCGCCCGATCACGTCCTGGCGGTTCAGTCCGTCGATCCGCTCGCCGGCGCGATTCAGATCCTTCAGAATGAAGTGCCGGCCGCGCCGTGCCGCTTCGAGGACCATGGCGCCGCTGCGCATGTTGTCGAAAAGCTCGCGGTAACGGGCTTCGCCCTCCTGCAGGCGGGATATGATGGGATCGCTGATCGCGTAGAAGAGATAGGCGCCGAACGCGATCATGATGACGGCAATACCGGCAATGACGGTGCCGGCACGCAGGAACGGCGCCCGGATTTCGTCGAGGCTGACGGTGCCGATTACCGCCCATCCCAGCATCGCCACCGGTGCGTAGGCGGCCAGCACCCGAACGCCCCGGGCGTCGCGGCCGACGAACGTGCCGGATTGGCCGGCCAGCGCCTGACGCATCGCCCACCCCAGGTCGCTCCGGCCGTCGGCGAGTGTTGCCGGGAGATCGGGCGGCGTCGCGTCCCCGCCCTGACGCAGCCTGACCGCGATCTCATCCCCACGTGCGGAGACGATCAGCAGGTGGCCGCTGCGGCGTGGCCAGAGGCCAGGATCGGGCCGCGCAATCTCGTCGACCCGGCGCAGAACCATGTCCTCGATAGAGTCTCCGTCCCCCGGGGCCGATGTCTCGAGACGGGCCACCGTTGCCACCAGACGAGCCTGACTCTGCACCAGGTGGATGAGTTGCTGGCGCTGGTCGCGAAAGGCCGTGTCGTAGAGTATGCCGATGGCAACCCCGCCGATCGAAGCAGCCACCACGGTCATGATCAGGCAGAGAAAGAACAGACTGCGGTTGCCGCGGTGACCGGTGTCGTTCATGGCGGGGCTTGCTCGGGCGGACCGTGCTCGGACGGATCGTCCCGGCCGGCCTGCGACAAGGTCTCGCGCAGGCGGGCGACGCTGACAGGCTTGCTGAGTGTCCGTACCGAACGCAGCCCCTTGTATTCGGCCAGAAGCCGGGCATTCACGGCATAATCGGCGCTGTAGCCGGTAATGATGATGATGTCGGCGTCACAATTCTGGCGCACCAGCCAAAGCACCAGCTCATTGCCGTCGATGTCCGGCATCACCATGTCGATGGCGATGACATCAGGCGGGTTGCGCTGGTACGCCTGCTGAAAGTCCCGGCCGTGGGTGGTGATCTCTACGTCATAGCCGAGGGGTGCCGCCACCTTGGCCACGAAGGCGGCAAACCGGGGTTCATCATCGACGATCAGGAGTCTGCGCCGGGTTGCCATCGCGTCCTTGCCCATTCGCGTTCGCCATCCTTGTTCCACCACCGGCCCGCTGCCTCGATGACTGTCGTGGCCGAGACCGTCGCCGCGCGCCGGCGAGCCGATGGACGCGTTTACGATGGGTTGCCACCGCTACGGACACATACTTGCCATACGGGCTTTCCCAAGCAATAAGAGCTTTGCTGGCATGACGCGTCACGATTGCGTTGATAACACAACATGGCGCAAGGCAATGGGAGTTCGGGCTGAGCGACATGGTGACTCCGGCTGCGGCCATTCTGCTGATATCCGATGACGGTGCGCTGCGCCAAGCGGTCACATCGGCCCTGAGCGACTTTGTCGCACCCTCCTCGGGCGTAGTGGCCGCCCCCCTTGCGGCCGCCCTGAGCCGACTCGCCGCGAACCGCTACGATGTCATTCTGGTGGACGCCGATGCCGACGGCAGCGGGAGTAACGATCTCGACGGACTGATCGGCGCCGTGCTGCCGCTGGCCCACGGTCGACCGATCGTCGTGCTGGATCGCAACGGCAGCCCAGACACGGCGCTGACGGTTCTGCGCGCTGGCGCCCAAGAACATGTGACCATCGGCAGCGACCTCGCTTCCCGCTTGCCATGGGCAATACGCTGTGCCGCCGAACGCCAAAGCTTCATCCGCAGCCTCACCGCAGCGCTGCAGCAGGAGCACCATGATTCGGAATTGCGCGGCCTGAAGGCGATGTGCGGCCCGGCGCCGCTCGCGGTGAGTGCTAGGAGCTTCGGCTCCACGCCCTTGGCGGTGAAGGCGCCGGCCCTGTTCGAGGACATGGTTCGTACCTACCAGTCACTGCTGGATTCGGCCCTGGAGGAAAAGGCGCTCAAGGGCAAGCATATGCCAGAGACCCTGAACGAACTGGCCGATCAGCTGGGCACATTGGACGCAAGCCCGCGCGACATCGTTGAGCTTCACAAGGCCGCCATTAACGCTAAGATCGACGGTCAGACTCCCAGCAAGGCCAAGGCTTACGTCGAAGAGGGCCGGCTCCTCATGGTTCGCCTGATGGGGTTGTTGGCCTCTTTCTACCGCACGCTCTCTTGGGGTAGTAACAACCGCCGCGGTGCCGGCCAGCTCGGGCAACCCATGGCCGGAGCGCTGCCAGGAAAGCGAGTCAGATGAGCAAGTATCTTCTCAGGCTGTTCATAGCCGGGCATACGGTCCGCACGGAGCGGGCCATCGCCAATATCAGGCGGATCTGCGACCAGGATCTGGACCATCAGTACGAACTGGTGGTCATCGACGTCCTGGAACGGCCGCAGCTGGCCGAGGATCAGAAGATCCTGGCCACCCCGACCCTGATCAAGGAACTGCCGCCGCCGCTCCGGCGTGTGGTCGGCGATCTGTCCGATCGGGACCGGGTGCTGGTGGGACTCGAGCTTGCCATCCAGGACGCGCAAAAAGGGAACAGCCAATGAACACCTCGGCAGCGGACGCACCCATTCAGAAGGTTGCCACCGGGATCAAGGGGTTCGATTTCATCGCCGAGGGCGGTCTGCCGGAGGGGCGGACGATTCTGGTCGGCGGCAGCGCCGGCAGCGGCAAGACCATCTTCGCCAGCCAGTTTCTGGCCGAGGGCATCCGCAAAGCGGATCAGAACGGCGTGTTCGTGACCTTCGAGGAGCACCCGGCCGATATCCGGCGCAACGTCTGCACCTTCGGCTGGGACATCGCCCAGTGGGAGGAAGAAGGCAAATGGCGGTTCGTCGATGCCGCCCGTGACCCGGCGCAGGAAATCCATGTGGCCGGCGATTACGACTTCGGCGCCCTGCTCGCCCGCATCGAGCACGCGGTGAACACCGTCGATGCCAAGCGGGTTGTGCTGGATTCCATCGGCGCCATCTTCGGCTACTTCGTCGACAGCGGACGAGTCCGGCACGAACTGTTCCGCATCGCCTCGGCCCTGCGCGACATGAAGGTGACAGCGATCCTCACCGGCGAGCGCACCAGCGAGTATGGTGAGGTCGCCCGCCACGGGCTGGAGGAGTTCGTGGCCGACGGCGTGGTCATCCTGCGTAACGTCCTGGAGGAGGAAAAGCGCCGGCGCACCGTGGAGATCCTCAAATTCCGCGGCACCATGCACCGCAAGGGCGAATACCCCTTCACCGTCCTGCCCAGGGAAGGCATCGTCGTCATTCCGCTGTCCGCCATCGAGCTGAAGCAGCGCTCGGGCGACATCCGTGTCACCTCCGGCAATGCCGAACTCGACCGCATGTGCGGCGGTGGCCTGTTCCGCGATTCCGTCATCCTGGTGTCGGGCGCCACCGGCACCGGCAAGACCCTCATGGTCACCCACTTCGTCGACGGCGCCGCCGCCGCCGGGGAGCGTTCGCTGCTGCTGGCCTACGAGGAAAGCCGGGAGCAGCTCGGCCGCAACGCCATCGGCTGGGGCACCGATTTCGACCGGCTGGAGCGGGAGGGCAAGCTCCGGGTGGTGTGCGAGTATCCCGAGACCGCCGGGATCGAGGATCACCTGGTCAAGATCAAGGACGAGATCGAGGCGTTCAAGCCCGACCGGGTCGCCATGGACAGCCTGTCGGCGCTGGAGCGGATCTCCACCGGGCGCGGCTTCCGGGAGTTCGTGCTGGGCCTCACCTCGTTCATCAAGCACAAGGAGATCACCGGCCTGTTCACCTCCACCACCCCCACCCTCATGGGCGGATCCTCGGTGACGGAGGCCCACATCTCATCCATCACCGATACCATCGTCCTGCTCCGCTATGTGGAGCTGTTCGGGGAGATGAAGCGCGGCATCATGGTTCTGAAGATGCGCGGCTCCCGCCACGAGAAGGAGATTCGCGAACTGGTGATCGACGAGGAAGGCATGCACATCGGCCACCAGTTCCGCAACGTCGCCGGCATCCTCGCCGGCCATCCCACCCAGATCGCCGTCTCGGAGCTGGAGCGGCTGGACGAGCTGTTCCCGCGCGAGGCAATGTAGGGCGCGACTCGCCGCCGACGTCTGGGAACCGCAAGCCGGCGACGATCGCAATCCCGTTCAAGGGGGATGGGTGGCCGAGCGGCTGAAGGCACCGGTCTTGAAAACCGGCAGGCGGAAACGCCTCGTGGGTTCGAATCCCACCCCATCCGCCATTCAAGAAACAGGGAGGGGGCATCCAACCTTCTCCCAGTGCAGCTCCTGTTTGATCCATGGCCCCGGCGTCAACCTTCCCAATCTCGGGATAAACATACTCTGAGCGACTTCATGCCGTTATCGGCTTTGTTTCATGCTGATGCGAGGTTCCATCATGTCCGATCCGACCGCGAGACTGGCGCTGGTGACGAACGCGACGGGATTCGCCGGGCCGCCCGCCGTCTCCGCATTACTCGAAGCCGGTTTCCAGGTCCTCGCGCATGACGCGAGCTTCGGACGCGGCCAAGATTGGGAATCGTTTTCGGGGAGCCGTGCCCGACTGGAGCCGATCACGGAGGCTGAACCCGAGGCGGTCGCCGCCCGTGCCCTGGAGCGAACGGGCGAACTGGCGGTCATCGTCAGCAACGACCATTTCCCCGCACCTGCCCATATGCCTGACACGGCGCCCATCGAGGAGATGAGAAGCAACTACGAAAAGCTGTTGGAGTTTCCCTTTCGTCTGATCCGGGCCGCCTTGCCGCACCTGAGGGCGCAACAGGCGGCAAACATCGTGATGATCACGTCCAACCGCATGCGCCTTCCCTTGTCCGGTGGCGCGTTTCCCGATGCCGCTCGATCCGGAGCGAACGCACTAGTCCGCTCCCTGGCGATCGACTGCGCAAAAGACGGGATCGTGGTCAACGCCATCGCGCCCAACTTCCTGTATAGCGAGGCCTATTACCCCAAAGCGTTTTTCGTCGAAACCGAACGAGGACGCGACTTCGTTCGGCAGAACGTGCCGGTAGGCCGCCTCGCGGACCCACAAGAAATCGGAGAGGTCATCGCTTTTCTGGCAACCGTCAAGACACGCTTTCTGACGGGCGCGATCATCGACTTCTCCGGCGGGTGGCCATTCGGCCCTGCTCGCCCCCAAAGCTGAAGAGAGCGGGTCGACCGCTGCCTCGGGGATAACCGAGTTGGCCTTAGGTTCTTTGCCCTTGGGCGTGGTCGCGGCCGAGCATCACGGGAGCACGAACGACATGGCCGCAAGACTGCGGCAAGCGTGACCTGCTACCCTCGCACCGTCTCGCGTCCGCCATCGGCAGCCTTGGTGACACCGGGTTCTCTACGCCGGCATGACGTTCTGAATGTCGACGCATCCACTGCGGCAATACTCCGTTAACCCTGAAAGGCCACAGTGATGGGGCGGCGTCGCCACTTGGCGCCGGGCGAGTTCGACCAGAACGGTGAAAGAACGCGATGGCAATCGCTCTCGCACCACGACGGGCCACAGCCGAGCCGTCGATGTACCCGCGGCTGGTGGCATTGGCGGTGATTGCGGCCGTGCTGAGCCTTCTCACCACGGCCTGTGCCAGCCTGCCCACGCCGCCCGGTACGGTCGGTGCCGCGGCGCACGGCGCGCCCGCCGCCTCCGCCTCTCCGTGGCCGGAACCATCCATTGCCGGGAAGGTCGCGGACCGGCATGGCACCGTGCGGCTGACGCCCCCTGCCCCACCATCCATCAAGCCAGACCCGGCCGCGGTCCACTTGGCGCACGGTCGCGAGCGGCTGGCGTCGGGCGATGCTCGGGAGGCGGCGGCGCATCTTCGGGAATCGCTTCGTCTCAATCCAGGCAATGTGGGAACACTCAACGCTCTCGGTGTCAGCCTCGATCTTCTCGGCCGCCACGACGAGGCCGATCGTGTCTATCGCGAAGGCATCGAGCGCGATCCGGCCAACGTCGCACTGCGCAACAATCTCGGCCTGTCGCAGGCGTTCGCCGGGGACTTCGACCGGGCGATCCAGACCTTGGGCGCCACCGCAGTGGCCGCGCTGGATGGCACCCGCGTCCGCCGAAACCTTGCCTTGGTATATGCTCTGGCCGGCGACCTTGAGCTGAGCATGGCGGTCGCGATGGAAGACCTTCCGGAGCGGGACGTTCTCGGTCATCTCGCTTTCTATGTGACGTTACAGGGTTTGGCCGGCCCGACGTTGGCGCGCGCCGTGTTCGACGCCGGCACCTCGGCTCAACACCAAGCGCATCACGCGCACCGCCAAGCGCCATACCCGGCCCATCCCGCAGCAGTCGCCGAAGCGGCGTTGGCAGGTTTGCGCATCACCCGAATACCGACCCACAAACCATTGCCCGAGAACAGTTTATCGGCTGCGGCCCAGCCGCCCGAAGAGCATGAACTCAGCCGCGGCGTACCTTCAGCGACGATGAAGCCCCCTGCTGCCGGAGCGAACCCTGTCGTCCCGCCGACGGCCGACACCGGAGGCCGGCGGCAGCGGCTTGCCGGGTTCGATCCGCCGCTTCGGTTCCTGACCAACATGGATCACGGTCACGGCCTTGCTTGGCCGACGGCCGGTCAGGCACCAACAAGCGTGGCGCGCCTGGAGCGACGCGCAATGCGGGACGCGCCGTCGGAACCGGATGGCGCGGCAGCCTTGCCACCTTGCGGCGGTGGCTCCGACGAAGAAAGCGGTTCCGGTCAAGCGGCTCTCGGATGAACCTTCGCCTCGATTGCGGGGCCGACTTGGTCGCGGGCCATGTCGATCGCCTTGGCGAGTGGGTACAGGCTCATGCCGAGGGGCTTGAGGAAATCCTCGGGCAGTACCTCGCCAGGATGGGGGGCAAAATCAGTCATGGACCTGCTTCTCAGTGCCTGCTTCTCAGTGCCTGCTTCTCAGTGCCTGCTTCTCTGTGCCTGCTTCTCTGTGATAGTCGACGGTCTCGACGTCATAGGCGGCTCTCGCCCCGTCAGCCGGCATCCGGGGTCGGGCGTGGCTTGGCTGCGGGCAGCGGGCTGACCCACTCGTAGAACTCCACGTCGGCGGCGGCGCAGGCGCAGCAGCCGTGGCAGCGGTCGCCGCCGGAGCGGCGCACCTTGCCCTTGCGGATCCACACGTCGAGCATGGGCCGCAGCGCCTCCGGCTCGGTCGCGAACCGGGTCGCCATCTCCGTCAGCGATGCCCCCCCACGTTCGGTCAGGTACCCCTTGAGATCCGTCAGCATGGATCGATCCTTCAGTGCGCGCTCAGGTACCCGGTACGATGACCGGCCGCGTTATGATCTCGCGCCGGCCGACCCGCCGCATCACGGCGAGGGCTCCGCCGAGCACCGCCAGCATGGCGGCAATCCACAGGAAAGACGCCGTGGGATCCCGGGTAAACGTGGCCGTCTGGTAGAACAGCACCGATGCCGAATAGCCGATCAGCGTTGTCCAGCCGCAGATGAACAGCGTCCACTGCACATTGGTCTCGCGGTAGACCGCGGCGACGGTGGCGACGCAAGGCATGTACAGCAGCACCAGGAGCAGGTAGGCGAAGGCGCCGACCGAGCCGTCGAAGCGCTCGGTCATGGCGGTGAAGGTGCCGGATGCGACCCCCTGCTCATCGGCCGCCGCATCGAGGGTGCTCACGTCGCCGATGTTCAGACCGAGCGGATCGGAGACCGTGGCCATCGCGTCGGCGAGGTTGGCGGGGATGGTGCTGAACGCCTCCTCGACGCCGCCCCAGAAGCTGAAACCGTCGTCCGACGTGTCCTCCGCGGCACCCGCGTCGCTCTCACCGAGCTGGCTGTAGAGCGCGTTGAGCGTCCCGACCACCGCCTCCTTGGCGAGCAGGCCGGTGAAAATGCCGACGGTGGCGGGCCAGTTGTCCTCGGTAATGCCCATGGGCTCGAACGCGGGCACCATGGCGCGGCCGATGGAGGCGAGCACCGAATCCTCGGTGTCTTCATTGCCGAAGCTGCCGTCCGTGCCCCACGAATTCAGGAAGGCGATGACCACCACGACCGCGACGATGACCGCGCCGGCCCGCACGATGAAGGCCTTGAGGCGATCCCAGGCGCGCATCAGGACGTTGCCCAGACGGGGCCTGTGATAGGGCGGCAACTCCATGATGAACGGCGACGCCTCGCCTTTCAGCAGGGTGTTCTTGAGAGCGAGCCCGGTCAGCACGGCCGCCGCGATGCCGATGAGGTAAAGGGCAAAGACCAGGTTCTGGCCGCCGACGGGAAAGAACGCCGCAGCGAACAGGGCGTAGACCGGCAGGCGAGCACCGCACGACATGAACGGCGCCATCATCATGGTCATCGTCCGGTCGCGCTGGTTGTCCAGGGTCCGCGCCGCCATGATCGCGGGCACGTTGCAGCCGAAGCCGACGATCAGGGGCACGAACGATTTCCCCGGCAGGCCGACGCTGCGCATGAACCGATCCATCACGAAGGCGGCACGCGCCATGTAGCCTGAATCCTCGAGCACCGAGAGAAACAGGAACAGGAAGCCGATGACGGGGACGAAGGTGGCGACCGTCTGGATGCCGCCGCCGACGCCGCTCGCGAGCAGGGTCGTGAGCCAATCGGGGCTGCCGAACCCGGCCATCAGGGAAGCGACCCCGTCGACGAAAATGGTGCCGAACAGGATATCGAAGAAATCGATGAAGGCGCCGCCGATGTTGATGGTGAACATGAACATCGCGTACATCACGACCAGGAAGATCGGGATGCCGAGCGCCCGGTTGAGGACGACGCGATCAATGCGGTCCGACAGGGTGCGACCGATCTCGCCCACACGGGTGAGCGTGTCACCGACAACACCGTGTACCCAGGCGTAACGCCCCGCGGCGATGAGAACGTCCGGCTCTTCGCCGGTCTGGCGCTCAATGCGGTCCGTGAGGGCATGAAGGCGGGTCATCGCGGCGGGTGGCGCCAGCCGCTGTGCCTCGCCATCGCCTTCCAGGAGGCGCACGGCAAGCCACCTGCCATTGTCGCTTGGGCCGACGTCGGGGACCAGTTCGCGTACCGCATCCTCGATGACGGCGGGATAATGAAGCTCGGCCGGCGAGACCTTGGGCCGCCGCACCGCCTCGACGATCTCGGCCGTCAGGGCTTCGATCCCGACCTTGCGGGTCGCGACGATCGGGACCACAGGGCAGCCGAGGCGGCGTGCCAAACGGTCGACGTCGATCCGGATCCCGTGCTGTTTGGCCGCGTCCATCATGTTGAGGGCGACGACCATGGGCAGACGCATTTCAAGCAGTTGCGTCGTGAGGTAGAGGTTCCGCTCCAGGTTCGAGGCGTCGACGATGTTGATGATGAGATCGGCGTCCCCGGCGGCCAGGTAGGTCTGGGCGATGCGCTCGTCCAGCGCCTGGTCATCGCCCGGCGTGCTGAGGGCGTAGACGCCGGGGAGATCGACCACCTCGGCCGTGATGTCCCGATTCTGGAAAACCCCGGTCTTCTTCTCGACGGTGACACCCGGCCAGTTCCCGACCATTTGCCGGGTTCCGGTCAGCACGTTGAACAGCGTGGTCTTGCCGCAGTTGGGATTGCCGACAAGGCCGATCGTTCTGGCCGTCATTCGAAACACCCCTTTGGTATCACTCGTGTCGCTGAACCTGAACGGCATCCGCCTCGGCCCTGCGCAGGCTCAGCGAAAAGCCCCGGACCTCGACCTCCACCGGATCTCCGAGCGGGGCCAAGCGTTTCAGGCGGAACTGCGTGCCCGGTGTCAGGCCCATGGCCATGAGCCGCGACCGATAGCTGCGGTCGCCGCCATCGAAGCCCACCACCTCGGCAACGTCCCCCACGTTCAGGTCCGAAAGCTTCATCCCTCGCTCCCCTGCCGTGCAACCGCGGCAACACGCACCTTCAGGGCCAGCCCGAAACCGACCGCGACGCGCGTTCCTGCAACCGCCACCAGCATCGGCCCTCCCGGCTGGCGGGTCACGATCTCGATGCGCTGACCGGGCACCAGGCCCAGATCGGTGAGCTTTCTGCGCGCACCGGCACCGCCGTCGACCGCCAGGACTTCGACTGCCTCGCCATAACCTGCCTGTGCCAGGGGAAAGCCGCTCATGTTTCACGTCCGTGTTCGGTTCGGGCGCCAGCGGGCCGCAAGCGCAGCACAGCTTGGCCGGATTGCGTCCGCTCATCAGCTTCTGAGAAATCGCGAATGAGACGCATTCACGTGATAGCAGCGCCCAGAGAGCCTGTAAATTTTTTTGTGGGATTTATCCCGGTCAAGGCCGGCATGCCGGGTCCCGGGGCACCTCGGTTCCGATCACAGGCGCACGCTTGGGTGCAGAAAAATGCCTTTCGGGTGCGAAAAGATGCGGTTGGAACGCGAAAAAAACCGGGTTTTTCGGGATAAGCCATTGATAACAAACGAAACCGGGGCGTCGGGCGCGGAAACATGTATGCATTTGTTATCAAACGTTATCATTTTGACGATTTTCGTCTTTTGAATCAGTAAGTTAGCGTTTCAGCGCCAGTGCAGTTCCAGCCTCGCGCCAAGGAAACCCGGCATAATGGCATGGTTTCGCCGGCGCGTCAAGGTATTTGTTCCTACAGACCATCCTATCACCCCTCCGGCGCCGCAATGCTTGTCAGCCGCAAAACTTCAGCCGCAGTCACGAGGTCGGCGGATCGCGCTCCATACCATCCTGGACCCGCGGCAGACCGCCCGGCATACCGAAGTCGGGGCGAAAAGACCCAGCTGACCGATTTGCGACGTCTGTCCCGTCAGCTGTGCTGCTTCGATCGAATGTGGCCGATGCGTGGTGGTCAGGGACCGGGACAGGGTTGGTGGCGGGAGGACTTTTCCCACAGGCCTCGGTGATCGCTCAAGCCAAAGTCTCGCCGCCCGTGGGGGTGCTGCCGGCTGCCGCGAGGACGTGCGCCATGTGGAAGCGGGCCTGCTCGGGCCCATAGCGAAAGCCAGCGCCGACCGGGCAGGCGCGCCGGGCCCGACAGCCGCTATGGCGGCATTCGCCACCGGCATCCGATCGCACGTGGGCCACACAGGCGGCGACATCGGCGCGATGCCGGGCGATTGCCTCCACCGGGCAGGCCGTTGTGCAGGGGCGGTCACGACAGGTCGCGCACGGGCTCGCCACCGGTGCCGACGGCGGCGGCAGAGGCAGGCGGGAGGCAAACAGCAGGGCCGCCCGGAAGGCATGCCACAGGCCGGCTTCCGCATCGATCAGCAGGCCGATGGGCGTATCGTGCAGCGGCAGAGCGCGTCGGGCCCAGCGCTGAAACGGATGATAGGGCGGGCCTTCGAACGGATAGAGCGCCGCCGCCTCGAACGCGGCTGCGACCGGATCGATCACGGCGCGGGTCCAGGTATCCAGCGGATGGGCACCCCGGGCCCGTTGCCGCGAATCGCATGCAGCGCTGAACGCGCCCCACATCGCCCCGCCCACGTTGCCGACGAGGACGACGGTGGCCGGCGCCGAAGGCAACACAGACCGCTCGGCGGGTGCCGGGTGGAAGCCGCCGCGGGTCTTCATGCCGTGAGGGGCCAGGGCCCGGTCGAGCTGATCCAGGATCATGTCCAACCCTGCCCGCGCCGGCCGCCGCCGGTCAAGGGTGACGGCCGTGCCGGGCATCGCCGAACGTCTCCGGCCCGTTCCGGATATCAGAAACTGAAGGGCAAGAGGTATTCCAGGTGCCGCCGTCCGGTTGATCGGCAGTTGGGTGCGGCCGCCAGTAACGACCGGTCGCAAGCAAGCATGGCAAGCGGCCGGAACGATCGGCACAGCGTCGGTCATGGTCTTGACGAGCGCCAACCGTGAACATACCTCCACTGTCGCCGGATGCCCTTGGCGGGTCCGGCTCCACGATGGGGATCGACTGCTCGTGGTCCCGCGTGGTTTTGCACATTGCTTGACGCAAGGAGAATGTGTGCCATGTCGACGTTCGATTTCTCTCCCCTGTTCCGGTCGACCGTCGGGTTCGATCGCCTGATGCGCCTGCTCGAAGAGCAGGGGCAGTGGGGTGACGGTGGCAACGGCTACCCGCCCTACAACATCGAGCGGATCGGTCAGGATCAGTACCGGATCACCCTGGCCGTCGCCGGCTTCGCCGAAAGCGATCTCGCCATCCACGCGCGAGACAACGCGCTGCTGGTGGAAGGGCAGCGCAAGGAGCCGGAAGGCGAGACCGCGTATCTGCACCGCGGCATCGCCGGGCGCAGCTTCAAGCGGCAGTTCCAGTTGGCCGATCACGTCAAGGTGGTCGGCGCCCATCTGCATAACGGCCTGCTCACCATTGACTTGGTGCGCGAAGTGCCGGAAGCGATGAAGCCGCGGCGCATCGCCATCGCCACCGGCTCGCCCGCCGAAGTGGACGCGCCGGAGACCCCGCGGGTGATCGAGGGGACGGGCGCGCGCCACGCCGCCTGATCCACTTGATCCGCCTGATCCGCCGCCTGACCAGCTGTCTAATCCCGGCGGTGCGGCGGACACGAGCGAGCGGGGTGCCGGGTGTCGCCGGCACCCCGTTGTTCTTCTGTACGCCCCGGTCCACACGTGTGCCCAACACCGCCGCTACGGTGCCGATTGGCGGGTGCCACCCGGACGTGATACCCTCTTTCCCTGTTCGGGCCTCATGGGGCAACAGCGATGAGCTACGTTCGGTGGACCCCGGCGATGAGCGTGGGCGAACCCCGGTTGGACCGCGATCACCGCGTGCTGATCGGCCTGATCAACCGGGTTGAAAGCGCCAGGGACACGACGGTTGCCGGCGGCGGCACCCGGCATGACGTGCTTGCCGATGTACTCGCCACCCTGATCGCCTACACGGTGTTTCATTTCGGCCGCGAGGAGCAGGTGATGGCGGCCTGCGGCTATCCCGATCTGGACGTCCACCGCGATGAGCACGAGGCACTCACGGCGGAAGTGCGCGCGCTGGCCGAGCGGTTCGCGGCAGACCCGTTGGCGATCCCCCTCGATGACGTCCTGGCGTTCCTCAGGGACTGGCTCAGCCACCACATCCTGTTGCAGGACATGGCCTACCGCGACGTCGTGAACCGTCAGCCGGAAGCGGCCGCGGCAGCGGCCGCCGCCTATGGCGACTTCGATTTTGCCGCCGCCGCGCTCGCGGCCTCCGAACCGGAACTGGAAGACGCGTCCTGAGCCCGGCCAGGGCGCGTCAGTCCTGACCTATGCCGCCTGTGCCCGCCGGGCGTGCCGCTGCATGACATGCCACACCGCGCGGGCCGCGAGGCTGCCCAGCCGGCTGCCGGGATTGATGCCGATCGGTTTCATCATCATCTGGACGGCGCGATTCACGTGCTCCTGCCGATAGCGCGGGAAGGCGCCGCGGACGTAGGCACTGTTGG